>JBKPAK010000284.1:0-21830 GCA_046726415.1 Candidatus Methylomirabilota bacterium
GAGCCCTACGTCGTCACGCGGGCCGAGGAGAGCGTCGTGCACCAAATCGCCGGACGTCCCGCGCTCGACGTCCTGCGCGAGGCCATGCGCACGGTGGAGAATGCCGAGCAGCGCATTCCCCGCGCAGGCATCTTCGCGGGACTGGCCATGGACTCGGCTAAGTCGCCCCTGGAGCGCGGCGACTTTCTCGTGCGCAACCTCCTGGGCGTCGATCCCCGGAGCGGGGCCATCGCCATCGCTGAACGCGTGCGCGTCGGGCAGACCATCCAGTTCCAGCTTCGCGACGCACAGGCCGCGCGGGAGGACCTCCAGGCCACCCTCGCCTCCCTCCGCGCGCGCCTAGGGGGCCGCCGGCCGGTCTTCGGCTGCTACTTCAACTGCGCGGGGCGAGGCCAGGGACTCTATGGTGAGCCCGACTGCGACGTGACCTCGATCCGGGAGGCTCTCGGCGAGTTTCCGCTCGCGGGGTTCTTCGGCAACGGCGAGCTCGCTCCTGTGGGCCGCCAGAACTTCCTTCACACCTACACCGGCGTCCTTGTCCTGATTCCCGAGGACTTGGGCGCGGCTTGACCTCCATCGCCACCCGCGGTCGTTAACCTCGAAGCCATGCAGGTCGGCGTCTTCCTCGGCACC
This sequence comes from Candidatus Methylomirabilota bacterium, assembly GCA_046726415.1. GTDB lineage: Bacteria > Methylomirabilota > Methylomirabilia > Rokubacteriales > CSP1-6 > CAVWFS01. Next base: position 634 of record JBKPAK010000284.1, read on the forward strand.
CAGCATCCGGCCGCGAGCGACGTGCGCCGGGCGTTCGAGGATCACGTCGCCCAGACGCGCGCGCTGCGGGAGGAAGGCTACGACGCCGTCTGGGTCGGACAGCACTACCGGACTTATCCCGAACAGTTCCTCCAGACGACTCCGCTCCTGGCGCGCCTGGCCGCCGAGGCGGGGTCCATGACGATCGGCACGAACCTGCTCCTGCTGACACTGCACAATCCGGTCGACGTGGCCGAGCAGTACGCGACCATGGACGTCATCGCCGGCGGTCGCTTCATCCTCGGCGTGGGGCTCGGGTACCGGTCCGAGGAATACGAGGTCTTCGGCGTCGAGCGGCGCACGCGCACCCGACGCTTCGAGGAGGCGCTGGGGATCCTCAAGCTCCTGTGGAGCGAGGACCACGTCACCTACGAGGGACAGTTCTACCGGCTGAAGGACGTCTCGATCCGCCCTCGGCCGCTCCAGCGCCCCCGTCCACCCATCTGGATCGGAGCGGCCGCCGACCCCGCGGTGGAACGGGCCGCGCGGCTGGGCGACGCCTGGATCTCGACGTCGGTCGCGACCTTCTCGACCATCAGGGACCAGATCGCGCTGTACCGGCGCGCCCGCGCCGCGGCCGGTCTGCCGCCGGCCGCCGAGTACGCGCACTCGATCGAGTGCTACGTCGCCCGAGACCGCCGGCAGGCCTTCGAGGCGTCCGCGCCATACATTGCCGCCAAGTACCGCTCGTACTACGCCTGGGGCATGGGGAAGAACATGCCCCGCGAGTCCGGGCAGGACCTTGCCATCGAGGAGCTGGCCCACGACCGCTTCGTGATCGGCACGCCGGACGACGCCATTCGAGAGTGCCAGCGACGGCGTGACGCGCTGGGCGCCACCCACCTCATCGTGCGGTTCAACTTTCCCGGGATGTCGCAGGACAACGTGCTCAGCGCGATCCGGCTCTTCGGCCGCGAGGTGTTGCCGAGCCTCCGCTGAGCGACAGGCCCCATGACGAGCGCGCCATGACCTATGACATCGGCGAAGTGCTCGCCGGCTCCGGGTACGGCCGGTATCAGCCGCGAGGGTGAGCCCTGAACCGTCAGCTCGCCATCCGCGGAGGACGGCTGATCGACGCCGCTGGGCGCGAGCCACTCGACAAGGCGGGGCTCGTGATCGTGAACGGCCGCGTGAGCCAGGTCGGCCCGGTCGATCGCCTGGCCGTCGATCGCGCCGCCGACGTGATCGACGCTCACGGGCTCACGATCATGCTTGGGCTCGTCGATGCGCACACGCACCTGACGTACCACGCTAGCCAGCCGAATGCCTGGCGGCAGGAGCTCGAGGAGCCCGTCGAGCTGACCGCGATCAAGGCGGCCCAGAACGCGCGCGCGATCCTGGCGATGGGGTTCACGACGATCGGGGATGGCGGCTGCCGCGGCCTCGTGGGGCCAGCGGTGCGGGACGCCATCGCGCACGGCATCGTCGCCGGCCCCCGGGTCATCGCGGCCGGTCCTGTCCTCTGCGGCACAGCCGGCTTGCTCGACGCCACGCCACCCTGGGTGAGCTACCAGAGCCAGGCCTCGCTCGCGCGTGTCGTCGACGGCCCTGACGCCGTGCGCCGCGCGGTCCGCGAGCAGGTCAAGGGCGGCGTCCACTTTATCAAGGTCGCGGCGAGTGGGGTGGCCGGCTCGCCGTACAGCGATGCGGAGACGGCGGACCTCGATGTCGACGAGATCAGCGCCGCCGTGCGAGAGGCGGCCAGGCATCGGCGCTGGGTCCACGCGCACGCGCATTCGGCGGCCAGCGTCATGAGCGCCGTGCGGGCCGGCGTGCGTTCGCTGCACTCCGGCGAGTTCGCGGATGACGAGGCGCTGATTGCGATGCGAGACCGGGGCGTCCCCCTCGCTGTCACCATCGCGTGGCTGCACGCGCGCTGCCTGCCGGGGTATGTGCTCGTCGGCGACGACCCCGGGTTCGTCGCCGAGGCCCGCCGGGCCTTCCTCTCCGGGGCCCGGGTGCTCGTGCGCGCGCGCGAGCTCGGCGTGAAGGTCGCCATCGGCAGCGACGCCGCGCATCGCTTCTTCCACGTCGCGGACGGGGTGCTCGAACTGGAATACCTCCAGGCGCTCGGCTACCGGCCGCTGGAGGTGATCCGGGCCGCCACCGCGGTGGCCGCGGACGCGCTGGCCATCGGCCATCGTGTCGGCACGCTCGAGGTGGGCAAGCTCGCCGACGTGCTGCTCGTCGACGGAGATCCCGCGAACGACGTAGGCGTGCTCCGCGACAAGCGCCGGATCGTGCGGATGTTCACGGCGGGGGAGGAACCGCCGCGCGACGTGCCACGCGAGCCGCCTGCGACCGGATTCGACGTTCGCGCGGCGCTGGCGGCCGAAGGCCTGAGCGGCGGCCGATAGTCGTCAGAGGGCCTGGATCCCTCAAACCTCACCGATTGGAGTTGGAGGGGGCGAGACGCCGACCCAAACCTCCCCGCCCGCGCGAGGTGTCACACCGTTGCGCCGGCGCCGCGGGCGCGCGAACGGCGGTGAGCTTTACACGCCGATAGCGCGCGCGAGCGCGGGTGACGTCGGGCTGGGCCCGTGGGCTAGCGCCGCTCGGGCGGCTTCGGCCCGGCCCGCAGCACCGTCTCGAACACCCGTCGCATGTTGTCGCCCAGAATTCCGCGGATCGCGGCGTCGGCGTACCCGCGCGCCACGAGGCCGCGCGTCACGTTGAGGCAGTCGGCGAGCGACGCGAAACCCGACGGGTAGCGGAACTCCAGCCCGGCCATCTCGGTCCCGGCCCAGAGCGCGCGGTAGACATCGGCGGGCCACTGCTCCATGCAGTCCGGCCCGAGGCCGACATGCTCGGGGCCGATCAGCGCGGCGAGGTGATCGATGTGGTCGAGGAATTGGTCGAGGGTGGCCTCGGTGGATCCCGCCACGAACTGCGCGAGCATGTGGAGGCCGACGACGCCGCCGCGCTGGGCCAGGGCGACGGCCAGGTCGTCCGGGAGGTTCCGGGGGTGAGGGCAGAGGGCGCGGGAGTTCGAGTGCGAGGCGATGATCGGCTGAGCCGAGGCCTCGATCGTGTCGCCGATGCCCTCGTCGGCCATGTGGGAGACGTCGAGCGCGATCCCCAGCCGATTCATCTCGGCCACCGCGGCACGCCCGAAGCGCGTGAGCCCGCCGCCGCTGCCCACGGCCACGCCGTCACCGAGGAGGTTGCGGCCGTTCCAGGTCAGACCGATGGAGCGGATGCCGAGGCGATGAAACATCCGGAGCAGGCCGAGGTCGTCGTCGATCGGCATCGCGCCCTCGAAGCCAAACACGATCGCCACGCGGCCCTCGCGCTCGGCCGCGCCGAAGTCCTCGGCGTCCAGCACGAGCCGCCAGTCGGGCGTCTCGTCGAGTTCGGCATGCCAGCAGTCGAGCGCCTGGAGCGCGAACTTGATCGGGTGGAGTGGGCGGATGTTGCGGAAGGCGAAGGTCGAGAAGTACGGCGTGTCGCCGGCCACGTGCTCGCACACGGCTTTCACGCCGCCGGCCCGCAACAGCGGAAGCTGCAGACGGCCAGCCACGCCGCGCTCGCCGCGCGTCCGGCCCTCGCTCACGCCGGCAATGAAGTCGGTGTGGGCGGCGAAGACGAATGCCTCGGCGTGGAGCCGCCGTGCTCGCTCTTCCTGGTCGGCGGAGAGGGTCAGCATCACGCGTCGACGCCGGAGGGATCCGCGACGAGATGGATCGGTCGTCCCGGCGCGCTTCCGGCCGCCGTGCGCCGGGGCTTCATCGGCGCGGCGGCGCTGAGGCGAATGAATACTCGCGCCGGCGACCGCGTCGAACTCGCGCACCAGCGCCAGGTACGCGCCCTTGCGGTGCCGCTCCGTCTCCTGCACCTGGGCGAGCGCAAGCCGCGCGCGCTCGCGGAGCCGCGCGCCCCGCTCGCGCGCCTCGGCGATGACTGCATCGGCGTCGAACCGGGTCGGCCGACCGTCCTCTAGAACGACCTCGCCCCCGACGATCACGGTCCGCACGGACTGTCCAGTCTCGCCGTAGACGAGCTGCGTGACCGGGTCGTTCAGCGGCGTGAAGTTCGGGGCGTCCGCGTCGAGCAGCACGAGATCGGCCCTCTTGCCGGCCTCGATCGAGCCGATCTCGCGGTCGAGCCCGTGGGCCCGCGCACCGCCGATGGTCGCCATCCGGAACGCGTCCTGGACCGTCGGCCACCGGTCGCCGTCCGGCTCGCCCAGCCGGTGCACGCAGGCCGCGAGCTTCATGATCTCGAAGAGCGGCATGCTGGCGCCGCAATTGGGGCCGTCGGAGCCGAGGCCGACGGCGACCCCGCGGCCGAGCAGCTCGGGCAAGCGCGCGATGCCGCTCCCCAGATAGAGATTGCTGAGCGGATTGTGCGAGACACCGACCTCCGCCTCCGCGAGCAGGTCGAGGTCGCGGTCGGTCAGCCACACCGCATGGGCGCACGAGAGCTGCGGGCCGAGGAGCCCGAGCGTCTTGACGTGCTCGACCATCGTCCGGCCGTAGAGACGGCGGCCGGCGACCGCCTGCACGCGCGTCTCGAGCAGGTGGGTGTGAACCGGCAGGCCGGTGGCGGCAGACGACTCGGCGACCAGCTCGAGCAGCGCGTCGGTGCAGCGATGCGGCGTGGAGGGGCTCAGGCAGACGCGAACGCGGCCTTCGGCTCCGTGCCATTGCCGCCCGATCGCGACCGCCGCCTCGAGCAGCTCTTTGGGCGATGGCGTGGGTTGCCCGAGCGCCTCGACCCGTCGCGGCCCGGGGAGGTGGTCGAGATACCCGGGTAGCGTCTCGTGGAACGGTCGGTCGGCAAGCATCGGGCCCACGACCGCCCGCATGCCACTCTCGAGCAGCGCGCGGATCACCGCCTCGGTAGCCTCAACGCCCTGGAGCACGTTCTCCAGCACGGTGGTCGTCCCCCCACACAGCATGCGCAGCGCGCCGAGCAGGGTCGCCACGCGGGTGTCGTGGTCGGTGCAGCCGACGATCGTGGCGGCGAGCGCAGGCATCCGGATGTCGAGGGGGAGCCGGTCGACCAGGCCGGGGGCGAGCGCGCCGTAGAGATGGCAGTGCGCGTCCACCAGCCCGGGGATCACCAGCCGACGACTGGCGTCGATCACGCGGTCAGCCGGCCCGGTCGCGAGCGTCCGCGCCTCGGGCCCGTAGGCGACGCGCGCGATGCGGCCGCCTTCGACGGCGATACTGCCGCGCTCGGCGCGCACCCCCGCGCCGTCCGGTGTGACGATGAGCCCTCCGACGATCAGCAACCCCATGACGAATCTTCGATCAAGTGGTGATGGGCCACATGGTCCCAGCCCCTCCCAAGAGCACGGCGCCGGTCGAAGACCCTTCCGGCGGCCTCAATTGGTCGGCGCGTACCGCCACCCCAGTCGGTGCACGAGGCCCTGGAACGTCTTGTCCGCGAGGTAACCCAGCGTGCCGAGCATGATGATCCCGACGAAGATCACGTCGGTGTGAAACCAGAGCCGGGAGTTGATGATGAGGTAGCCGAGGCCGGTCTCGGCCGCGATCATCTCGGCCGCGACGACGGTCGTGAACGAGAGCACCATGCCGACGCGCATCCCCGTGAAGATCCCGTGAAGGCTCGCCGGCAAGACCACCAGGCGGAAGAGTTGGAGCCGCGTGGCCCCGAGCGACTGCGCCGCGCGCAGCTTGTTGCGCGGCACGTTGAACACGGCGGCCAGCGTGTTGAGCAGCACGATGAACGTCGTCGTGTAGGTGATGAGGAACAGCTTCGAGCCTTCGCCGATGCCGAACCAGATGAGAGCCGGCGAGAGCAGCGAGATCGACGGAACGAACCGCCCGAACTGGATGTAGGGATCGAGGAACCGCCGCGCGAGCGGTACGAACCCCATCAGCAGCCCGGTGGTCGCGCCGATGGTGCAGCCGAGCGCGAAGCCCGACAGGATGCGTCCGAGGCTCGCCAGGATGTCGGCGACCAGCCGCCCCGCCGCGAGCTCCTTCACGAGCGCCTTGGCGACCATCACCGGCGTGGGGAACAGCACCGGGGGAAAGAACGTCGCGCTGATCACTGCCAGGCGAGCGTCATCAGGCACACGGACACGATCGGCATCAGCAGCGGGTGCCGAACTCCGAGACCATGCCGGCGTCGACGCTGCCCGCGACCGCGGCCTCGAACCCGGGGAGTCCGCTCTCGAACATCTTGTACTCGGCGGGCGCACCGCGCTGCTCGAGGAAGCCCTTCTCGATTGCCACCACGAAGGGCGCGTACGGCGCGCTGATTCCGAGGCCGAAGACGATCTTCTTGTCGGCGGCCCGGCCCGTGGCCGTCAGGATCACCAGGAGGACCGCCGCGAGCGCCAGCGCAATCCACCGCTTCATGGGTACCTCCACGAGCCGGGCCGAGGCCCTGCAGGACGTCGTCGCCGAAGCGAAAGCGTACACCACGCGTTTCGCCCCCGGCAAGGGCGCGACCGCTTGACAAGGCCCGCTGGCACCCCGGATGGTACCGCCATGTCGATCGCCTCGTTTCCGGCAACGGGCGCCGTCTGCTTCGCGCACGGCCGCATCGTCGACGGCGAGCTCCACGATCCGCTCGACGACGGCTTCGTGCTCGTCGAGGACGGCGCTATCCGCGAGGTCGGGCCGGTCGCCGCGCTTCCCGCGCGGCGTCGCGACCTCGCGGTCGTCGACGTCGAGGGCCGGACGATCATGCCCTGGTTGATCGACTGCCACGCGCACCTCGTGTACGCCGGGTTCCGTCGCCTGGAGGACATCGACCGCTGTCCGGTGGAGACGGCCGCGATCAACGCGGTGCTGAACGCGGCCACGCTCCTGGGCGCGGGGTACACGACCGTGTCGATCTCGGCACGATCGGCAACGTGGCGGTCGCGGTGCGAGATGCGGTTGCCACCGGTCGCATCCGCGGACCGCGGCTGATCGCGAGCGGCCAGGTCATCCATCCGACTGCCGGCCTCGCCGATACGCTGCCCGCGTGCTGGGAGCTGGGGTGCGCGGGGTAGACCTGATCGGCTTCCCCGAGCTCGGGCTGACGCCGTTCTTCCCGAACCGCCTCGAGCGCGACAACGAGCCCTGGTTCGACGAGCTGCCCGGGCCGCTGACCGAGCGCCTGTTCGGGATCGCGCGCGAGGCGGGCATGGTCGTCGTGTTCGGCTACGGCGAGAAAGACGGCATGAGGCACTACAACTAGGCGCTCGTGATCGACGCCGATGGCCGCGTGCTCGGCAAGTACCGCAAGACGCACATCCCGGCCTACTTCCCGTCGACCCGCCCGGGGGGCACGGGGAGCTTCGAGCGTCTGTACTTCGCGCCGGGCGACCTGGGCTTCCCGGTATTCGACACCGCGAAGGGGCGCCTGGGCGTCCAGATCTGCTATGACCGAGTGTTCCCCGAGGGCTCGCGAATCCTCGGCCTCAAGGGCGCGGAGCTCGTGGTGTACCCGCACAACTATTCGACCTACGGGTTCGCCTACCGGGGCCGGGCGTGGGGCCGGCTCACCCAGGCGCGTGCCTACGAGAATGGCTTCTTTGCCGTGGGTGCCGAACAAGGCGGGCCAGGAAGGGCCGCGCGACAACGCCGGGCGCTCGCTGATCATCTCACCGCTCGGCGGCGACATCATCGCCGAGGGCTCAGGCGACCGCGAGGAGCTGGTGGTCGCGGACATCGACCTCGACGACGTGGTCGAGGCGCGGAAGCGGCTGCCCTTCTGGCGCGATCGCCGGCCGGAGATCTATGGAGAGTTGATCCGCTGAGCGCGGTTGCTGCGTCTGCCGGCCACGTCTATCATGCGCACACCCGACCCGACGGAGGAGAGGCCATGAAGAGACTGCGGACGCTGTCTATGACTCGCCTGGCGGCGCGCGACGGCCGCCCCTCGGCTCGTACGACCGGCTTCCTCCTGGCGCTGGCGGTGGCAATGCTCCTGGCCGTCCCGGCGCCAGGCACGGGGGCGGAGCAGGGCGTGACGAAGGATGAGGTCAAGATCGGCGCGTTCGGCCCCCTGAGCGGTCCCGTCTACATGTACGGTCGGCTGACGATGAACGGGCTAGAGGCCCTCCTCGAGAAGGTCAACCAGCAGGGCGGCGTTCACGGCCGCAAGCTCAAGCTCATCCGCGAGGACGACGACTGCAAGCCGGAGCGCAGCATCGCAGCCGTGCGCAAGCTCATCTACGAGCACAAGGTGTTCCTGATCAACGGCGGCGCCTGCTCCAACTCGACCCTCGCTGCCAAACCAGAGGTGGTCAAGGCCGGCATCCCAATGGTCGTCAACTCCGCCGTGGCCGACGGCATCTCGACGCCGCCATCGCCGTCGATCTACACCACCCAGCTTACTGCCACCATCGAGAGCCGCGCCCAGGTGAAGTACGCGCTCGAGCAGAAGGCTAAGAAGCTCGCGGTCGTCGCGCAGCACGACGCCTGGGGCCGGGCGCGGTACGACCCGATGCTGACCGCGCTCAAGGACCAGAGCATCAAGGCGGTGGCCGACGAGGAGATGACGGTCGACCAGAACGACGGGACGGCGCAGGCGCTCCGGCTCATGCAGTCGGGAGCGGACGCGGTCCTGCTCGTCGTCTACCCTAAGCCGGCCGCGGTGCTGATCCGCGACTCCCTCAAGCTCGGTTACAAGCCGCTGTGGATTGGCCAAACGGCGATCCAGGACCTGCCGCAGCTCCAGGAGCAGGTCGGGATCCCGGGGGCCCTCGATCGGTTCGTAAGCATCTCCACGATTCCCGGGCATCCCGACGACCCCGAGATGGCCGAGTGGCGGGAGCGCATTAAGGCGCTGTTCCCAAGCGACGCGCTGTCCGTCTTCAACCTGATGGGCATCGGCAGCGGCATGGTCGTGGTGGAGGCGCTCCGGCGCGCCGGTCCGGACCTCACGCGCGAGAAGTTCCTTAAAGCGATGGGAACGATCAAGAACTTCAAGACCGGGATGTACCCTGGCCCGATCACCTGCAATCCACCGACGAGCCACCAGTGCAACCAGAGCGTGGCGTGGATCAAGCTCGAAGGCAAGCCCAAGGTCATCGGGGTGACCACTCTCGACTAGGGAGCCGCCCATGCTGATGTTCAGCTACCTCCTGGCCACCGGGATCACCACGGGGGCCCTCTACGCGCTGGTCGCGCTCGGGATCGTGATCGTCTACAAGGCCACGGAGGTCGTGAATCTCGCCCACGGTGAGCTCTTCATGATCGGCGGCTTCCTCGCCTACACGTTCCATGTGATGGGCGGCCTCCCCTACGTCCCCTCGCTGGTTCTCGCGGTGGCGGGGGCCTTCGCTGTCGGCGTCCTCACCGACCGGATCGCCTATCGGCCGCTGATGCGGCAGGGGCTTGTCAGCGTCCTCCTCGCCACCATCGGCTGCTCGTTCATCCTCAAGGGCGTCGCGCGCGTGCTGTGGGGCGGGAAAGGCGACTATCTCGCCTTTCCGCCCCTCGTCTCGCCCGAGCCGATCCGCGTCGGCAACATCATGGTGATGTCGCAGCAGCTGGTGGTGCTGGGAGCGGCCCTCGCCGTCATGGCGCTGTTTGCCGCCTTCTTCAAGCTGACGCGCGCCGGCAAGTGGATGCAGGCGACGGCGAGCAATCCGAAGGCGGCGACCTTGTCCGGCATCCGCGTGAGCCGGGTCTACATGTACACGTTCGGCGTCGGGGCCGCGGTGGCCGGCGCCTCCGCCGTGCTCATGGCCCCGCTGACGTTGCTCTATCCGGACATTGGCTTCGTCCTGTTCGTGAAGGGCTTCGCCGCCGCCGTGCTCGGTGGGCTGACCAGTGTACCGGGCGCCATCCTTGGCGGGCTCCTTGTCGGTATCCTCGAGCAGTTCGCCGCGGGGTTCCTCCACACGAAGGTCCAGGACGTGTCGGCCTTCGTCGTCATCATGTTGGCGCTGATCTTCCTGCCCACGGGGATCCTGGGCGTCCGGGGCGTGCGAAAGATCTGACGTGCCGTTGCTTGTCGGCCACCGGAGCTTCCTGGTCGTCCTCTTCGCGGTCCTCGCGCTGCTGCCCGCCGTAGCCAACCAGTACACCCTCTTCGTCGGCAACCTGATGCTCCTCTACATCATCCTGGCCCTCGGCTTGAACCTGCTCGTCGGGTTCGCGGGGCAGCTCGCCTTCGCCAACGCCGCCATGTTCGGGATCGGCGCCTACGGAGCAGGGCTCCTGCAGGTGAAGCTCGGGCTCTCGTACTGGATTGCCGCACCGAGCGGTGCTCTGATGGCCATGGGCATCGGAACCCTGCTCGCCTTCCCGGCGCTGCGGCTTTCGGGGATCTATCTGGCGCTGGCGACCTTGGCCTTCGCGCAGGCGACCCAGTGGGTGCTCCTCCACTGGGAGAAGGTCACGTTTGGCGCCGGAGGCTTTCCGGTGCCGGAGCCGGACTTCAGCTGGTTGGGGCTCACCGCCGACCACGGCATCTACTACGTGAGCTGGATCGTTACCGTGACGCTGGTGGCCTTCGCCTGGCACGCCATGCGCTCGCGCATCGGGCGCGCGTTCGTCGCCATGCGCGACGGAGAGATCGCCGCGCAGGCGCTCGGGATCGATTTGCTCAAGTACAAGTCGATGGCGTTCGCGCTGTCGGGCTTCTACGCGGGGGCCGCGGGTGCCCTATACTGCGCCGTCCTCGACTACGTGTCCCCGGAGGGCTTCGACCTCTTCCAGATGGTGCTGCACAAGGCGATGATCGTGGTGGGCGGCCTCGGCTCGGTGGTCGGCTCTGTGCTGGGCGCGGCCTTGCTCGTTTACCTGCTCGAGGTCCTTCGCGAGTTCAAGGCCACGCAGGAGATCGCCTTCGGCGCCCTGCTGCTCGGCTTCGTGCTCTTTCAGCCCCGCGGGTTGGTCGACCTGCTCCGGCGGCGGGTCCCCGGCTGGGGCGAGTCGCTCCACGCCGTGCCGCGGTCGACCGCCGCCCCGCCCCCCGTGGATCGCCAGCCGGCACCGGCGGCGACGGCAAAGCTCCCGAACGAATCGGATCTCGAGCCGCGGTCGGGGCGTTCCGCGGCGCGTGGCAGTGAGGGGGGATTGGGGCACCCATCGACGCCTCCGACGAGCTCGGACCGCCAGCCGCCGACGTGAGTGATCTGGGCAGCGACATCCTCACGGTCGAGGACGTCTCGATCTCGTTCGGAGGCGTGCGCGCGCTCAGCGATGTCTCGATGAGCGTGAAGGCGGGCGAGATCGTGGGCGTGATCGGGCCGAACGGCGCTGGCAAGACGACCTTGCTCAACGTGGTCTCGGGCATGAACACGCCGGACCGCGGGCAAGTCACGCTGGACGGCACCGCGATCACCGGCCGAAAGCCGAGCCGCATCGCCGGCTTGGGGCTCGGCCGCACCTTCCAGGCCTCTCAGCTCTTTCCTGGCATGTCCGTGCTCGAGAACATGCTGACGGGGCTTCACCTCCGGAGCCGCGCCGGGCTCTTCGCCGCGGCGGTGCGGGCGCCGGCGATGCGGGAGGAAGAGGCCGCGATGCGGGCGCGGGCGCTGGAGGCGCTCGAGTTCGTTGGGCTGCGCGCCTTCGCGCCGCGACCGGGGAACGCGCTGTCGTTCGGACAGCAGCGCATCGTCGAGATTGCTCGCACGCTCATCAGCGAGCCTAAGGTGGTCTTGCTGGACGAGCCCGCTGTCGGGCTCAGCCTCACTCGCGTCGCCGAGCTGGACGCGCTGCTGCGGCGAATCCGGGACGAGCGCGGCGTGACGCTCGTCATGATCGAGCACGTGATCCGGCTCGTCATGGGCGTGTCGGACCGCGTGGTCGTGCTGAACTCCGGGCAGAAGATCGCCGAGGGCCGGCCGGAGGACATCCGCCGCGACCCCGCCGTGATCGAGGCCTACCTCGGGAGACACCTGGATGCTGGACGTCCGGCACCTTGAGGTCTGGTACGGCCCCACCGAGGTTTTGCGGGACGTCTCGTTCACCGTCTCTGCCACGACCATCGTCGCGCTCCTGGGCGGCAACGGATCGGGTAAGACGACGGTCCTCAACGCCCTGAGCGGCCTCGTGCCGCCCCGCGCCGGCACCGTGCTGCTCGACGGCGATCCCATCACCGGTGCCTCGCCGGACCGCGTGGTGAGACGGGGCGTCGTGCAGATCCCCCAGGGCCGTGAGGTGTTTGCCGACATGACCGTCGAGGACAACCTGGCCGTCGGCGCGGCCATCCGCCGCGACAGGCGCGCGATTCGCCAGGATCTCGGGGAGATTTTCGAGCTGTTTCCGGTCCTGCGCGAGCGCCGAAGGACGCGGGCGGGGGCGCTCTCGGGCGGCGAGCAGACGCAGCTCTCCATCGGGCGCGCCCTCATGGCGCGACCGCGGCTCCTGCTGATGGACGAGCCCTCGGTGGGGCTCGCCCCCCTCGTGGTCGAGACCGTGATCGAGACCACGCGCACCCTTCGCGCCCGGGGGCTCACGATCCTCCTCGTGGAGCAGAACGTCGGCGTGGCCGCGGCCGTCGCCGACCAGGCCCACGTGCTGAAGGACGGTGTGATCGCCTACTCCGGCCCCGCCCGGGAGCTGACCGACAATCCCGAGGTGCTGGCCTCGTACCTCGGGCGCTGAGGGCGCTCAACCGCGCACGAGGCGGCCGTAGAGGTCCGGCCGGCGGTCGCGTCACTCCGGCATGTGGCGGCGTCCCGCGGCGTGCCGGCGTGTCGAACGGCGACGCGAAGGCGCCGGCGCCGTCCGCGTCTCATCGCACAGGGCCGCCGATCGGCGGAACCGGACCTCCGCGGTGGAGGTATTGCCCGTAGCCTAGCCCCTGCTCGAGTCTCCCCTGGTTCAGCAGCATCTCCCCGCGCAGCAAGGTCATCCACGGCCGGCCGCGCATCTTCCAGCCCTCGTAGAGCGTCATGCCGGCGATCCCGAGGAGGTCGGCGGCGGTCATCGTCCACTCCGGCTCGGGATCGATGATCAGCAGGTCTGCGTCGGCGCCGACGCGAATCGCCCCCTTTCGCGGGTACAGCCCGAAGATCCGGGCGGAGTTCTCGGCCAGCACGCGGGCCATCCACGGCAGAGGCAGCCCGCGCTTGACGACGCCCTCGCTGTACATGAGCGGCACCATCGTTTCGATGGACGGCGCGCCGAACGGGATCGGATGGCCCGTGGGGTCGAGGAAGATGTTCTTCCAGCCCGGCTCCTTCGTCTCCTTCCGGCGCGGCGCGTGGTCGCTGCCGACGGTGGAGATATAGCCGCCGGCCAGGCCGCCCCACAGCGCGTCGCCGTCCGGGCCGTCCGCGGGACGGAGTGGCGGGCCCATCTTCGCGTACGGTCCCCAGCGCTCCATCTCGCGGTCGGTCAAGAGCAGGTACTGCGGGCACGTCTCCGTCCACACGCGCTGCCCGGAGATCTGCGCGCGCTTGATCCGCTCGAGGCCGAGCTGGGTCGAAAGGTGCACGACGTAGACCGGCGAGCCGGTCATCGCGCCCATCCCGATCGCGCGATTGATCGCCTCCTCTTCCGCCCACGCCGGGCAGCTCGGCGGGTAGTGGCGCGGCTCTAGCCGACCCTCGGCCAGCGCTTTGTTCTCGAGGAAGTCGAGGACGTCGCCGTTCTCGCAATGAAGCTGGGTGATCCCCCCCGACGCCCCCCTCGGCACGCGCGACTTCCTGCCCTTTCTTCCCAAGGCCGCCGCCGTCAAGGCCGACGTCATCTTCGTGGTCACGTGGGCCGCCGACCAGGTGGCCTGCGCCAAGCAGATCCAGGAGTTGGGGCTGCGCAAGCAGGCGCAAGTCATTCACGGCATCACCGAGCTCACCTTCGCCGAGGCCGCGGGCAAGGGCGTCTACGAAGGCACCTATAGTGGGATGCCGTGGTACTGGCATGTGAAAGACAAGTATACCGGCGCCAAGGCGTACTACGACAAGCACATGGCCCGGCGCAAGCGCGCGCCCTCGGGCTACGCCGCCTCCACCTACGGCACCGTGCGCGTGCTGCTCGACTCCGCCAAGGAGGTGAAGAGCCTCGACACCGAGAAGGTCATCCGGGCCATCGAGGGGCGAAAGTTTCAGTACCTCAAGGGGCCGGAGTACATTCGCGCCTGCGACCACGTCAACATCCAGGAGGTCTTCCTCTGCCGGGGCAAGGCGGCTTCGGCCATGAAGGACGACTGGGACTACTTCGAGATCGTCCAGGCTGTGGGTGGTGAGGAGAGCGCCGAGACCTGCGAGAGCGAGGGCTTCGACCCCAAGAAGCGCCTGAGCGACCAGGCCTGAACCGGCGGGCCGCCCTGCGCCAACGGCGGGCGGACCGGTCGTGACGGTTTTCGGCTACCCGCTCGAAGTCTGGACGACTCAGCTCTTCATCGGCTTGGTGAACGGCTGCATCCTCATCCTCGTCGCCCAGGGCCTGTCCATCGTCTTCGGACTCATGGGGATCATCAACTTCGCGCACGGCATCTTCTACATGCTTGGCGCCTATGTCGGCTGGCTCACGGTCCACCTGACCGGAAACTTCTGGCTCTCCTTGCTGGTCGCCCCGGCCGTGGTAGGCGGCGTCGGGATCCTGGTGGAGATCGGCGTTCTCCGGCGCATCTACGGCACGCGGAACGCAAACTTCGCCGGCGTCCTCGTCACCTATGGCCTGGCCATCATGATCCCCGACGTCATTCGCATGGTCTTCGGGCGGCCGGGCAAGCCCTTCGCCGTCCCTAAGGTCCTCACCGGATCGCTCCTCACGTTGGGGGGGACCGACATTGGCAGTTACCGGATCTTCATCATCCTGGTCACGGCGGCGCTTCTTCCTCTGCTCTGGTTCCTTCTCAACCGCACGAACCTCGGCATGGTGATTCGGGCGGGCACCAGCGACAACGTCATGGTCCAGCTCCTCGGGATCAACGTGGCCCGCACGTGGACGACCACCTATGCGCTTGGCGCGGCCCTGGCCGCCTTTGCCGGCGTCATCACCGCTCCGCTGATCGCGGTGGCTCCCGAGATGGGAGGCCTCATCCTCATCGAGTGCTTCATCGTGACGGTGGTGGGAGGGATGGGCAGCTTCGTAGGCCCCATTGCGGGCGGGATTCTCATCGGCGAGGTGCTGGCCCTCACCGGCATGGTGTACGACGTCTTCGCCGACGTGGTGATCTACCTCCTGATGGCGGTGGTGCTCCTGGTGCGCCCGCGCGGGCTCTTCGGCCAGGAGGGAGTGTCCGAGGAGTGACCGGCCGCGGCCTGGCCGCCGTCGCGAGGTTCTTCGAGGGCTGGGGACTGTGGGTGGCGACGGTCCTGCTCCTGGCCGCCCCGCTCTTCGCCGACTACACGCCGTTCTACTTGGCCCTGCTCACCGAGGTGCTCGTGTTCGGCCTCTTCGCCCTGGCCTACGACATCCTGCTGGGGCACACCGGCGTGCTATCGCTCGGCCATTCTGCCTTCGTCGGCGTCGCCGCCTACGTGACCGGCCTGCTCCTCGTCAATCTCCGCACGATTCCCGTGGAGCTGGCCGTGTTGGCGGGCGCCCTGGGCGGTCTCGCCACCGCGCTGCTCGTGGGCCCGTTGGCCCTGCGCAAGCGCGGGGTGTACTTCGCCATGCTGACGCTCGCACTCTCCCAGGTCTTTTACTACATCGTCCTGATGTGGAAACCGACAGGCGGCACCGACGGCCTCGGCAACCTGCCGCGCCTCTTCCTGAGCGACGCGGTGGGAGGGTTCCGTCTCTCCAAGCGCCCGGTCGCCCTCTACTATGCGATTGCCGCCACGGTGTTCCTGGCCATGCTGGTGATCCGCCGCATCCTCCGCTCGCCGTTCGGGCGGGTGATGCGCGCCACCAAGGCCAACGAGCGCCGCGCCCAGGCCTGCGGGTACGACACGCGGCGCGTGAAGCTGGTGGCCTTCGCGCTCTCCGGGCTCTTCTCCGGCCTGGCCGGCGGGCTCCTGACGATCGCGCTCGAGTTCGTCCCCATCGAGAACATCCACTGGTCGATGTCGGGCACCGTGCTCATCATGACCCTCTTCGGTGGCACCGGTACTTTGCTCGGTCCCTTCGTCGGCTCCGCAGTGTTCGTGTGGATGCGCGACTTCCTCTCCAAGAAGCTCGAGTACTGGGAAGTGTTCGTCGGCGCCAGCTTCGTCCTCATCGTCCTGTTTCTGCCCGAAGGCATCGTGGGGACGCTGCGCCGGCTCGCGCGCGCGCGGCTGATTTGGATGGGGAGTCGCCAAGCGCTTGGGGCGTCCCAGTTGAGCTGGGGCCCCCCCGAGAGCTTGGGAGTTCTGACTGAGCCTGTCGCCTCCGACGCTCGGGGCACCCCGGTCAGGCCCGGGCACGCCTCGAGGGCCATCGGCGGCAACGGCGACAGGCCTCTTCTGGAGTCCCGCGGACTCACCATGCGCTTCGGTGGTCTGGCCGCCGTAGACGGGGTCGACTTCCGGGTGCGGCGCGGCGAACTGCGCGCCGTCATCGGGCCCAACGGAGCGGGCAAGACCACGTTCTTCAACATGCTCACTGGGGTCCTGCCCCCCACCGACGGGCGCATTGTCTTCAAGGGGCGCGACATCACCGCGCTGCCTCCCCACGCCGTGTCGCGGCTCGGCATGGCCCGCTCCTACCAGGTCACCAACGTCTTCGCGGACCTGACGGTTTTCGAGAACCTCCGGATCGCCGCCCAGTCGCGGGCCACCACGTTCAGCGCCTGGCGCAATGCGGACGGCCTGACCGAGGTGACGGCGCGCGCCGAGCGCATACTCGCCCTGCTCGGTCTCGGCGCCAAGCGCGACCTGACCGCCGGGGCCCTCTCCCACGGTGAGCAGCGCTACCTCGAGATCGGCATCGCGCTGGCCACCGAACCGGAGTTCCTCCTGCTCGACGAACCCACCGCCGGGATGAGCCCGGAAGAGACGAAGCAGACGGCGGACTTCATCCGCACCATCGCGGGGACGGTGACCATCGTCCTCGTGGAGCACGATATGGAGGTGGTGATGGGGGTCTCTGACCGCATCACCGTGCTGAACTATGGGAAGGTCCTGGCCGAAGGCTCGCCCGCCGAGATCCGCCGGAACCCCGACGTGCGCCGCGTCTACCTGCGCGACTGATGCTCCGCCTCGAGCACATCGACACTTACTACGGCCTGAGCCACATCCTGCAGGGTGTGTCGCTCACGGTCGACTCGGGAGAAGCCGTGGCCCTGCTCGGTCGCAACGGCGCCGGCAAGACCACGACGCTCAAGTCAATCATGGGTGTGCTCAAGCCGCGGGCGGGCCGCATCACGTTCGAGGATCGCGACATCACGGGTGCCTCCCCGCACCGGATCGTACAGATGGGTATCGGTTACGTGCCCGAGGAGCGGCGGATCTTCCCGAACCTGACCGTCTACGAGAACCTCAAGATGGCGCGGCTCATGGTCAACCGCGGCCGGTGGATGGACGCCTACCTCGACCGGGTCTTCACTCTCTTCCCTCCCCTGCAAGCGCGCCTGCGCAACCGCGGGCGGTCGCTCTCAGGCGGTGAGCAGCAGATGCTCGCCATGGCCCGAAGCCTCGGCACCGAACCGCGCCTGCTCCTGATCGACGAACCGACCGAGGGACTCATGCCGGCGTTCGTCGAGACGATCAGCCAGACCATCCTCGACATCCAGCGCCAGGGGTTGGCGGTCCTCCTGGTCGAGCAAAACACGCGCTTGGCCCTCGACGCCACCCAGCGCGTCTATCTCATCGAGAAGGGCGTCATCCGTCACCAGGGAACGTCGGCGGATCTCAAGGAGGACCCCGAAACCCGGCTTCGCTACCTCGGTGTGTGAGGAGGTCGGCAGTGTCTCGCCGCATGCGCTCTCCGAGCCACCTGCGAGGATCCACCCCTTGTGACCGGATCGTCCTATCGGGGCGGTGGCAGCGTCCCCAACGCTCGGAGCACGACGTCCGGCGTGATGGGGACCTGCGTCACCCGGGCGCCCAGAGGGGCCAAGGCGTCATTGACGGCATTGAGCACAGCCCCCGGCGCCCCCGACACGCCGGCCTCACCGGCCCCCTTGAAGCCACCTTCGGAGTACGACGTCGGCGTCTCGGTGTGGCCGACCCAGATGTCGGGCACGTCGGCGGCCATGGGCACGAGATAGTCCATCATCGTCGTCGTGAGCAGCTGGCCCTGCGCATCGTAGATGCAGTGCTCCCACAGCGCATCGCCGAGGCCGTGCACGACACCGCCGCGAACCTGCTCTTCGACGAGCATGGGGTTGATGATGCGCCCGCAGTCATCGGCCACCCAATGCCCGAGAAGCCGCACGACGCCCGTGGCGGTGTCGACCTCCACATAGGAGAGTTGCACGCCATTGACGTAGGCCAGGGGCTGATGCCTGGGGACGTAGTGGCGCGTGACAGTCAGCTCTGACTGGAAGTCCTTGGGCAACGTGTCGGGCCGGAAGTACGCGATGCGCCCCAGCTCACTCAGGGGCAGGCGCACCTCGCCCGTCCCGGCGTCCACGACCCGGCCCTGGCGAATGTCGAGAGTCAGAGGATCGACGTCGAGGACGACCGCCGCCACGTTCAGGATGTTTTCGCGCAGGGCCTTGCCGCTCAGCAGCGTGGCCTCGCCTCCGATGGCCGCCGCCCGGCTTCCCCAGGTCCCGCCGCCGTACGGGGTCACCAGCGTGTCGCCGGTCAAGACACGCACGTCCTCCACCGGCACGCCCACCGCGGTCGCCGCGACCTGGGCCAGGATGGTATCGGTTCCCTGCCCCTGCTCGGTGACACTGGCGATGACCGTGAGCTTACCGGTCGGCTCCAGCCGCGTGGTCGTCCCATCCTGGGAGCTGATCCGGGCCCCGCCCGTCCCATAGGTGGCCGCCCCGGGCGCAGTCAGATCGACAAAGACGCAGAGGCCGAGACCCCGGTGAACGCCCTGGCCGCGCAACCAGTCGCGCTCGCCACAGAGCGCAGGGTAGGTGGACATCTCCAGCACCTTGGCCAGCGACTCCTCGTGCGAGAGTCGTTCGAAGAAGAGGCCGGAGGGCGCCGTATAGGGATACATGTCCGCGGTCACGAGGTTCCGGCGGCGGATCTCCACGGGATCCAGTCCCAGCTCGCGGGCGATGCGATCGATCGTCGCGTCCATCACGAGCGACGCCACCGGATGCCCGACCGCGCGGTACTGCGACATCGGCGTCTTGTTCTGAAGGACGACTCGGCCGCGGGCGCGATAGTTTGGAAAGCGATACGGCCCCGGCGTGGTCCGGAGGACCTGGCCGCTCTCCACCACGCTGGACCGCGGATACATCGAGAAGGGACCCACCCCGGCCAGGTCGTCCACGGTCATCCCCAGAATCGTCCCGTCCCGCTTCACCGCCACTTCGACGGTCACGCGATGGTCGCGCGAGTGGATGTCCGTCTGGAAGGATTCCATCCGATCCGCCACGAACTTCACTGGGCGCCCCAGCTTGACGGCCAGCGCGCAGGTGGCCAGCTCGTCGGGATAGGTGTGGATCTTCAGGCCGAAGCTGCCCCCGACGTCCTTGGTGATCACGCGAACCTTGTGCTCGGGCAGGCGCAGGTGGCGCGCCAGGATGTCGTGGAGCATGTAGGGCGCCTGCCCGGAATGGTAGACGGTCAGCGCGCCATCCTCGGGCTGGTAGTCGGCGAGAATTGCGCGCGGTTCCACGCTGACCACGGTGTGACGCCCTGTCACGTAGGTCTCGCACACCACCGCGTCAGCCTCCGCGAAGGCGGCGTCGACATCACCGGCATCGATCTTCGTCTCGAGGACGAGATTGTCTCCCAGATCGGGGTGGATGACGGGGGACTCGGGCGCCAGCGCCGCTTCCGGGTCGGTCACCGGCGTCAGCGGCTCCCACTCCACCCGCACCCGCCCGCAGGCGTCTTCCGCGAGCGCCCGGCTCTCGGCGACCACCGCCACCACTGGCTCTCCCTGCCAGACGGCCTTCTCGACGGCCAGCGCATACTGCTTCGCCGACTTCATGCCGGGGTAATTGAGCAGCACCCCGACCCATCCCTCGCACAGCGACGCCATCTCCTGGCCGGTCACCACCGCCACCACCCCCGGCAGCAACGCCGCCTCTCGCGTGTCGATGGCCATGATGCGGGCGTGAGCGTGGGGCGAACGCACGAACGCCGCGTGGGCCATCCGGGGCAGCGCAATGTCGTCGGTGTACGTCCCCCGGCCCGCAACCAGGCGCGCCGTCTGTGGCCGCACCACCGAGCGGCCGATGTATCCATCGTCTCCGGGTGGGATGGGCGGCGGCGCGGGCGCGCGCAACTCGGCCGCCCGGCTGATGGCGCGCACGATAGCGTGGTACCCGGTGCAGCGGCAGTAGTTGGCCGAGATCGCTTCGCGGATGGTGGCATCGTCGGGTCGTCCTGCGACGCGGAGCAGGAGATCCTGGGCGGTCAGCAACATCGCGGGGGTGCAGAAGCCGCACTGCAGCGCATTCTCCTCGCGGAACGCGCGCTGGAGGGCGGCGATCTCGCCGCGCCCCGATACGCCCTCGATGGTCTCAACCCGACCGCCATCGGCCTGGGCGGCCAGCATCAAGCAGCCGCGGACGAGTTGGCCATCGACGCGCACCGTGCAGGCGCCGCACACACCGTGCTCACAGCCCACGTGAGAGCCGGTCAGGTCCAGCTCGGTGCGGAGGAAGTCCACCAGGTTGAGTCGCGGCTCCACCCGGCGGCGGACGCCCACGCCGTTCACGGTGAGCGCAATGGCCAGGGTCGAGCCGTCGGGCGGCGAGATCGACGTTGGATTCACGGCGTTCCCAGACCGCCCAGAGGATCCCTTAGACCCACGACGAGCCCATCCGCACAGGGGGGCTCGCTGCGATAGGCGAGATCGCGGTCGGGCCTGGCCGGGTAGGCGGTGTCCGCGACGGCGCCCAAGCCGGTCCTACATTCCCGCGTCGAGCCCCACGCCAGCCGAAGGGCTGGACACAGGCGGGCGGGGAAGCAGCGGTCCACGCCGGCCACGCTCATGCGCGCCACGCCGCGCTCGGCGGATCCGACCGGGGCGAGGGACAGCGGCCATGCGCGATATTGGCACCCCGGGCGACGACCGAGCAAGCGATCTGGGACGACCTTACGCGGCGGAGGAGGCGCCGTCCGCGGCGGCGGGGATCCAGGCGGTGAACGTCGTCCCCTGACCCTCCCGGCTTTCGACCTTCAGGTCGCCCCCGTGCGCCTTGACGATGTCGCGACAAATGGCCAGGCCCAGGCCGGTGCCTCGCCCGGCCGGCTTCGTCGTGAAGAAGGGCTCGAAGAC
>JBKPAK010000285.1:0-6873 GCA_046726415.1 Candidatus Methylomirabilota bacterium
GGTCGGACCACCACTGACGCGATCGCGACCACGCGCCTGCGGCAGGGCCGGGTCAACAACTTCTTTCACAACCTGCTGCCGGTCGGCCTGCGCAACAGGCCATACCGCTTCTGGTACTTCGTGGTGGTGACGGTGACCGTCCTGGCCGGGCTCTGGATGGTGCTGCAGACCTCGCCGTTCATCATCTGGCTGGCCGGTTCAGTCGCCTACCTGATCAACCAGGGGATCGGGTGCATCCAGATCATGCTGATCAACAACCGGCAACTCCATCCGGACTTCCACGTCGGCAAGCTCAGCATGTCCCTGCTCTTGCTCGCGACGGTGACCCGGTGGGGAGCCGTCGCCGTCTGGCTGTACGCTGGCGGCCTGGCGGAGATCGTCCGCCGCTGGCAGGCTGGTGGTTAGGAGGCATCCCAGAGGCACCAGGGTGCACCGAGGCCCTGGTGCCTTCGGCGGAATAGATCTACCCCTTGACCGCCCCCAGGGACAGGCCTCTGACCAGGTAGCGCTGCAGGACGAGCGTCATGGCGATGTTGGGCAGCATCACCATCACCGCCGCGGCGCTCATCTCGCCGTAGAGAGGCCCGGCGTCGGTGTTGAGCCCGGCGATGACGACCGGCAGCGTCTTGACCTCGACGCCGCTCAGGATCAGCGCGAACAGGAACTCGTTCCACGCGGCCAGGAACGCGAAGATCGCGGCGACGACGAGCCCCGGCGCCGCGATCGGGATCACGATCCGCAGCAGCACGCCGAGGGGGGAGCAGCCGTCGATCATCGCCGCCTCCTCCACGTCTAGCGGCACCTCGACGAAGAATCCGATCAGGAGCCAGATCGAGAAGGGCAGCGCGAACGAGACGTACGCGACGAGCAACCCCGTGTAGGTGTCGAGCAGGCCGAGCCGCTGCATCATCAAGTAATAGGGCACCACCAACACCATGCGCGGCGCCATCCGGGTCACCAGGACCAGGAATCGCACGGCCTCCGAGGCCCGGAAGCGGAAGCGCGCGAAGCCGTAGCCGGCCAGGGTTCCCAGGACGAGGCTGCCGAGCGTGGTGCCGATGGCGATCACCAGACTGTTTTTCAGGTACTGGAAGAAAGGGATGTTGGTCAGCACGCGCGCGTAGTTGTCGAAGATCGGCGTGAAGAGCCACTGCGGAGGCTTGGCGTAGAGGGCGAGCTCCGTCTTGAACGACGCGGTGGTGATCCAGTAGATGGGGAAGAGCGTCCAGGCCAGGATCGGCAGGAGCGCCAGCGCCGTCAAGATCGCGCGGAGCCTCGTCGGTGGCACGTCAGCCCCGCGCGGGCCCGGGCGGTCGCAGGATCGCGCGCATCAAGACGAAGCACATCAGAGCCACCAGGGCGAGGGTAACGATGCCGATCGCGTTCGCCTGGCCCATGTGGCCGAGACCGAACGCCCGGTAGTTCAGGATCTGGATCGTCTGGGTGGCCGTCCCCGGCCCGCCTCCGGTCAGGACGAAGATGATGTCGAATTCCCGGAAGGCGTCCATTCCCCGGATCAGAACGGCCAGCAGCATGATGTACGCGAGGAGCGGGACAGTAATGTGCCGGAAGCTCTGCCAGGCGGACGCCCCGTCCACCGAGGCCGCCTCGAACAGCTCGGCCGGGAGCACCTCGAGCCCGGCGTACATCACGAGGAACATGAACGGGATCGTGCGCCAGGCGTCCACGAGCGTGATCGAGACGAGGGCAAGCGTGGGATCGCTGAGCCAGGGCGGGCGGCCGAGCCCGACCGAGGCCAGATAGTAGTTCAGGACGCCCACCTCTGGATGGAAGATGACGCGCCACATGGTGGCGCCGACCACGGGAACGACGAAGAGAGGGAGGAGCAGCAGGACGCGGATCGGTCGGAGGAACCCAAACGGCTGCGCGAACAGAAGGGCCAGCGCCAGGCCGACGAGGAACTCCATCAGCACCGCGCCAGCGGTGAACAGGGTGGTGACGACGACGGCGCGTCCGAACTCGGGATCGACCCCGAGACGGATGTAGTTCGCGAGCCCGACGAACCGAACGTCCCGCGGTCGGATGAGCCACCAGTTGTAGAAGCTGACCCAGCCTGAGTAGACGAGCGGGATCAGGTCGATGGCGAACAAGAAGACCAGCCCCGGCAGCAGGAACCAGCGTCCTGCGCCGCCGACGGCCACGGCCAGCTCGCCGCTACTTGCCGAGGATCCGGTTCGTCCCCGCGTCGATCTCCTTGAGGGCAGCGTCCAAGGTCAGTTCGCCAGCCGTGAGCTTGCCCGCGGTGACCCGAAGATTCTCCTGGATGTCCGCGTACTCCCGCAGTCGCGGCCGCTCCTTCGTGATCTGCAGGCTCTCGAGCAGCGTGTCGGCATACGGCAGGATTGCCTTCGTGGCGGGATCGTCGAGCACGGAGATGCGCGGGCTGTGGATGGCCGAGGAGGCGGCCGGAAACTTGACAGCGGCCCGGCCGAACTCCTTGCCCGACAGCCAGGTGGCAAACTGCCAGGCCGCGTCCTGGTTCGCGCTGTTCTTGGCGATCGCGATGGTCCACACGCCCCGCATCGGCGTCTGCCGGACCGCCTTCGGCACCCGCGTGTACCCGAGCTTCCCCGCCACGCTGGACCGGGTCTTGTCCTCCATGGGCCGTGCGCCGGAGGCCCACTGGATGGCCATGGCGGCCTGACCGAGCTGGATCGCCTTGTTCACGTCGGCGAAGTTGTAGCTCCGCACGTTGGGTGGGGTGAACTTCAAGAGCTCCAGAAAGACTTCGCCCCCCTTTCGGCCGGCCGCGGTATTGAGACTGCCGCGCCCACTGCCGTCGACGAGCTCGGCGCCGTAGGACCACATGGCCAGGAGCATGTAGAGCGCGGTCTGGATGTCGCTGCTGGCAGTCACGGCGATCCCGTACCGCTCCTTGGCCGGGTCGTGAAAGCCCTTGGCGGCCGCCAGGAGCTCGTCCCACGTGGTCGGGGGCTTGAGCCCCTTCTGCTCGAAGAGGTCCTTCCGGTACACGAGGATCTGGACGTTCGGATCCACCGGCACGGCGTACTGCGTACCCTGGAAAGCCCCGGACGCGACCGTCGTGGGAACGAAGTCCTGGAGGTCGAGCGCTTTCATCCGCTCGTTGAGCGGCAGGAGAAATTCCGACAGCGGGGGAATCCAGGGCTCGTCCATGAAGAGGACGTCGTACCGGCCGCCACCCGTGCTGAGCGACAGCAGCTGCTTCTTGTACAGGTCCCCAAAGGGCGCCGCATCGACCACGACCTTGATGCCGGTTTTCTTCTCGAACTCCGGCAGGTTCGCGCGCAGCACGTCTTCCTTGTAGCCGGCCAGCATGGAGAGCGTGAGGGCTTTCCCCTGCGCCCCGGCCGGCCCGCCGGTGGCGAGCAGCCCGATGGCCAGTACGAGAGGGACGACCCCTACCAGACACCCCGTGGTCCGCGTGAAAGTCATCGTCGAATCCTCCGCGCGCGTCCTGAATGCCGCGACGCTAGGCCACGCTGAAAAGACTGTCAAGCCGCCGGTCCTCGCGGGATCCACACGCGCATGGCCCCTGGCTGCCTGTTCGCCCACGCGTAGTACGGGATGGCCGTCAACGCCACTGGCCGGCGCGACGCCGCTGGCGCGGCCCCGAGGGGACGATAGAGCTGGTTTCGCCACGATGCCGTGTCGACCTCCCACCCAGCTGCGCGGACGACGGCTACGCCATCCAGGCGATCCGGCTCCCACGCCGACGCGAGTGGCGCAGCTGCGTCGATTTCGAGGTCCGCGATCCTGGTCTCCGGGTGATCGGCCTGCTCGAGGCAATAGACGATCGGACCTCGCTCGATGGCCACGCATCCGCGCGTGGACTCGATCCACGGATGCGCCTCCACGAGTCGCGTCTCCATCGGCAAGTCGAGCTCCACGGTGTCGCCGCGCGCCCACGCGCGCTCGAGGCGCAGGTAGCCCGTGGCCGCAACCGTGCCCGCGGCTTCCCGGCCGTTGAGCCGGGCCGTCGCCCCCGCGCACCAGCCGGGCACGCGCAGCGCGAGCGTCCACGGCATCGCGTTCGTCTCCTCGATCGTGAGCCGAACCCGCCCGGCCCAGGGGTACGCGCTCTCCATCCGGAGGGCGACGCTTGGCCCAGGCGCGACGGCCGTGGCGATTCGGGCTGATCCGTACTGGTGGATCTGAAGCCCCGAGGCATCGCGTGTCGCGACGTAGTGGCCGAGGGAGGCCAACAGCCGCATCACATTGGGGGGGCAGCACGCGACCAGGTGCCATTCCTTGCGCAGGCACCCGCCCCGGCTGAGCTGCTCGACCTCGCCGTTGCTGGCCAGCGGGTTCACGTAGAAGTACCGGTCGCCGGTCAGCGAGACGCCGGCGAGCACGGCGTTGTAGAGGGTCCGCTCGATGAGATCGGCGAAGCGCGACTGCCCGGTCGCCAGCAGCATGCGCCAGTTCCACATGACGCTGCCGATCGCCCCGCACGTCTCGCAGTAGGCCAAGTCATTCGGCAGCTCGTAGGGCTGCCCGAACGCCTCGGCGAGGTGCCGGGCGCCGACTCCACCAGTGACGTAGAGCTTGCCGCCGACCATGTCATACCACTGCCGGGTCAGCGCCTCCAGGAGCGCCGCCTCGCCCGTCTCGAGATAGACGTCGGCGACGCCGGTGGCCAGGTACATCGCGCGGACGGCGTGGCCCTCGACCGTGGTGGCGTCGCGCACCGGCACGCGGTCCTGGTAGGAGACCGAGCTGTTGTAGCGGCCGGGTCCCAGCCACCCGCGTCCGCGGTGCTCGAGAAAGAAGGCCGCCAGGTCGAGGTGGCGCCGCTCGCCGGTTTCCCGGTACAGCTCGGCCAGCGCCATCTCGATCTCGGGGTGGCCAGGCGTCGCCACCCGCCGGCCCGGGCCGAACATTGTATGAATGTGGTCCGCGAAGCGCCGGGCGATCGTCAGGAGCCGGTCGTCCCCGGTGGCTCGGCGGTGTGCGATGGCTGCCTGGATGAGGTGCCCGGCGCAGTACAGCTCGTGCCCCTGGGCGAAGTCGGTCCAGCGCTTCCCCGGCTCGGCGACCATGTAGTGAGAGTTGACGTATCCGTCGTCGCCCTGCGCTGCCGCCACGAGAGCGATCGTCGCCTCGCTGGTGGAGCGCAGCCAATCGTTAGGCGCGCGGGCCATCTCGCACGCCGCGGCCTCGAGCCACTTGTACACGTCCGAGTCCATGAATACGGGCCCCCGGTACCGTCCGGCCGAGCACCCGGCGGCAATCCGGAGATTCTCGAGGTTGCCCGCCGCCTCCAGCATGCGGAAGCCGTGCGGCAGCGCGCCCTCGCCGTTGACCGCTTGTCGCCGAGCCCACACGCCACCGTCGATCGCCACCGCTCGTGCGTCGAGCGTCTTCAGGGTCGCCGCGGGGCTCTTCGCGGCATCGACGGGTCCTGCCGTGAGTCTCGCCGCCATCGTTCCTCCATGTAGCCCTTACGCAACGCCTGCTGCGCTGGCGAGGTCGCCACGCTGGCGCCGAGAGTCTATCCGACATCGACCACGATCGCGCGCATCGACGGCATGTCACCGCCACAACCGAATCGGGACGCACAAAGCCGGGTAAGCCTCGCCGATCATGAGTTCTGCGGCCGTCCGTCGGAGATGGTAGGATCGCGGGCCGGGAGACTGCTATGACACAGAACGGCGCGTCGTCGAAGAACATGAGGCTCTTGGGGCACAACGATCTGGGCGGGTTCGGCAACTGCGGGGAGGGCATGGCCATCCAGCTCGCCCGCGATGGCCGGCGCGTGCTGTGGCTGGGCCACGAGTCGGCGCCGAAGAACTTCACCGCCGTGGACGTGAGCGATCCGCGGAAACCCTCGGTCATCGTTCAGACCGACCTGCCCCACGGGGAGATGCGCTCCAACAACCTGGACCTCGTGGGCGATCTCCTCGTGGTCCCGTACCAGACGAGCCGCGTCGGCATGAAGCCGGCGGGTGTCGAGTTCTTCGACGTGGCCGATCCGAGCCGGCCGCGATCCATCGCGTTCTTCGACGCCTCCGGCCCCCACTCGCGCGGCGTTCACCATCTGTGGTTCGTCGATGGCGCCTACCTGCATCTGGCCAGTGGTGCCCCGGACTTCAAGCCCCGCAACCCAAAGGACGATCAGTTCTACCGCATCGTCGATGTCCGTGAGCCCACGCGTCCGGTCGAGGTCGGCCGCTGGTGGCTTCCAGGGACGCGCGACGGAGATCCTGAGCCGCCGCCTCCCCGTCACCCGAAGTTCGATGCCGGGTTTCGCGCCCACAACACGAATGTCTACCCCCGTCGTCCCGACCGGGCCTGGATCGGCTACATCGACGGCGGCGCGATCATTCTCGACATCTCTGACATGGCCCACCCTCGTCTGCTGAGCCGATGGGACTATCACCCGCCCTACCCGGGCTTCAGCCACACGGTGCTGCCGCTCTTCGACTCTCAGATGATGATCGTCTCAGACGAAGCTACTGCGGAGGGCGGGAAAGACTGGCCGAAGCTCGTGTGGGTCGTCGACGTTCAGGACGAGACCAATCCGGTGCCGATCTCGACGTGTCCCTTGCCACCCGTGGGCGAGTTCGCCGGACGAGGGGGGAGATACGGTGCCCACAACCTGCACGAGAATCGACCGGTGGCGGCCAACCTGGTGTCGGAGACGATCATCTTCGGGACCTTCTTCAACGGAGGCGTGCGCGCCTACGATGTCTCCAACCCGTTCCGGCCGGAAGAGGTCGCGTATTACGTCCCTGAGGCGCCACGTGGGTCCCGGGCCGGGGCGGTGCAGATCAACGACGTGCTCGTCGATGAGCGTCGGGTCGTCTACGCCGTCGATCGCCTCATCGGGGGTCTATACCTGCTCGAGCTCGAAGTTTGACTCGATGGGGG
>JBKPAK010000286.1:0-21207 GCA_046726415.1 Candidatus Methylomirabilota bacterium
GGCAAGCGGCGTCCCGCCGGAACTCTTCTGACGGATCGTCTCGTCGTACATGATGGCGCCGCTGATGAACTCGGCGGCGCCCGGCGCGGTGAAGAGCATTTCGCGATAGGCGCGGCGGGTCTGTTCGGTGGACGGGATGCCCAAGGCTTCGAACCGCTTGGTCAAGGTTGGCGCCGTCTCATCGGCCGCCAGAACGCCCTTTCCATCGGCGACTAGCGCTGCCGCGATAACTTCCAGATCATGGCTCATTGGGATTCCTCCGGGTGCTCCCCAGCCCTCCTGTCGATGTCAGCAGGTTAGCACGGGCAACCGCCGTGCCATGGCCGTCGCCGAGACGTTGTGCCTTTCACCCGCCGAATTGGGGATGCGGCCGCCCCAGCTAGGGCAGCACCGCCGCCGCTCCGGGCGGGACGCAACCATGGAGCCCGAATGGCGGAGCGTTATCGCGGGTGTCTCGCTCCTGTGCATCGCAGCGACGCTGGATTTTCTAGAGTCGCCGGCGCGCCCCCACTCGCGCCTTTCGAGTCATCACTGCGTCGTCATGGAAAGCTCCACGATGTCGTGCAGGCTCCGAAATGTCGGAGCCAGGCGCGAAAAGCCGGTAAGCCGTGCTCGACGCCGGCCGCAGGGCTCGCGGCACGAAAGCGGACTGGAGCATGGCGCCCCGGTTCCTCGCGACAGCGTCTACCGGCGCCTCCGCATCCGTCCCTGGCCAGCGATCTCGACGGCCCTACGGCCCGCGAGGATGGCACCTATATTGCCGTCGATCCGCGCCGTGCGAGCGCGCGCGCCCGGGGGCACATCTGACAGGGGGGAAACATCTAACATGACCCGTGAGGCGTCAACGCACGCTGCGCGCAACCCCAAGCGGTTTGACAACGCGTCGATTGAGGTGGGCGCGTACGCCGGGATCGCATCGGCGGCCATCATGGCGCTGGTGGCGGATGCGCGGCGCGACACGCCAGCGCCCGCCTGGAGGCGCTGAGCGCATGGTGGACGCGATCGCCGTTCTCAACGCCGGCTCCTCAAGCCTCAAGTTCTCCCTCTTCGCCACGCGCGCTGGCGCCCTCGCCGTCGAGGTACGCGGTCAGATGAGGGTCTTCACATGGCGCCGCACTTCGTGGCCCGGGACGCCTCGGGCCACACCGTGGCTGAGCGCCTGTGGGGCGAGGGAGCGAAGCTCGGCCACGAGGGCGCCGTCGAACACCTCACGGTGTTCCTGCGCGAGCGGCTCGCCGGCGACCGGCTGGTCGGCGTCGGTCATCGCGTCGTCCACCGGGGGCCCCGAGTACGCGCATCCCGTGCGCGTCGATGCGCGGAGCTGCGAGCCGGTGACATCACGAGGCTGGAGAAGCTCGCCACCGAACTGATGGGGGCGGTCCGGCCCGGGACGGCCGGCCTCGAAAACGCCGACGGCGACGTCCAGTCCGGCGGCAGGCCAGCCGGCCAGCGGGCCTACCGGGGCCCGGTTGTGCGCCTGGCCGACCGACTCAATCGGTAGCCCGGACATCCATGGCCACGAGAAGCGGGAGCCCGAGCAGAGCGTCAACTTCATCACCTGCCATGACGGCTTCACTTCAAGGACCTGTTCTCTTACGATCGGAAGCACAACGAGGCCAACGGCGAGGGCAACCGCGATGGCTCGGACGACAACCGAAGCTGGAACTGCGGCGTGGAAAGGGCCGACCGACAATCCCGGCTACGAGAAGCAGCGCAATCGCCAGGTGAAGAACTTCCTGACCGCCAGTACCTATTGCAGGACAAACGAGACGAGCTGGTTCGACTGGGCGGTGGTGGACAGGCATGCGGATGTGCACCGCTTCGTGACCCTGCTAAACGCCCGGCGACTCCTGTGCGACGTCGAGCACGAGAAGGAGCGCGCGAGCCTCAACGAGATGCTGGGGCGCGCCCAGAAGGCCTGGATGACGTGAAGCTCGGCCAGCCGAACTGGCCCCAGTGTGGCGGTCGCCGGGTTATGGCGAAGTGGTCGCCGAGCTGACTCTCATCGGTTGCGACATCATCACGGATGGCAGGCCCGGGCTGATGCGAGCGGCCAACGAAGGGGCGCGCTCGGTCGCGGGCGCTGCCTCCGAACGGTCGGGGGGGCGCGTGAAGCTGTCCTTCGAGCAGGACGTGAACCCCTTCGTGGGCCAGGTGTATGAGCACAAGACGTTCTTCTCCCGGCTGCACCATTTCATGATCGCCTCCGATGCATTTGTCGTCGTGCCGGGGGGGATCGGAACGCTGCTGGAGCTGGCCATGGTGTGGCAGCTCCTGCAGGTTCGGAAGCTGCACCGGACGCCGTTGATCCTGGTCGGAACGATGTGGAGAGGCCTGGCGGAGTGGGCGCGCACCGCCATGCTTCGTCCTGGCCTATCCCTGGCCGACGCCGAGGATCTGACGATTCCGCAGTGTGTCGGCACCGTGGGGGAAACCCTGGCCGTCATTCGCGAGGACCGCGAGGACTGGCTCCGGCAACAGCCGGCTCGCGCCGAGGTGTCATGACAAGGATCATCGAATCACGGTCGCGCCGTTCCTCGGGCGAGCGGCGGCCCGCCTCGGGAGTCGGTGCGGTGTCGGCAGGACCTCGTACGGCGGAGCAGCAGCGCCTTGCCGAGGCCCGCGTTCCCTGGCGAAAGTGGGGCCCCTACCTGAGCGAGCGCCAGTGGGGTACCGTGCGGGAAGACTACAGCGACCACGGCGACGCCTGGAACTACTTCACCCACGACCAGGCTCGCTCCCGCGCCTATCACTGGGGCGAGGACGGGCTGGCCGGCTTCTCCGATGACAAGCAGCGCCTCTGCTTCGCCCTCGCCCTCTGGAACGGCAAGGACCCCATTTTGAAGGAACGGCTCTTCGGCCTGACCAATGCCGAGGGCAACCACGGCGAGGACGTCAAGGAGTACTACTTCTACCTCGACTCCACGCCCACCCACTCCTACATGAAGTGGCTCTACAAGTACCCCCAGGCCGCCTACCCCTACGACGAGCTCGTGCGCATGAATCGACACCGCCGCCGCACGCAGCTCGAGTACGAGCTGCTAGATACCGGTGTCTTCGAGGGCGATCGCTACTTCGACGTGTGGGTGGAGTACGCCAAGTATGGCCCCGAGGATATCTTCGTCCGCGTCTCCGTCGCCAACCGCGGCCCCGAAGCGGCCACGCTCCACGTGCTGCCGACGCTGTGGTTCCGCAACACCTGGACCGGGTGGCCGGAGACGGCCAAGCCAGGGCTGAAGCAGGTCCGCGGATCGAGAGAGGTGCAGGTGGTCGCGGCCTCCCACGCGGACCTGGGGGATCGATGGTTCTATGTCCAGGGCAATGCGCCGCTCCTCTTCACCGAGAACGACACCAACACCGAGCAGATCTTCGGCAAGCCCAACGCAAGCCCTTATGTGAAGGACGGCATCGAGAGCTGTGTCGTCCACGGTCGGCGGGACGCCGTCAACCCGGCGGGCACCGGAACGAAGGTCGCCGCCCATCATCAGGTGACCATCGCGCCGGGGACGAGCGCCGTCTTCCGGCTGCGGTTGGCCGAGCTTCCTCCAGAGCAGCTGCCGGATCCCTTCCGCGATTTCGAGCCGACGGTGCAGGCCCGGCAGAAGGAGGCGGATGACTTCTATCGCTCCATGACGCCCCCCTCGGCGAGCGAGGACGCAGCGCGGGTCATGCGCCAGGCGCTGGCCGGGATGCTGTGGTCGAAGCAGTACTACTTCTTCGACGCCGCCAGGTGGCTCGAGGAGCACGGCGCTCAGCCCTTCGCCCGCCATTCGCGCCCGGTGCGCAATCGCGAGTGGGCGCACATGATCAACGACCACGTCATCTCCATGCCCGACAAGTGGGAGTACCCGTGGTACGCCGCCTGGGATCTCGCCTTCCACGCCATCGCCCTGGCCGGGGTCGACGTCGACCTGGCCAAACAGCAGCTCAATCTCCTCCTGCGCGAGATCTATCTCCACCCCAACGGGCAGATTCCGGCCTACGAATGGAACTTCAGCGACGTGAATCCGCCCGTCCACGCCTGGGCCAGCCTCTTCGTCTACCGCACCGAGCAGGCCCTGCGCGGCCAGGGCGACGTGACCTTCCTCAAGCGCGTCTTTGGCAAGCTCCTGGCCAACTTCACCTGGTGGGTCAATCGCAAGGACCGCTTCGGCAACAACGTCTTCGAGGGAGGCTTCCTCGGCCTGGACAACATCGGCGTCTTCGACCGCAGCGCCCCCCTGCCCACGGGCGGGCATCTCGAACAGGCAGACGGCACCGCCTGGATGGCCCTCTTCTGCCAGAACATGCTGGAGATGGCCGCCGAGATCGCCGCCACCGATCTCACCTACGAGGACCTGGCCGGGAAGTTCGCGGATCACGTGCTTTGGATCGCCACCGCCATGAATCGGGTCGGCCACGACGGCATGTGGGACGAGAACGACGGCTTTTACTACGACCTGCTGCGCCTCCCCGACGGCGAAGCCACCCGGCTCAAGGTGCGCTCGATGGTCGGGCTCCTCCCGCTGTGCGCCACCACCGTCGTCGAGCCGTGGATGCGCAAGCGCGTGCCCATCGTGACGACGCACTTCCGGGAGCGCCTCCAGCGCATGCCCGAGCTGCGCGAGAGCATTCATCCCACGGGCCCCGGACACATGGGCTATGGTGACCGCGGCATCATCGCCCTGGTGAATCCGGCACGGCTCCGGCGCTTGCTCGCCTACCTCCTCGACGAGAACGAGTTTCTCGGCCCCTACGGCATTCGCTCGCTCTCCCGATGGCACGAGAAGCACCCATACGTGTTCCGGGTGCACGCCGACGAGTACCGCGTCAGCTATCTGCCGGCGGAGTCCGACTCCGGCATGTTCGGAGGCAACTCGAACTGGCGCGGACCGATCTGGTTCCCCGTCAACGCCTTGCTCATCCGTGCCCTGCTCCAGTTCTATGCCTTCTACGGTGACACGCTGAAGGTCGAGTGCCCCACCGGCTCCGGCCGCTTCATGGACCTCTTCGAGGTGGCCCGCGAGATCGCCGATCGCCTGACCGGAATCTTTCTGCGCGACGAGCACGGCCGCCGCCCCGTCTACGGCGTGACCGCGAAATTCCAGAACGACCCCTACTGGCGCGACCATCTCCTCTTCTACGAGTACTTCCACGGCGACAACGGGGCCGGCCTCGGGGCCAGCCACCAGACTGGGTGGACCGGCCTCGTGGCCACTCTCATCCAGCTCTTCGGCCGCCTCGATGGCCCGCGATTCCTGGAGGTGGGCCGGGCAGCGGTGTTTGGTGGAGCCGCGAGCGGTGCCCGAGGGCGCCGACGCCGGTAGACGGCCCGACGGCCCGCCATGAACCGGCCGCTGACCCACGCGTGCCTCCTGGCTAGTGCCATGCTTACGGCCTCGGGTTGCGCGAGCGTCGGTCCCGTGAGCGTGAATCGCGACCGGTTCGACTATGGCCAGGCCATCGCCGGCTCATGAACGCAACAGACGCTGTTCAACATCGTGAAGCTGCGCTATGCCGGTGCCCCCGTCTTCCTGGAAGTCGGCCAGGTGATCAGCGGCTACCAGCTCGAGGGCGTGGTGCCAGGGGGTGGGACTGTCAACGGGAGCAATCTCCTCACCTTGGGGACCGCGGGACGCTACACCGATCGGGCGGACGGACCTACTCCCCCCGACCGGCGCCCACTTCCTCAAACCCATCATGGCCCCGATTCCGCCGCCGGCCCTCTTCCTACTCGTCGAGTCAGGCTGGCCCGCCGACCTCCTCGTGCGGATCGGAGTCCAGACGATCAACGGGATCTCCAATCGCAAGGCCGGGTTCCCCGGACGTTCGGCGGATCGTGCGTTCGTCGAGCTGCTGGCCGCCTTGCAGCGCATCAGGCCTCGGGAGGGCCCAGGTCATGACCGACCTGCGGGAGGGCATAGAGGTTCCCTTGCCGCACCTGGCCAAGCGGCGCACGTACGCGCCGATTCCTGAGCCGGCCGGGGCGCCGCCGGGGCCCCTGGCCCGAATTCATTCGGGACGGTCAAGACCGGCCGAGGCTTACACCGCGATCAAGTATCAGGACTACTGGTACTGGATCGACGAGGGGGATTTCCTGGCCAAAGGGATCTTTACCTCCCTCATGGTGATCATGACCTTGGCGGAGATGGAGCGGAGATGGAGGAGAAGCCTCCGCCAGCCGTGATCACAATCCCGGCGAACTGAGCAATGCCCGGGTGTTACTCTCATCCATCACCTCAATCCGGGGAGGAAGAGCGATGCAAACGCGAGTTCTGGCCGTCGTGGTGTGTGTTGCTGCCCTGGGGACCTCGGCTCCACGCCTCGTCGAGGCCGGGTCCGTGATCGCGCAGGCCACGGGGTCGGAGGGAGCCAAACCGTCGAAGACCGAGGCGCGAACGGTGACCGTGCGCGGGACGGTCGAGGCCGTCGACAAGGAAAACCGGACCGTCACCCTCAAGGGACCGAAGAGGACGCTGACCCTGGCCGTGCGGGATCCCCAGAAGCTCGACGCGGTAAAGGTCGGCGATCCCGTTGTTGCCCGGTATTACGAATCGCTGGCCATCCAGGTCCGTAAGGCCGGCCAGGCTACGCCGGGGGCCAGCGCGAAGGAAGCCGTGGTCAGCTCGAAGCCCGGGGAAACACCGGGCGGCGCCGTGGAACGACAGGTGACGGTGACGGCCACCATCACGGCCATCGACACGAAGGCAAAGACCGTCACGGTCAAGGGACCCCAGGGGAACGAGGAGACCGTGAAGGTTCGAGACCCGAAGAACCTGGTCGGCGTGAAGGTGGGAGACCTGGTGGAGCTGACCTACACGCAGGCGCTGGCCATCGCGCTCGACAAGGCACCGGCGAAGTGACCACCGGCTTGCGTTAGTACGTGGCATCCGGATTCGAAACCCGGAGGGTAGCCATGCGAAAATCAGTGGTCAACTCGATGGCAATCGCGATGCTTCTTCTCGTGCCGCTGACCGGCTGCCAGACGGTCAGCGAGAGCCCGAAGACCGCCATCGGAGGCTTGGGCGGCGCCGCCACGGGCGGGCTCATCGCCGCAGCCGCCGGGGGAGGCGGCGCGGGGATCGCGGCGGGGGTGATCGGCGGGGCCCTCCTCGGTGGCCTGGTCGGCAACCTGCTGGACCAGCGCGACAGGGAGCTGCAGGCCAAAGCCGCCTCCCAGGCGCTTGAGAACACGCCGTCGGGGAAGCCCGTGGCCTGGCAGAACCCGGACAACGGCCACGCGGGAACGATCACGCCGACCCGCACCTACCAGACGGCTCAGGGAGCCTACTGCCGCGAGTACCAGCAGACGATCACCATCGACGGCAAGAAGGAGAACTCGTACGGAACCGCCTGCCGTCAGCCAGACGGCAGCTGGAAGATCGTCAGCTGATCATGCGAAACACCGAGGGCGATCCCACGAATACTCGTCGACGCGGATCGTTTACTGCGCTCACGGGGTTGACCGTGATCGTCGCGGCCTACATGGTGGGCGGCGCAGGCCCGGCGGGGGCGCAGCTGCCGTCGCCTCAAGAGTTGCGCCAGCAGTTCCAGGAGACCGACCGAAACGGCGACGGCAAGCTCGACCGCGAGGAGTTCCACCGCCGGTCGGTCGAGCTGTTCTACTTCCTCGACAAGGACCGAAAGGGTTACCTAGTGCTCGTGGACATCAAAGGCCTGACTCCGGAAGACTTCAAGGCGGCCAACCGGAAGGCCGACGGCAAGCTCACTCTGGACGAATTCCTCAACGCCCGCTTCCGGCACTTCGACCTCGCCGATACCAACGGCGATGGGGTCCTGACCCTCGAGGAGATCGAGGTGTACGTGAACCGCCTGCGTGCACAACCATAGCCGGCCGCTGGTGCCCCGGTCAGCCTGATCGTGCAGACCCCCGACGCCAATCAGATGAAGGGGTCGTCGCAGGTGCTGTCTCGCGACACTCGCGCTGGGCTGCGCTGTCATGGCCACAGAAACCCGCCCTGGCCGCAGCTCCTGGGGTGCCAGGAGCTGCGGCCGCTCTTCCTCCGGACCGACCGGGACCGTGACGGCACGATCAAGCGGGAGGAATTCTACCGGCAGTCGGTGGAGCACTTCTACGTCCTCGACAAAGACCGGAAGGGCTACTTGCTGCTCGAGGACATCACGGGGCTGCCGCCCGAAGACTTCGAAGTGGCCAACCGGAGGGGGGATGGCAAGCTCACCCCGGACGAGTTCATCAATGCTGCTGCCGTTCGACCGGACCGACAGCAACGGCGACGGCGCGCTGACGCTCCAGGAGTTCGAGTTCGAGACCTACGTGAACCGCATGCGCTGAAGCCCGGCGGCGGCCACGAACGTGGGCATCCCAGTCGTTGTGGGTGATCACGTCGTTGACGATGGTGCCGGGCTTGATCACTCCAGGCCACTTGACCGGCGGCCGGACCGGTGGGCGCGCTCGAGGAAGTCCAGGCAGGCGGCGAGGAACTCCTCGTCGGCCGTCTCCATACGCTTCCTGGTGAGTGGACCCGTGTCCTGGATCCTCCCGTTGGCAAACGATAGGATGACTCCGCTCGGGCCGTACTTCCCTCGGAATTCGGGATCTTTAGGGTAGTAGTACGTCTCCGGCTCATCTTCGGCGTTTTCAGGTGATAGAGGTTGCCGAAGAAGAGGTCGAAGCGGTAATTGGTGGGCAAGTGCTGGTCCCGGTCACCAAAGTGGTTCTTACCGAATTGCGCCGTCCGTACCCCTGCGCTTTCATCAGGTCGGCGATGGTCGGCGTCCAGTCGGGGATGCCGTGCCGCGATCCGGCATGCCCATGGTGAGCATCCCGGTGCGGAACGGATGTTGGCCAAGCATGAACGCGGCCCGCCCGCCGTGCACGACTGCTCGCCGTAAGAGTCGCTGAAGAGCGCACCCTCTCGCGCGATTCGGTCGTTGTGGGGCGGTGCGGTAGCCCATGATGCCGTGGTTGTAGGCGCTGATGTTGTGCACCCTGATGTCATCGCCCCAGATGACCAAGACGTTGGGCTTCCCCGCCTGCTGCGCCGAGGCTGAGGCGACCGAGGCGAAAAGCGCCGCGGCGATGGCCACGATCCCGGCGATTGCCGGCGTCACGTTCTGTGTGCACATCTGCCAATCCCCCTCATCGGCGGCGCGAATTCAGCGGGGTTTGACCGAGGCCGAACGTAGCGGGGCTGGCCGGGGCGGGGCCATTGGACGTTGGTCATAGAGCTGGAGCGGCCTCGCACCGCGGCGAGGCAGATTGCCTGCATCCGGTGCATGAAACTGCGGGCCGCGCAATGCTTGACCACGACGCCGGCCCGTCGTATGTCGCGAGAACTACAGTCCCAGTTTCTGGGCCTCCGAGTGGCACGTCAGTTGCGCACTTTTCGGCGTCTTTGGCGAGGCGCCGCTGTCACGCCGCACACTGTTGGCCGCAGGGGAGGTCAGTCGAGGCCGTAGCGCCCCTTGGTCGAGAGCTCCGGATGGAGGGACGGTGGTCGAGTGACCGACGGGGACGCGCCTCACAGATCGACGGCCGGGTGGAGCCAGCGGTCGCCCCTCCTTGCCGCGCTCGTGCTCGGGGTGCTCGTCGCGGGGGGATCGCATCCCGCCAATGGCGAGGCGCCGCCGCCTTCGGGGAACCCCATTGCGTCCGCTCCCGACGAGGGTCCTGACCGCGAGCGGCAACGCCACGTCCTGATCCTTTACACCGAGCCGAGGCTTACCCCAGCCATTATCACTGCAGACCAGGCGCTACGCACGACCCTTCAGGGGCGATGGCCTGGCTCGATCGACTTTTACACCGAGTATCTGGACCTGTCCATGTTTGAGGGCGATGCGCCGGAGCGCGAGCTGTATGACCTTCTGCGCAAGAAGTACGCCCACCGGCCGCTCGATCTGGTGGTGGCCGCGGGCAGTCGCGCCCTGCGGATCGCCCTCCGCTCCCGCCGCGAGCTGTTCTCGGGGGCGCCCATCGTGTTTTTCGCCGTCGACCAGGCGGCCGCCGCCGATCTCGAGCTCGACGACCGCGTCACAGGGGTCTGGCTGAATCTCGACTGGCGCGGAACGCTCGATGCCGCCCTCCGTCTCCAGCCTCGGACGC
Organism: Candidatus Methylomirabilota bacterium; assembly: GCA_046726415.1. Lineage (GTDB taxonomy): Bacteria > Methylomirabilota > Methylomirabilia > Rokubacteriales > CSP1-6 > CAVWFS01. The sequence continues at coordinate 10,064 of JBKPAK010000286.1, forward strand.
GACGGGCGGTCGTGGTCGCCGGAACCTCGCCAATCGACAAGATCTGGCTGGGGGCGGCCCGGCAGCAGCTCGCGGTCTATCAGGGCCGGGTGGAGATCAGTTATCTCACGGACCTCTCCATGGCGGACATGCTCGAGCGGATCACGGCACTCCCGGTCCACACCGTGCTCCTCGCCGGAACCGTCTGGCGCGACGCTGCCGGACGAGCCTTCATCCCCCGAGACGCGCTGAGACAGATCGTGAGCGTTTCTCCGGTTCCCGTGTACGGCCTCGCCGATACCGTCGTCGGCGCCGGCATCGTGGGCGGACGCGTCGTGAGCTACGAATCCCAGGGAACGCGGGCCGCCGAGCTGGGGCTCCAAGTACTGCGCGGAGGCTCGCCGGCACCAATCGGTGGCGGGACGAATGTCTACATGTTCGACTCGCGTCAGCTCCTGCGCTGGCGACTCGACGAGCGTCAGTTGCCCGCAGACAGCGTGCTCGTGTTCCGCGAACCTTCGGCCTGGGAACGCTATAAGTGGTACATCGTGGCGGCCGCGATCATGCTGGGGTTCCAGACCGCCCTCATCACCGCGCTGCTCGTCAATCGCGCCCAGCGGCGGCGCGCCCAGCGAACGCTCGCCGAGCGCCTCAGCTTCGAGACGCTTCTGTCCAAGCTGTCGGCCAGCCTTGGCGCCCAGCCCGCCGGCGACCTCGACCGTCACATCGACCGCGCCCTGCATCGCATGGTGGACGCCCTCGACCTCGACCGGGCTACGCTTGCAGAGTTCGGCCAACCCCACGACTGCGCCCACGTCACCTACTCGGCGGCGCGGGAGGATGTCGCTCCCCTCCCCCACGCGATCGCGTCGATGGAGTTCCCGTGGATCCAACGGCGCCTGCGCGAGGGGAACATCGTGCGCTTCGCCCGGGTCAGCGACCTCCCTGATGAGGCGGTAACCGACCGGCGCACCCTCGCCACACTCGGAACCCGCTCGCTGGTCTCGGTTCCCCTCATGGTCGGCGGCGCCGTGGTGGGCGCTATGTCGTTCGCCACCCTCCGAGCCGAGCGCGAGTGGCCCGACGAGCTGGCCCCGCGGTTGCGCCTGCTCGGCGAGGTCGTGGCCAACGCGCTTGCGCGACGGCACGCCGAGCACGCCGTGCGCGAGAGCGAGAAGCGCTTCCGCCGGATGGCCGACAGCGCGCCGTTGATGGTGTAGCTGTCGGGATCCGACGGCCGACGCACGTACGTCAACCGGCGGTGGCTCGATTTCACGGGACGGCAACCCGAGGAGGAACTCGGGGACGGATGGCTGGCCAGCATCCATCCCGACGACCGCGAGGCATCGGCGAAGATCGTTGACGAGGCGCTGGCCGAGCGCCGGTCGTTCACGATGGAGTACCGGTTGCGCGGCGCCGACGGCGAGTACCGATCTGTCCTGGAGCACGGTGTGCCTCGGTTCGGCGACGACGGGACTTTCGATGGCTGCGTGGGCTCGGCCATCGACGTCACCGAGCTGAGAAACGCCCAGCAAGCGCTCGTCGAGAGCGACGCCCTGCGCAGCGCGATCTTCGGCTCGCTGAACGGCCGGGTGGCGGCCATCGACCGAGATGGCGTCATCATCGCCGTCAACCGGTCTTGGGCGCACTTCGCCCACGAGTACGATGACGACCCGAACCGCACCGCCGTGGGCGCCAACTACCTCGACGAGTGCCGCCGCACCACGGCCCACGGCGAGCCTGACGCGTGCCAGGCTTGGAAGGCGATCGTCACCGTGCGCGATGGGGACGCCGAACACGTCGAGCTACCGTGCGACAGGCCGCCCGACGGAGCCCCATGAGGGCGACCGCCGCTCCCCGCCCCACCATCACGAGACCTCGGAAGGCCGCCCCGGCCTGAGCGCCGCATGACCGGGCACGGCCGCTTGCGGCATCAACGCCACACGACTGTGGATCCCCTCCTGGCCTAGCGTTCGTCGAGAGGGTCGACGGTCTCCCCGCCAGAGGCGCTCGCACCCCTGGCCGTTCCGCCCTTCGCGAGGGCCTGCTGAATGGCGTCCAGGAACGCCTGGTCGTCGAACGGCTTGGGCAGGAAGTCCACCGCGCCAGCCTTCATCGCCTGCCCACGCAGCGGAATGTCGCCATGCCCGGTGATGAAGATGACGGGGATGTCATGACCGGCGGCGACCATGGCCTCGTGAGCATCGAGACCGGTGAGTCCAGGCATACGGACGTCGAGCACGAGACAATCGGGACGGTCGGAGTCGTGGCGGTCCAGGAGCTCGCGCGCCGAGGCGAAAGTCTCTACCCGGTGGCCCGCCGCTCGGAGCAGCCGCTCGAGGCTGCGTCGGACGGACGCGTCATCGTCGACGACGATCACCGTCGCCCCCCGAGCCTTCACACCGATGGCTCCTCGGCCAGCGGCAGCGTGAAGTGGAAGGTCGCCCCGTGGGTCCGGTTGTTCGTGGCCCAGATGAGGCCGCCGTGTGCCTCGACGATGGACCGGGCAATGGAGAGTCCCATGCCCATCCCCGCGGCCTTCGTGGTGTAGAACGGTTCGAAGATCAGCTCGTGCGTCCCCTCTCGCAGCCCCGTTCCCGCATCCTCCACCGAGACGCGCGCGGTCTCCTGCCCCTGGCGACGCGTCAGCACGACGACGGTCCGATTGCCACCGTCACCTTCTCCCATGGCTTCCATGGCGTTGAGCACGAGGTTCAGGACGACCTGCTGCAGATGGACTCGATCCCCGCGCACCACCGGGGCCTCGGGGTCGAGGTCCAGCGCCACCGCCATGTTCCGGATGAAGGCATCGTTGCTGACGAGCCTGGCCACGTCGCGCACGACGGCGTTGAGATCGAGGAGCGATTGCTGGGACTCTCCCTTGCGGAGCAGCTCGCGCAGTCGGCGGATTACCTCTCCGGCGCGCCGGTCATCGTCGACGATATCGGAGAGGATGCCGTGCAGCTCATCGATCGCCGGGGGGGTAGCGCCGAGGAATCGCCGGGCGGCCTGAGCGTTGGTGAGGATCGCGGTCAGCGGCTGACTCAGCTCGTGGGCGAGCGAGGCCGCCAGCTCGCCTATCGTGGAGACCCGAGTGAAATGGGCCAGCTCCTGGCGGCTGCGCTGAGCTTCCAGCTCCGCGCGCTTCCGCTCGGTGATGTCGGTCTGGGAGACGACGGCGCCACCCTCGGGCCGGCCCAGCGGCACTACCGACAGAGCGAACCAGCGCTCGATGCCGGAGATGGACCATGGATAGGCCAGGGAGAATCCGGTCCTCGATCCGTCGAGCACCTCTTCGATGCCGCCCAGCGCTTCGGCGGCGAACGGCTCGCCCTCGCGTGCCGCATGCCGGCACACGTCGAGGTAGCTGACTCCCATGTCGATGCCGGCGTCCCAGGTCGCCCCATGCCCGTGCGTGCACTGCGCCGCATTCCGATTGACCGCGATGACGCGGCCTTCGCGGTCCAGCACGGCCACCATGCTGGTGAGGGAGGCGAGGATCGCGGACTTCATCGTCTCGCTCGTGCGCAGCGCATCTTCGGCCTGCCGGCGCGCGAGGGCATTGGCAAAGACCTCCTCTACCAGGCGGAGCCGCTGGACCAGCTCGGCCGGCCAGGCCCGCTCGCCGGACATCGACACGAAGGCGAGGCTGCCGAACACGCCCCCCCCGACCACGAGAGGGAATTCGAGCTCCGACTTGATGCCCATCCGCTCCAGCGATGCCTTGTCGAGGGCCGCTTCGGCCGGCAGATCCTCCAGCCGAGCGACGACGAACGGCTGTCCGCCGAGAAGCCGTTCAATCGTCCACGGGAAGTCGCCGTTCGCAAACATCGCAGGCGCCGGCTCGACCCCTGGGGCGGCCCAGGAACATGCGACCGTGAGCCTTTGCTGGTCGTCGGACAAGCGGAGGAGCGAGACGCGGTCGAGTTTCAGAAACTCCCCCAGGCGCCGGAGCCACATCTCGATCACCTGGTCCATCCGGTGACTGGGCAGGTGCACGAACGAGCCGGAGAGGCTCGACAGCAGCTCTTCGAAGCGCAACCGCTCCTCCAGATCTTCCTTGGCGCGCCGCCGCTCTTCGATGACACCGGCCAGGCACATCAACTGGACGGCCACCGCGATTAGGAACACCTGGACGGCGAGGACGCCTTGGGCGGGTGGCAATGCGCTGAAGGGCCCGTAGCCCTGCGTCCCGCTCCAGATGGCCAGGGCCGCCGTGGTCAGGAGCGCGAGGCTGATGCCGCCCGGGCCGAAGCGAACGGCCGCCCACAACAACAACGGCAGGAGAAACGTCAGTGGAGCTCCAGGAAAGGGCGCCGGATCCTCGGTCGGTCCGCCAAAGATCACGAGCCCGATGAGGAGAAGCCCGAGCGCCAGGAAGGCGGCCTCGACCCGACGTGCGGTCGATGCACCCCGGACCCAGGCGGGTCCGGCGGTGATCACCATCACGAGCGCCGGCACCAGGGCCAACTCGGTGAGAACGTTGGAGAAGAAACGCGTTTGCCAGACGAACCAGTAGGGCTCGCCGCGCAGGCCCGCCACCGCCGCCGCATCGGCGAAGGAGGAGACGAAGGGAGCGACGAGCCCCGCGGCAATAATGAAGACGGTCGCGCGGCGCAGCGTGTCGAAGCGGACGGGAGCGTCGCTGAAGCGACGCACGCCCATGGCCGCGATCAGGGCCTCGCTACAGTTCGTGGCGAAGAGCACCAGCACCAGCGACCATGGGAACCCGCCTCGCAGCTCCAGGAGGAGATGCGCGGGAAAGGCCGCGAGCAGATAGATCCACCACCTACGCGGTGGGATGAGCAGGAGCGCCGCGGTCAGGATCGAGTTAGGCGGCCACAGGACCGACGGGGTGGCCGGCGGAAATCGCAGCATGAAGCCGATCCACGCCCCGATGGCGTAGGCGACAGCCACCACGCCCGCGAGGGCGGTGGTGCGGAGGGAGAAGTCCGTAGAGAGACTAGGCTTCCAGCCCCGGAGCCCGCTCACGGCCGTCTATTGTACGGGTCCTCGATGTGTACGGGTCCTCGATATATGGACGGCGCGGGGACCGCCGACATGGGACCAAGGTCCTATGGCCGCGAACGGAGGCCTTCGCTAGGGTCCCTCGATGGGAAGGGTGGCAACTCACTCGGCCTATGAGAACCGATGCGCTCGTGTACGTCGTGGACGATGACGAGTCCGTGCGCAAGGCCCTCGCCCGCCTCATCCGCGCGGCCGGTTTCGAGGTGGAGGCATTTCCCTCGGCCCAGGCTTTCCTGGAGCGCGAGATTACTGACCGCCCGTGCTGCCTCGTACTCGATATCCGACTCCCGGGCCAGAGCGGTCTCGACCTTCAGACCGATCTCGGCCCCACCCAGCACACGATGCCAATCATCTTCATCACCGGTCACGGCACCGTGCCGGCCAGCGTCCGCGCCATGAAAGCGGGCGCCCTGGACTTCCTCCAGAAACCCTTCGACGAGTCCGAACTGCTCGACGGGGTCCGCCGCGCGCTGACCCGCAGTCGCGACGCTCATGCCATCGACGCCGAGCGCGCCGCCCTCCAGCGTAGGATGGACACGTTGACCGCGCGCGAGCGGCAGGTCCTCGATCTCGTCGTGACCGGGATGCTCAACAAGCAGATCGCGGCGGAGCTGGGCGCGGCGGAGAAGACGATCAAGGTGCACCGGGGTCGGGTCATGCGCAAGATGCAGGCCGACTCCGTCGCCGATCTCGTGCGGATGATGCAGAAGCTCGGACCGCACACCCCCGGCCGCTCGGGCCACTGACCGATCGACGTCCCAGCCGATCCTCATCTGCCGACCGGGGGGCGCCTGAGACCAAGGCCCCATAGCGCGCAGGCGCCACGATGCCGACACTGCACTCGACGGGCAGTGAAACGATCCCCGGGAAGAGTGAGGTGGCGCTCCTGGATCGCGACGTCGGCCCCGCGATCATCTGCGTCGTCGATGACGACGATTCCGTTCTACGCGCGCTGCGACGGCTCCTCGCCGCGAGCGGGTTCGCGGTCGAGGTTTTCTCGTCGGCCGAGGGCTTTCTCGCGTCCACATACCGGCAGCGGGCAGCCTGTCTCGTGTTGGACGTGCAGCTCCGTGGGTCGAGCGGCTTCGACCTCCAGCGTGAGCTCGTGGCCGCGGGCGAACGGATTCCCGTCATCTTCATCACGGCCCACGACGATGCGCCCACGCGGGACCGCGCACGCCAAGCCGGCGCGGTCCGCTACCTGCGAAAGCCCTTCGACGACGACTCGTTGCTCGACGCGATCAACTCTGCCATCGGCCGGGCTTAGTACGATGGGGGGCCAGGAAAAGGCCCCCCATGCCCCACCGACGTGGTGATGGCCCTGGTGACCATCTCGCGAGAGCGCGGGGACGTGGGCGCGGCCCTCCGTCACCTGGAGACGCTGACCGCCCTCGCGCCAGACGGCCGCGCGATCCAGGCGCTCAGGGCAGACGCAGCGGGCCGCGTCCCGGCCTTGAGCGTCAGGGCCACGGGGGGCCTGTCGGCAGTCCCCAGATCAGCGTTCTCGCTTGATACTAGGCTCCAGGGTCTGGAGGACGTCGCGGGCGGAGAACGCCTGTGCGGATGGTCGTTCGCCCTTGAAAGCCTTTATGGTGACCGCGACCATCGGATGGGACCCGCGCCCACTGCTCGTCGTTGACGGATAGCTGCCCGGACTCGCCTGGAAGAGTTGCGCGTCCGAGCTGCTGCCCACCACGATGAAGTAATCGAAGCCCGATTCGAGAGTCAATTCCGCGCAGCGGTACAGCGTGTAGTTCTCGGCGGTCTGCCACGACGTGTCGGCATTGCCTCGAAACACGACATTGAACATGTCCACGCCGAGCCGCGTGTGCGAATAGCCACCCTCGAGGCCCACGGGCTGATAGGGGGTCGCGCAGGCGGTGAGCAAGACGGCGACCAGCAATCGCACCGAGACGTGCCCCATCACCGGGTAGTGTCCCATAGGCGCCGCGCGACATCACGCACAACACCGCGAACGGTGAGTCGCTGAAAGCCGAGGCGCGATCGGCCGCCCAGGGTGGCGCTGGCCTCGGCACGGCGACATCGGGCAAGGTCGCCTACGGGCTCAGCACCGCACACGCGCCGAAGACTGTGAAGGCCGCGTCAGAATCGACCACGGCTGCCGACATCCGGCCCGAGGCTTCCATGATGACGACGCTCCAGCCGCGACCGTGCTGCCCGCCCTGCAGCACGAGCTGCCCGTCGAGGTTCGCGGCCGATCTGATCTCGGCGGTTCGGATGGCGCCATTGGCCGCACTGATCATCTTCTTAGGAACGTCAACCCTCAGCAGGGCTGGCAAATCGACCTCGTCTGTGGTCACCCGAACGCACTGTCCCGAGCGCTCGCATTCCATCACCGTCTGCACCGCGCACAGCAACGGCGTGGCCCCATCGAAGGGTGCGGCCAACGCCAGCCCGGGTCCTCCGATCAACGTGCCTCCCACCATCGCCGTTGCCAGCCACCGCGATTTTCCGGGCGAGGTCATCGCTCACGTCCTTCCTATTGCACGGTGTAGCCGCGAGCGGTGAGGCACGCGCTCAGCGCCCGCTTGTACTCGGCTTGCCGCTGGGAGGCGGCGGCCTGGTATTGCTGGTTCTGGGCTTCCTGTTGTCGCGCCTGGTCCCTGCGTCGCATCGTGCCGAACAGGGCGCCGGTGGCGGCGCCAACCGCCGCCCCCGTGCCGGCATCCCCAGCGATGGCGCCACCTACGGCGCCGACAGCAGCCCCCCGCGCCGCTCCACGCACGGCGCCGCCCTGAGGCGCCGAAGCCGTAGGTGGCGGTGCCGGCGACGCGCCAGGGTCGAACCCCGTTTGCTGAACAGCCCATCCATGACACTCGCCGCGATCTCGAGTTTGCTGATCCGCGCTCTGCCCTTTCTGGGGGTAAACGTAGAGACTCTGAGCCGTGGCCACGCCCGTCAGCGCAACCAGGGAGCAAACGAGCGCGACGGTTGCCTTTCGCCACACACCGGTTTTCATGGTGAGTTCCTCACTGGCTGATGGGCTGGCCGTGTGGCCGCCCGATGGCCGCCGGACGTTGCCCGTCCAGGCGGGTAGATTGCATCGATCTCCCGGCCGCGGGAAGCGGGACTTTGAGCGTATCACGACGATTCCCCGGCCCGCCTGAGCTTGTCGGCCCGAGCTCGCGCCGTGCGCGCCTCGTCGGGCTGACCTGCCTCTTCGAGCACGACCGCCAGGCGCTCGTAGAGGGGTCCCAGGGAGTCCACGGCTTCTGGGTCGTCTTCGTAGATGGCCAGGGCGCGGCGAAGCTGGAAGACCGCCAGCACGGGCTGCTGCAGACCTCGGTAGAGATCGGCGAGACGCTCGAGGCATACGGCCACCGCCACGCTGTTGGGGCCGCCCATTTCTTCCAGCGTGGCGAGGGCGCGGCGCAGCAGCGGTGCGGCCAACTCGAACTCGCCGTCGTCCATGAACAGTTCGGCCAGGTATTGGGCGACTTCGGCGGCGGGGGCAGAATTGCTGCCGAGCGTGTGCTCGAAGGCGGAGAGCGCACGCCGGTAAAAGCGCTCGGCACGCTCGGACTCGCCGAGAGCGTCGCAGCAGAGCGCGAGCCCTTCCAGCGCTTCGGCCACCTCGAGATGGTCGGGCCCGAAGGCCGTCTCGAGGATATCGAGGGCGCGCCGGTAGAGGGGCTCGGCGTCCTCCTCCCGCCCGCCATCGCGCAGGACAATGGCCATCTCGAGCAGGACGCGCCCGATGTCGGGATGGCGCGCGCCGAGCGCGGCCTCGAGGATGCGTCGCCCGCGCCGAAAGAGTTCACGCCCTTGCTTGGTCTCGCCCTGGCCGGCCACAACGCAACCCAGACTGGTGAGGAGCGTGCCGACCTCTTCGTGGTCAGCGCCGCGCAAGCGCTCCAGGATGGCGAGGCGCCGCTCGCCGATTTCCCGAGCGCCTGCGGCATGTCGCTCCCGTCGCAGCTCGAACAGCTCACCGAGGATCTCGGCGACCATCTCGTCCCCCGCCCCGCTCTGTTCGGCGCCGGCTAGCGCCTCTTGGTACCGGCGCTCGGCCCGCTCGTATTTTCCGGCGCCGTCGGCGAATCTCGCGGCGTCGAAGAGAATTTCCCAGGGGCGATCCTGATCTTCGCGGTCGGAATCCTTGGCATCCACGCTGAGCGTTCCCCCCCGCGGACGAGTGTACGCGAATCCTCGTACGCGCGCTGTCGGTGAGCGCGCTGGCCATCGTCCCCCGCGCGCGTGCTAGAGTGACCCGGCGCATGAGGGACTTCATGCCTCGCGGCGGAGCAGGCGCGGGCGGCCGCGGGAACGGCGGTGGCGCATCACGCACCGCCGGTGCTGTCGCCGGGCTCGGATCGCCACTGGCAGCGTGGTTCGAGAACGCGGCGGCGCTCCAGCGCTTCCGGCGCGACATCCTCGGCCGGCGACCGGCCGTGCTGTCGCCTCGCGACCGTTCATGGCGGTGTATCGCACCCTGCTTTCGCGAGTCGCGCGCCATGGCCGCCAGCGGCCTTCCGTTCCAGATCGCGTCGGACCGACGTTACGACCGGTCCGGTGACCCGCGCCACCTTTCCCGTGCCCTGGACAACGGCGCCACCGTGTTCATGCCGCAGATCCATCAAGTGCTGCCGCGAGTCACGCGCCTGATGGTGGCGCTCCGCGTGGCCCTTCTCGGCCCATTTCGCGAGGAGTGTTCATTCCTGTTTCTCGTCGACGGGCGAGGGCGCACCGGGATGGGCTTGCATCACGACGGCAACGTCGACGCCTTCTGGCTGCAGCTCGAAGGGCGACGTACCGTGACCCTCGGACCACCGGTGCCCCGGGGCACGCCGCTCGACATCAAGCGGCGACCTCCGGCCGGCGACCGACACTGGGTCACGCTCCACCTCGAGCCCGGCACGCTCTTCCACATGCCTCCGCGCACGCCCCACGATGTCGTCTGCCACGCCCGCTCGCTGGCCCTCTCGCTGACGTGGGCCCACCCTCGCCGGCGGCGACCGCCGGAGCGGGCGCGCCTGGAGAGCTTGGTGGCGTGGGATGTCGCCTCCGGCCGTGTCGCCGCCATGCCTCCGCGGCGACCGTCGCGGCTCTGGACCCAGGTGCCCGCGCTCGCAGGACGAACCGACCGCGCACGTCGCACCTTCACGCTTCGGACGCCAGAGGGCGGCTTCCGTTTGCCCGCGGCCGGCCGCCCGTTCGCGAGCCGTCTCGCGCTCATGCCGGCCATCCACAGCCGCGACGCCAACGATGCCGACACCCTTCGTGTTCTGAACCGCCTCGGCATCCTGGCCCCGCACGACCTGCCCCTTCGTATCGTTCCGGACGATCCGCGTGCGCTCGACGGCTGGCGCTTTGCCTGACACGTGGGCACGACATGTTCCTAGAACCTCAGGGCTAGACGTCCGAAGACTGAGAACGGTGCCCCTGGCCTGAAGTGGACGTCCGCGACCCCCTGGGCTCGTTCCGGAGGCGCGAGGAGGTCCGGTACCTTCTTCCGACGGACCACCTCCCGCAACGGGCGACGCCGGTACCGGGGTCGCCGCGCTTCCCGGCCAGGCCACCAGCCGAAGCGGCACCGGCGTCACCCGGTCGGCGATCCCGCGCGGCGGTTACCAGATCCAACCAGCTTACCCCCCACCCCACGGCAACTCGGCATCCAGGGCACTTCGCTGCTTCGCGTCTACGTGCCCCCAATGGCCACGTCACTGACGTCGTGGTGACCAAGTCCGCGGGCCACGCTGACATGGTCCACGCTGCGGGTCGCCGCGGTGCGCCAGTGGCGCTTTGAGCCCGGGCGGAGAGGCGAGGAGCCCATCGGGATGTGGGTCGTGCTCCCTGTCGAGTTCCGCATCAAGTAGCCGCCTACCTGGCTGAAATAACACTAAAAGGTCTTCATCGAGTCGCAGGCGATCTTCGGGGGTCATGGGCGAGGCGCCGTACCGCCGAGATTGGCGGTGCCGCGCCAGCCTGTCTTCATCGCCGAGCCAGCGGGGTGGGCGCCGAGGCTCACGATCGCGCGGCCCGGACTACACTGGACGGGTAGGTCACGCTGCGCGACGACCAGCGAGGAGGTGTCATCGTGATCGTCGGCGTCCCCAGGGAGATCAAGTCGGGCGAGCAGCGAGTGGCTCTCACGCCGGCCGGAGCGCGCGCGCTCT
>JBKPAK010000287.1:0-8821 GCA_046726415.1 Candidatus Methylomirabilota bacterium
ACGTAGCCGAAGGCCGCCGGCACCACCAGCGCCATCGCCAGCGCGGTGGCGCCGAGCGCGATGACGAGGCTGTTGAGGGTCGGGTCGAGCCAGTCGGCGCTCGTGAAGTACTTCCGGTAATAGCCGAGCGAGTACCCGGGCGGCGGGAACTCGAACGAGATCGCCGTGCTGAAGGACATCGGCACCACGATCGCGATCGGCGCGGCCAGGAAGCCGGCGACCAGGAGGGCGAGGATCAGCGGCACCATCGCCGGCGCTTCAGCCCCACAGCCGGTCGAGGCCGGCGAAGCGGTTGTAGACGGCGAGGACCACGCCGGTGGCGGCCAGGAGCACCACCGCCACCGCAGAGGCGAACCCCCACGCCAACAACTCCTCCAGCTGCTGATTGATGAGCTGGGAGATCATCATGTCCCGCGGCGTGCCGAGCAGCACCGGGGTGACGAAGAAGCCGAGGCAGATGACGAACACGAGCAGGCAGCCGTTGACCACCCCGGGCAGGCTGAGCGGCAGAAACACCTCACGGAACGCCGCGCGGGGGCGCGCCCCGAGGCTGGCGGCCGCTCGCAGATGGTCGGGGTCGATCTTCCGCATCACCGCGAACAAGGCGAAGATCATGTAAGGCAGCAGGATGTGCGTCATGCCGAGGGTCGAGGCGAACGTGGTGAAGAGAGGCGTGGGCGGCGGGCCGAGGCCGAGGGCGTGGAAGGCCGCGGCCAGCGGGCCCTTGCGGCCCAGGATGACCAGCCACGCGTAGGTGCGCACCAGGAAGCCTGTCCAGAAGCTCATCGCCACCACCGTGAGCAGCAGGGTCGACAGCCAGCCGCGGCGCCGAGCCATCGCGTAAGCGACGGGATACCCGAGCAGCAGGCACAGCGCGGTCACCGTCAGCGAGGTCGCAAAGGTGTTGGCGATCACCCGCGTGTAGAGGGGCACCGTGAAGATCCGCCGGTAGTGGGCGAGGGTGAAGGTCGGCTCGGTGATGCTCAGCAGGAGCACGCGGCCGATCGGCACCGCAAACAGCAGGACGAGGACGAGGCACGACGGGGCGAGCAGGAGCCAGGCGATGGTGACGTCGTGCCGGACGCGGCGGGCGGGGCGCGGCGAGATGGCCGCGCTCAGGCCGCCAGCCACTGGGTGAAGCGCTCCTGAATCTTCGCGGTGTTGTCCGCCTCCCAGACCGAGTCGGGCTTGATCGCGACCTTCGCGTTCTCGGGGTGCGTGGGCAGCTGCCGCGCGATGTCACCGGCGATGTACTTGAAGGCTTCGGGGTTGGTGGGGCCGTAGTAGAGGCGGTTGGCGAAGTCCGCTTGCGGCTTGGCCTGTACGGCGAACTGGAGGAACTCCCAGGCGAGCTTCCGGTTGGGAGCGCCCTTGGCCACGCACCACATCGTGGTGGTGATGGTGGCCCCGTTCCATACCAGCTCGACGGGGAGCCCTTGCTGCTTCAGCTCGCTCGCCCGCGCGTTCCACATGACCATCGCATCGACCTCGCCGTCGCGCATGAGCTGCTGAGACTGGTTGCCCTGCGTCCACCACACCTTGACGTGGGGCTTGATCTGGTCGAGCTTGCGGAAGGCGCGCTCGACGTCCATCGGGTACACCTTGTCGAGGGCCACCCCGTCGGCGACGAGCGCGAACGACAGCGCGCGAACCGCATTGTTGAGCATCGACCGGGCGCCGGGGAACTTCTTGACGTCCCAGAAATCCGCCCACGACGAGAGCCCGCCCTGCGGGAACTTGTCCTTGCGGTAGGCGAGGTTCGTGCCGAGCGCGCAGTAGGCGAGCCCGTTGGCGTAGACGGCGTTGGGGAACAGCTTGTCCTTCTTGACGATCGACCAGTCGATCGGCTCGAGAAGCCCCTCGCGGTCGGCCCGGAGCTGCTCTCCCTGGGCAATCGCGGTGATGTCCCACTCGTAGGTACCGCTTTGCACCTGCGCCTTCAGCTTGGCGAAGGATACCGGCGCCACGGTGCGGACCTGAATGCCGGTCTGCGCGGTGAACGGTTTGAAGAACGCGGCCTCCTCGGCGGCCGTCCAGCTCCCGCCCCAGGTGTTGACGTAGACCGTGCGCGTTTGGGCGATGGTGCGCTCGGTGATGACGAGCGGACCGAGGGCGACCACCCCCGAGGCGGCGATGGCGCTCCTGAGGAACCGGCGGCGGCCCCGATCGACCGTTGGTGTGATCACCATGGCGTCCTCCGTGAGATGCCTGACCGATGACACGGGGTGAACGAGGTAGCGCAGTGAAACACCTTCCGCGAGGGGCGTCAAGCCCGCGGCCCGGCAACCGTCCGTTCTCACACCGTTGGCAATTTCAGATTGAGGTTTCGCCACAGGTCTAGCGATGATCCGCCTCGCCGTAGCCTCCAGAGCCCGTCCGTGCTAACGTCCCGCGCCAGGGTGGTCGAAGTCGCGCCGCAGCTACGCGCGCGCCGCCCGTGGGAAGGAAGGCCATGAAGGTCTCGTTCTTCGAAACCGCGCGCTATCGCGCACCTCAGGCCCTACCGCCTGAGTGGCCCGTCCCGTCTGGAGCGTATGACCGCGATGCCGGCGCCCAAGCCTATCGAGATATGATCGAGCGGCTCCAGTGCGTCGAAGAGCTAGGCTTCGACTGGGTGAGCGTGTCGGAGCACCACTACTCGCCCCGGATCTTGACTCCTTCGCCGATCGTCTCGGCGTCGTACATCGCCGCACGCCTGCAGAAGATCACGATTGCCTTGCTCGGCCCCATCGTCCCGCACAGCAATCCGGTGCGCGTGGCCGAGGAGCTGGCGATGCTCGACACCTTGGCCCAGGGGCGGCTGGTCGTCGGGCTCCTGCGGGGGACGACGAACGAAGCCATGACCTATGATCTCAACCCGCAAGAGGCGCGGGAGCGAACCGACGAGGGCATGGAGCTCATCCTCAGAGCGTGGACGGAGCCGCAGCCGTTCGGCTGGCAGGGCCGCCACTTCCAGTACCGGACCGTCTCCATCTGGCCGCGCCCGCTACAGCAGCCCCATCCGCCGACCTATGCGCTGGGCACGAGTCGTGAGTCCTGTGAGTTCGCCGCGCGCAACCACCTCGGCTGCGGCGTCTCCTACGGGTCGTTCGAGTCCGTCGGCAAGGCCACGCGGTACTACCGTGAGCAGTGCGCCCGTTACGGCTGGCAGCCGGTGCCCGAGCAGATCATCTATCGAGCCAACATGCTCCTGGCCGAGACCGACGAGCACGCCCACGAGTTGCTGCGAAAACAGCCGGGAGGGGCGCCGTTCGCCATGCGCGCGGGCGTCCGGGACGCCATCATGACCCTCGAGTCACGCAACATCGCGGGAGAAGCCAGAACACCGAACGTCGGTGGTGCGCTGCCCACGACGTTCGTGGGCAGCCCGGATACGGTCGTCGAGCAGGTCAGGCAATGCCGCGACATGGTCGGAGCGGGCGTCCTCGATCTGTCCTTGCACCCCCCGGGCTCTGGCGATCTGGACCCTCTCATGCGCGCGCTCGAGCTGTTCGGCAAGAAGGTGTTGCCGCGCATTCGCGACATGTGAAGTCGCATTCAGGAGAAGGAACCCACCGTGGACCAGGCAGACGACCAATCGGCCCCGGGAACCCCCGGCGCGGCGTTTCGGGAAAGCTACGTCGAGGCGGACGGCTTCCGCATCCGGTATATGGAGGCCGGGCAGGGGGCTCCCGTGGTGCATCTGCATGGCGCGGGCGGGCTGCGCCTCACGCGCGGGCACGATCTCTTGAGTCGCCACTTCCGGGTGGTGGCGTTCGAGATGCCCGGGTTCGGTCAGTCCCCCGAAAACAGGCGGACGCGGAGCATGCCCGACCTCGCCTCGACGATGGCCCAGGCGGTCAAGAACCTCGGCCTCGACACCTTCAACCTCATAGGCACCTCGTTCGGTGGCAAGACGGCGCTGTGGCTGGCCCTCCAGGCGCCGGAGCGGGTGCTCGCCCTTGTGCTGGAAGCGCCCGCGGCGATCCGCCAGGAAGGCGCGGAATCTCCGTCCGGATCTCCCGAGGAAATCGCGCAGCGCTTGTACGCGCACCCCGAGCGGCTCGGCGCCATCCCGGTGCCTGACCCAGCGCTGCGGGCAAAAACCCAGCCGCTGGTGCAGCGACTGCGCGGGCCAGACCGCGACGCGGCTCTCGAGAGTCGGCTAGGGGAGCTGCCCATGCCGACGCTGATCTCGTACGGCACCTAGGACACCGACATCGCGCCAGCGATGGGGCGGGTCTATAAGGAGCTGATGCCCAACTGCCATCTCGTGTTCGTCTACGATGCCGCGCACGCGATCAGCACTGATCGACCAGAGGCGTTCGCCGAGGTGGTGGTCGACTTCCTCGAGCGCCACGAGGCGTTCGTCATCAGCCGGGCGGAGACGGTGATCCACCCTTGACGAGATTGGGGGCTTGGAAAAGCCCGAGCCCCCGACCCTTTGTGGCGTTGCGGCCAGGCCGGTACGCCCCACGATCACAACGGCGCGTTCAGGGGCGGGGCGCGACGTCGTCCAGGAATTCGCGAAGGGCGACAAGCAAATCGGCCGGATTGTCGCCCTGCACGGTGTGACCGGCTCCCTCGATCTTGACCCAACGCCCGCGCGGGAAACGGCGGGCCAGACGTTCGGCGTCCTCGTCGTGGAACACGTCGCTCTGGGCGCCGCGAACGATCAGGGTCGGGCACTCGACACTGTCCACAGCCGACCACAGGAGGTCGCGCCGGCGCGCATACGTGTCGGGATCCACCTTGCCCCGGTGGCGCTGATCGTACTTCCACATCCAGCGACCGTCCGGCATGCGGCGGAGGTTGTGCAGGAGACTCCGCCGCAGCAACTCCCGGTTGCGCCGCGGGTTGAACAGCATGGCCCGGTCCACGAACTGCTCTACGGAGTCGAGCGGCGTGGCGTTCGAGGTGAACGCGGCAATCTTGCGGACGCCCTCAGACCGAATCTCGGGGCCGACGTCGACCAGGACGAGCCCGGCCAAGCGCCGGTTGTGCTTCCCGGCCCACGCCAGTGCGTTGACGCCGCCGAGGGACATCCCCACGAGCACAAAGCGCTGGAGTTCGAGTGCGTGCAGGAAAGCCTCGAGATCACCGACGTGGCTCTCGGTCGAGTAGTCCATCTCGGGCGACCACTCGCTTTCGCCGTGGCCGCGCTGGTCGAGGGCCAGGCAGTGCCGCTCTCGCCGCAAGGCCGCGCACACCAGATCCCACGTGTGGGCGTTGAGGCCGCCCCCGTGGAGAAACACCACGGGAGTGAGGCCCGCCGTTCCCCAGTCGAGATAGTGGAAGCGCATGCGCCTGAGCACGAGGTGGTGCTCGCTCGGCAGCGCGATGTCGGACAGGCGCACGCCGGCGGTGGCCGCCGACAACTCGAGATGCGCGCGGAACTCGTCAGCAGTCAGGCTCATGCGGACCCCTTCCGTTGGGCGTTCGGCAGGTCGAGGTGAGCGGCTCGTCGACCATCACCGCTGGTCACTCCCGATTTCGCGATCGTACCGTCATGGCGGGCTCGCGCCTCCGTGCTTGCGCGGCGGCACAGAGGGGTGATGGCGCCTACGAGCCCGCCGCGCCTTGATGAGTGCGAATCCAGCCGACGATGAGATCGGCGAGCTGGCGCTCGCGGTTCTGAAAGCCATGGCGCGCGCCTGGGACAACGATGCCGGTGAACGATCGGGCGCGCGGCGCATTCCGGCGAAAGGCCTCGAGCACCTCCTGCGGCCGGCGGTCGAGATGCTCGTCGCGACTCCCGACGATCGCGGCCATGGGTAGTCGCACCGACCGCAGCGCCGTCCACCGAGCGCGGGGCCGATAGTACGGGAAGACGTCCTCGTCTTCCCCGGGCCGGTACAGGCTGATGTAGCGCCGGGCGCTCCAGAAGCCCCAGGCCCGCGGCACGAGACCGTCGGGATCCCGCCTGGCGATCCTCTCGGCGATGACCACGCGGCGGTGGAGCTCGCGCCCTCCGATCCGCTTCGCTTCGGCCGCCACGTCGGAGACAGGCCCGAGCAGGATGAGCCCGCTGAGGCGCCGGTCACGGGCGTGCGCCGCGTAGTGAAGCACCTTGTTGGCACCGGTGGAGTGCCCGGCCAGGATGATCAGGCGATATCCGCGCTTCCGCGCAAACGCGACCATCGCCCGGACGTCTTCGACGCTCTGCCCGAAGCGCTCGAAGGCTGCTCCGGCGAGCTGCTTACCCCGGCCGGCGACGATATCGTGGCCGCGGTTGTTGAACTTGAAGTACCCGATACCGGCGGCGTTGAGCCGCGTCGACAGCTCCCGGATCAACGGCTGGGCCGAGGAGAATACCGACCCGAGGCCGTGCACCCAGATGAGCGCCGTGCGCCGCGGGCGTCGCGGCTCGGCGACGATGCCGTCGAGCCAGACGCCATCGCGAGTCTTGAGGCGGCCGAGCGAGACGGGAACCCCTGCTGGCGCGGTCATGGCCGGACAATGGCCGGTTTCGCAGAGGCGGTCAAGCCGGAACCCCGGCGCCGCGCGGCGGGACGGCCGTCCGCAGTATACTCGGTCAACGTGCGGGCGGGTGCCGTGGAGCGAAGCGTTGAGCGGGGAGGGTGACCCATGCTGACCCACGAGGACAACGAACTCATCACGCGCATTGGTGCGGGCACGCCGATGGGCAACACCATGCGCCGGTACTGGATCCCAGCCCTGCTCGCGTGGGAGCTCCCGGAACCCGATTGTCCGCCGGTGCGCGTCAAGCTCCTCGGCGAGGATCTGGTGGCCTTTCGGGACACCGAGGGCCGCGTCGGAGTGCTCGACGAATTCTGCCCGCATCGACGCGCCTCGCTGTTCTTCGGCCGCAACGAGGAGTGTGGCCTGCGGTGCGTCTACCACGGCTGGAAGTTCGACGTCAGCGGCCGCTGTGTGGACATGATGAACGAGCCGGAAGAGCTCAGCTTCAAGCACAAGATCCGCCAGCCGTCCTACCCCACGGTCGAGATGGGCGGTCTCATCTGGGCCTACATGGGACCGCCGGCGCTCGAGCCGCCGCTGCCCCGGTTCGCCTGGACGCAGTCGCCGGCGACGCACCGGCACGTGTCGAAGGTGATCGAGGAGTGTAACTGGTTGCAGGCGTTGGAAGGCGGCATCGACACCTCGCATGCCCCCATCTTGCACCGGCTCCTCACGACCAACTCCAAGCGACCGGGTATCAGTCCGACGAACCCGTTCGTTCGGGGGAAAGCGCCGGCGCTGGTCGTCGACCTGACGGACTGGGGCTACCAGTACGCCGGTATCCGACCTCTCGACGAGACCGACATGCACATCCGCACCTACCACTTCGTCATGCCGTTCCATCAGATCCGCCCCTACCAGACGAGCAAGGGCTTCCCCGCGGTGGCCGGCCACATCTGGGTGCCGATGGATGATGGGACCACGATGGTCTACAACTGGCACCACAGCACCACCGAGGAGCCGCTCGACGAAGAGGATCGGCTCGAACGCCGTTCGGGAAATGGTCCGGACGACGTCGACCAGGCGACCTTCCGCTCGATACGCCATCGAGGGAACAACTACCTCCTCGATCGGCGGGTGCAGAAGAGCGAAACCTTCACCGGGATCGACGGCATCAACACCCAGGACCGGGGGATCCAGGAAAGCATGGGGCGCATTGTCGATCGCAGCAAAGAGCACCTCGGGCCGGCCGACAAGGCCATCATCCAGGCCCGTCGCTTGCTCCTCGGGGCCATCAAGACGGTTCAGGCTGGCGGCACACCGCGCGGCATCAACCCGACGTACTATGCGCTTCGGGCGTCTGAAGGCGTGCTGCCCCTCGACGCCGATTGGCGGGAGGCCCTGACTCCCGAGATGACGACAGCGGAGATCTTACAGACGGTGTAATTCGGCGCCTTTCGGCGTGCGGGAGAGGATAGGTAGCACGCGCTCCCCTCCCGTCGCCGCAACATGCCAGGCGATCCGCCTGCCGTGCCGGCGAATGCGCTTCTCGTACACGTCTCTGAGGAACATTAACTCAATCAGGTCTCCTCCTTTCGCAATTCGAGCGCTCGACTCCGGACGGGACGAAGCTGCCCCCTCTCTCCAGAGACAGCCATGGCCTTCTCCTGTTCAGTGCGCGGCCAGAGCCAACTCCAGGGCGTCGCGGGTCGTCCGCCAGGCGTGGATGCGCCCGACGCTCTTGGCCTCGACCGGCTCGATCGCCTCGAACGCCCGCCGCCAGGCCTCGTCGATGCCCGCATAGAAGGTATTGGTCGCCACCGCCTGGTCCGACGTCGCCTCGCTCATCAACCGGGTGGCCAGGTTGAGGGGCTCGCCCATGAATCCGAGATGCGTCGGTGAGAACGGCTGGAACGGCATCAGATCCAGGTTGCCCATCGCGATGCCGATGTGCACACCCTTCGACGGCTGGACGCGGTCGAGCTCGCGCTGCCAGGCCTGAGACACCGCGGCGCCCGCCGCAAAGAGCGAGCGCACGCACCTCAGGGCCTGGACCGCCGCGGGCGCCGGCGACCGATGCAGGCCAAAGACGGCGACCACCTCGTCGCCGACGAACTGGTAGAACATGCCGCCTGCGTTCAGCACCGCGTGGCGGGCGAGCGAGTAGTACTCGGTGAGGTGTCGCCGGATCAGCCCGGGTCCCGCGTGTCGCGGACGAAGCTCGTGTACGAGCACAGGTCGGCCATCACCACGGCGACCCCGTGGTAGGTCCGCGGCTCTAGCCCAACTTCCACGGTAGCGAACGGCGAAACGGCCGATTCCGGCCATCGCCGCGCCGCAAGTACGCGTGATTTCGTGCGCGACCTGCGTTGATGGCCGAAATAGTGACTAATTCTCGCCGGTGTTTTCCTTGACGAAT
>JBKPAK010000288.1:0-8789 GCA_046726415.1 Candidatus Methylomirabilota bacterium
CGTACACGGCCTCCAGACTCTCCGCGACCCGGCGGTGAAGCGCCACCCGGAGCGGCTGCGGAAGCTCGCTCGTCGCGGCCTCTCGGATGTAGTCGTGATTGAACTCCAGGCCGTCTCCGGCACCGCGCAGTACCCGCTGGCGGACGAGCTCCTCCACGCCCTCGGCAGCCTCTCGCTCGGACATGTCCGCCGCTCGCTGGACGAGCGCGAAGTCGAACTGGCGACCGATCACGGCGGCCACGGCCACGAGGCGCCGCCCGCGGTCGGAGAGGCGCTGCAGGCGCTGCTGGACGAGCTTGTTCACTCGCGCCGGCAGGGGAAGTCGCTGGGCGAGTGAGACCGATTGCCCCTCGCGGAGCGCGTGCATCACCTCGACCACCACGAATGCGTTGCCTTCACTGATGCGCCACGCATCCTTGGCGAGATGCGCGACCAGCCCGTCGGGAAGCCCGGGGGGAGCGAGCGCCTGGACGAGGGCGACGGTATCGGCGCGAGCGAGCGAAGGGACGGACAGACGATGATGACCTACCTCTGGGTGTACGACGGCGCCCTGGATCCGACGGGCAGGGTGTTGACCCTCGAGGCCGCGGGTCCCAGGGATCCCACGGGGAAGACGGCGAGATACCGGGACGTGATCACGCTCATGGGCGACGATTGCCGGGAGCTGACCTCGTACCAGCTTCGCGATGGTGGGACGTGGCACGCGTTCATGACGGCGACGTATTGGCGGAAGGCGTAAAGGAGGACGAACTCATGCCAAGCAAAGTGAAGCCCATCCCGGAAGGACACCGCACGGTCACGCCCTACCTGACCATCAAGGATGCCGTCAAGGCACTGGACTTCTACAAGAAGGGGTTCGGGGCGATCGAGACCTACAAACTGATGATGCCTGACGGACGCCTCGGCCATGCGGAGATCCGCCTGGGCGATTCCATGGTCATGCTGTCGGATGAATTCCCGGAGTACGGCGGTAAGGCGCCCCAAACCCTGGGCGGATCACCGGTGAGCATCCATCTCTACGTGGACGATGTCGACGCCTTCTTCCAGAAGGCACTGGCCGCCGGCGCCACTGAGCGCAAGCCCGTCATGGATCAGTTTTACGGCGACCGGTCCGGCCAGCTTGAAGATCCCTTCGGGCATCTCTGGTGGGTGGGCACGCACAAGGAAGACGTCGCGCCGGAGGAGATGCAAAAGCGCGTCCTGGCGATGTTGGCACGGGAAAAACAGTGACGCCATGGTCGGTGGCGCCGCCTCGAGTCGGTTGACATCACATCTCCCCCGAGCGTAGAAGGTCTTGGTGTTCAGGAGCGACGCTTGGGGGGGACGGCGACATGTCCGATGAGCTGAGGACGGGCACGAAGCGCAAGCGGCGCGAAATCCTCACGATGGCCGTCGGGGCGGCGGCGGGGTCCACGATCGCCGGCTGGCCGGGGCGGACGCGGGCGGCGACGCCCACGGCGAGCCCGAAGATCAGCAAGTTGACGGTCGCCGCTCAGTCGCTGCCCCGAACGATCGATCCGAACTACGACTCGAACCTCGGTGCGTCCCTCGGCCACCGGTTCTTGTTCGATACGCTCGTCACGGCGTTCCAGGGGAAACCGGAGCCCCAGTTGGCCGTCTCCTGGCAGGGCGTCAATCCCACCACGTGGCGGTTCCGGCTGCGACGGGACGTGAAGTTCCACAATGGCGAGACGTTCAACGCCGAATCGGTGAAGTTCACCATGGACCGCATCCTCGATCCGAATGGCAAGTCGGCCTGGAAGGCGCGTTTTCCCACCGTCGAACGCGTCAATGTGGTGGACGACTACACGGTCGACATCGTCTCCAAGGTGCCCAACGCGGCGCTGGTCAACGTGATGGCCACCATCTGGATGCAGCCCGCGAAATACTTCCAGCGGGTCGGCGAGGTGAAGTTCAACCAAGCGCCCGTCGGCACGGGGCCCTTCCGGTTCAAGGAGTGGCGCCCTGATGTGTTCCTGACCATGGAAGGCAACCAGGATTACTGGGGCGGCCCGGCGACCGTCGGCGAGTTGACTGTGCGGGCGATGCCCGAGCCGTCGACGCGGCTCGCCGCGATCGAGTCGGGCGATGCGCAGATCGCCGTCGTCATCCCGCCCGAGCAGCTCGGGCGTCTTCAGGCCAGGGGATTCCAGATCCAGACGGTCAACATCGGCCAGTTGCTGGTGGTCCATTTCCGGTTCCACCCCGAGGCGGCGCTGGATGCCGGCCCGATCAAGGACAAGCGGGTCCGCCGAGCGCTGGCCCATGCCACCGACGTTGCGGGGATCCACCGGGCCCTCGTGGCCCCGCATGCGCGCATGGCGCAGTGTCAGATCTACGGGGCAGACACGTTCGGGTTCAACCCGAGCATGAAGCCGCATGCCTACGACGTGAACAAGGCGAAACAGCTTCTCGCCGATGCGGGCTACGGGCAAGGCTTCACCGTGCACATGGACAGCTCGTCCGGCATGTTCTTCCGCGAAAAGGAGGTCACCGAGGCG
Source organism: Candidatus Methylomirabilota bacterium (assembly GCA_046726415.1). Lineage (GTDB taxonomy): Bacteria > Methylomirabilota > Methylomirabilia > Rokubacteriales > CSP1-6 > CAVWFS01. The sequence goes on from JBKPAK010000288.1 coordinate 2,502, forward strand.
CTGCTCAACCAGTGGGCCAAGGTGGGAGTGAAGCTCGAGGTCGATTACCTCGAGACGAGCCGCTGGATGGAGAAGTGGTTCGCGACCAAATCGGGGCCGGTCATCCTGAACGGGTGGAACTCGGCTCCCGCCTTCGATGCCGAATTCCCGCTGGTCTTCGGCACCTGCGGCAGCACCCGGCGCCTCATGTGCAACAAGCAATACGACGAGCTGTTCTTCAAGCAGCAGCAGGCGCTGAACCCGGACGAACGGCGACAGATCATCTGGCAGCTCGCCGAGGTGTTGTGCGAGGAGGTCTTGCACATTCCCCTGTACGAGCAGCCCAGCATCAACGCCCTGGCCAAGGGTCTGTCCAGTGTCAGATTCAACCCCGAGTGGAGCATGTACCTCCACAAGGCGACCATGGGATGATCTGACGCGTCGGAGGACGATCACCGAGTGGAGGGGGGCATGGTTCGTCTGCTCGCGCGGCGCGCCCTCCACCTGTTGATCGTGGTTGTCGGTGTCTACACGGCACTCTTTCTGCTCCTCCGCCTCACCGGCGACCCCGCGCTGCTCTACGTCTCGGAGGATGCCGGGCCGGCGCAGATTCAGCGGATCCGCGAACAGCTCGGCCTCGCCGACCCGCTCCCCGTGCAGTACGTCCGCTTTCTGGGGCGGGCCATCCTGGGAGACTTCGGCCTCTCGCTGCGGTACAACCAGCCCGCCCTGCCGCTTGTGCTGGCCTCCCTGCCGGCGACGCTCGAGCTGACCGGGGCGGCCCTCTTCCTGGCCGCGCTCGTCGGGGTACCGGTCGGAATCCTTTCGGCCACACGCCGGAACAGCGTGGCCGATCATCTCTCCCTGGTCGCCTCCCTCATCGGCCAGTGCGTCCCGACCTTTTGGCTCGGCATCATCCTGATCCTGATCCTCGCGCTGGACCTCGGGCTGTTGCCCCCGTCAGGACGCGGCACCTTGGCCCACGTTGTGATGCCAGCGCTGACCTTGGGCGCCTATTCCACCGCGCGGGTGGCGCGGCTCACGCGCTCGAGCCTGCTGGATGTGCTGAACCAGGATTTCGTGCGCACCGCGCACTCGAAGGGCCTCGCCCAACGCGTGGTGATCCTCCGGCACGTGCTGAAGAACGCCGCCATCCCCATCGTCACGATCCTCGGGCTGACCGTTTCCACCTTGCTGGGCGGAGCGGTCATCACCGAGACGATCTTCGATTGGCCCGGCGTCGGCCGGCTGATGGTCCAGGCCATATTGGTGCGCGACTACCCGATCGTCCAGGGCACGGCCTTTCTCATCGCCGCGATGGTGGCCGTGGTCACCTTCGTCACCGACGCGCTGTACGCGTGGCTCGACCCGCGCATCAAGCATGCGTAGAAGCCGCCTCTGGCGGAACAAGCTGGCGTTGGGCGCGCTGGTGATGTTGCTGGTGATCTTCACGGCCGCGATCTGCGCCAACCTGATCGCGCCCCACGATCCCGCCGACGGCAACGTCTCGGATCGCCTGCTCCCGCCGGGCTGGTCTCACGGCTCGGACCAGTGGCGCTTGCTCGGGACTGATCAGGTCGGCCGGGATGTTTTCAGCCGCCTCATCTACGGCGCACGGGTGTCTTTGCTGGTGGGCATTGCCGGCACCGGGGTGTCCTTGCTGGCCGGAACCGCCCTTGGCCTGATTTCCGGCTTCTGGGGCGGGCCAATCGACAGGACTCTCGTGCGCATCACCGACATCCAGCTCGCGTTCCCATTCATCGCGCTGGCGGTGACCGTCATATCCGTGACCGGTCCCGGGCTCTTCAACATGATCCTCGTGCTGGCCGCGACGGGCTGGGTGCTCTATACCCGCGTGGTGCGCGAGGAGGTGCTGCGGGCCCGCGAGCGATCCTACGTCGAGGCGGCCCGGGCCATGGGCGGCAGTGACGTGCACATCATGATCCGGCACATCTTGCCGAACATCGGCGCGCCGGTCATCGTCATCAGTTCGTTCGCCATCGCCCAGATGATCATCACCGAGGCCTCGCTCAGCTTCCTCGGGCTCGGGATCCGGCCGCCTACGCCGACCTGGGGCGGCATGCTGAGCGATGCGCGCAACTACATGCAGGTCGCATGGTGGCTGCCGACCTTTCCCGGCGTCGCCCTCCTGTTGACCCTGCTCGGCATCAACATCGTCGGTGACTGGCTTCGCGACACCCTCGACCCCACCCTCCGCGACCCAGGGTAGCGAGAAGCCTCTTCTCGCAATCGTGAATCCGAGGTGTTAAGTATTGATGGCTGTGGCGATGAGCGACCATCATGGATATCGGCTCGGGGTCGACATCGGCGGTACGTTCACCGATCTGGTCTTTCTCGGGAGCGGCGGCGAGATCCGCGTCAAGAAGGTGTCCTCGACCCCAGACAACTACGCCCGGGCGATCGGCGAGGGTATCCGCGCGGTGTTCCAGGAGGCGGCTCTTCGGGCGGAGCAGATCGCCGACGTGATTCACGGCAGCACTGTAGCGAGCAACGCGATGCTGGAGCGCCGCGGGGCCCGGACCGGCCTCCTGACGACGGCAGGGTTCCGCGATGTGCTCGAGATCGGACGGGGGCGGGCGCCGAGGCTCTACGATCTCGATTTCGAGAAGCCCCCGCCGCTTGTGCCCCGCTATCTGCGCCGGGTGGTGGCCGAGCGCATCGACCGGCACGGGCGAGTGCTGCGCCCGCTCGACCTGCAGGGGGCTGAGCGCGAGATCCGCCGGCTGCTCGACGAGGGCATCGAGTCACTCGCCATCGCGCTGCTCAACGGCTACGCGAACCCGGGGCATGAGCAAGCTCTCGGCGCGCTGGCGGCGAAGATGGCGCCCGACCTCTATCTCTGTCTCTCGTCCGAGGTGCATCCCGAGATGCGCGAGTACGAACGCACCTCGACCACCGTCACCAACGCCTATGTCATGCCGGTCGTGGAGAAGTATCTCCGCACGCTCGAGCGGGAGTTGGCGGCCACGGGCATTCGGGCCCCGCTCCTCATCATGCAATCCAACGGTGGCGTGATGCGGGCTGCGGCCGCGATGGTCAAGCCTGTCCACATCATCGAATCCGGACCGGCGGCGGGCGTTGTCGGCGCCGCCCACATCGCCCGGCGTCTGGGGCTCAGCAACATCGTCACGTTCGACATGGGTGGCACGACCGCCAAGGCCTCCATCGTCGAGGACGGTCAGTGGAGCCTGGCCGCGGAGATGGAAGTGGGTGCGGGCGCCAACCTCATCGGCAACCGCCTGATGAAGGGCGGCGGCTACTTGGTTCGGGTCCCGGCCATCGACATCGCGGAGGTCGGCGCCGGTGGCGGCAGCGTCGTCTGGCTGGACAAGGGCGGAGCGATGCGGGTCGGCCCGCGGAGCGCGGGGGCCGTGCCCGGTCCCGTCTGCTACGCCGCCGGCGGTACCCAGCCGACGGTCACCGATGCGAACGTGCTGCTCGGGTACCTCAATCCGGAGTACTTGGTCGGCGGCGCGCTTCGGCTCGACGCAGACCGGGCCGCTCGCGTTTTCCACGACCGGGTGTCACGGCCGCTCGGGCTCGACCTCACCCGAGCCGCCTATGGCGCGCACCTCATCGCGAATTCCAACATGATCCGCGCCGTCAAGGCGGTGTCGACCGAGCGGGGACGCGACCCGCGCGACTACGTCTTCTTCGCCTTTGGCGGCAACGGCCCCCTGCACGGGGTGGGGATGGCGGGCGAGCTGGAGATGCGAAGCGTGATCGTGCCACCAGCGCCCGGGCTGTTCAGCGCGTTTGGCCTCCTCTTCTCCGACGTCGAGCACCACTTCGTCACGACTTGGCTGTGCCGGCTGGCCGACCTCGACTTCGCCGAGTTGAACCGGGTGCTGGCCCGGCTGACCGCCGAGGGGGAGGCAATGCTGGCTTCCGAAGGCTACGGGCCTCAGGCGCAGAGACTCCTGTGGGAGGCCGAGCTGCGATACGCCGGTCAGTCCTTCGAGCTGAGGGTTCCGCTCCCGGCGGGGTCGCTGACGCCGGAGGCGGTCCGCGATCTCGCCGATCGGTTCGGCCGGGAGCACGAACGCACTTACGGGCACCGCGCGATCGACGAGCCGGTCGAGCTGGTGAGCGTACGGCTCACCACCCGTGGTCTGGCGACCACGGCTCGCGTTCCCCAGCGAATTCACGTCGATCGGGCGGTCCAGCGGAAGAGGACGTCCCGCCAGGTGTACTTTGGCGACAAGCACGGCTGGCTCGAGACGCCGGTCATCGAGCGCGAGGACCTGCGTGGGGCCCCCTGCGAGGGGCCCACCATCGTCGAGGAGTACGACGCGACCACCGTCGTGCCTCCTGGATGCTCGGCGGCCCTCGATGCTTGGGAGAACATCGCAATCGAGTGGCCGGCCGGGAGGAGAGGGGTGTGACGCGAACGCCGTTCGACCCGATCACCTTCGAGCTGATCAAGAACACCTTTGGCTCGATCGTCGACGAGATGGCGCTCGTCATCGTGCGGACCGCCTACTCAGGCGTCGTGAAGGACGTCATGGACTTCTCGACCGCGCTCTGCGACGCCGAGGGGCGGATGATCGCGCAGGGATTGACGATCCCGCTCCATCTTGGCTCGATCCCGGATGCCATGATGGCCATCCTGGCGAAGTACGGGGGCGACGTACACCCCGGCGACGTGTACGTGCTCAACGACCCCTTTGAGGGAGGAATGCATCTGCCGGACATCTTCGTCCTGAAGCCCGTCTTCCTCGAGGGGCGGCTGGTGGGATTCGCGGCGACGGTCACCCACCACACGGACGTCGGTGGCCGGGTGGCCGGCAGCAACGCCAGCGACTCGACCGAAATCTACGCCGAAGGCCTCCGGATCCCGCCGCTCCGGCTGTACGAGCGGGGCCGACCGAACGACACGCTCTTCAGCGTGATCGAGAAGAATGTCCGCGTTCCCGTCAAGGTCCTGGGCGACTTTCGCGCCCAGCTGTCGGCCTGCTACGTGGCCGAGCAGCGGTACCTGGCGCTGTTCGAGCGCTACGGGGCGGAGACGGTTGGACGCTACACGGAGGAGCTGTACGACTACAGCGAGCGCATGACGCGGGCGGAGATCGCGACCCTTCCGGACGGCGAGTACGCCTTCGAGGACTGGATCGACGGCGACGGCCTCGATGAGAGGCCCATCCCGCTGCGGGTGAAGATTACGATTGCCGGCGACGGCCTGGCCTGCGACTTCACGGGATCGTCGCTGCAGGTGCGGGGTGCACTCAACGCGACGATGTCGTTCACCAAGGCCGCGGTCTACGGCGCCATCAAATACGTTCTCGGCGCCGACATCCCGAACAACGCCGGCTTTTTCCGGCCGATCCGCGTCATCGCGCCTCCTGGCACCATCCTCAACGCCGTCCTGCCGGCGGCCTGTGCCGCCCGCGGCCTCACCGGGCTTCGCACCGCGGACCTCATGTTCGGCGCGCTGGCCCAGATCGTGCCCCGGCGGGCGATGGCGGCATCTGAGGGCGGCCCCACCGGTGTGAGTATCGGTGGCTACCACGCCGACCGCACACCGTTCGTCTTTGTCGAGTTCATCTCGAGCGGTTGGGGTGGACGGAGCCATAAGGACGGGATCGACGGGATCAGCACGCCCATTTCGAACAACTCGAACACGCCGGCCGAGGTGAGCGAGGTCGAGTACCCGGTCGCCATCGACTGCTACGAGTTCGCCCAAGACTCCGGGGGCCCGGGACGGTTCCGCGGCTGTCTCGGCGTCCAGCGCGCGTATCGCCTGCTCGAGGAGGAAGCGACGCTGCAGGTGCGGGCCGACCGCCAGCGGTCGCGCTCGTTCGGGCTCTTCGGCGGCCAGCCGGGCGGTCCCTCGCTGAACGTGCTCCACCGCGACGGCCAGGCGACGACGCTGCCGGCGAAGTTCACGATGACGATGAAGCGGGGCGACGTGTTCCACCACGTGCAGCCGGGCGGCGGAGGCTTTGGCGATCCGCTCGAGCGAGACCCGGAACGGGTCCTCGACGACGTGCGGAACGAGAAAGTCAGCCTGGAGGCGGCGCGCCGCGACTACCGCGTCGCCATCGATCCCCAGACCTGGAGGGTGGATCCGGCCGAGACGGCGCGCCTGCGCGCCGCGGCGCGCGCCGCTGACCCGATCGCGGCGGGAGGGTAGCTGACGCGCTTCAGCTCCCACTTCCAGCGGACCGAGAAGGAAACGACAATGGCCAAAGCCCTCGAAGGGATTCGCGTCGTGGACTTCACGCACGACCAGGCCGGGCCCGCCTGCACCCAGATGCTGGCCTGGCTCGGCGCTGACGTCGTCAAAAT
>JBKPAK010000289.1:0-7556 GCA_046726415.1 Candidatus Methylomirabilota bacterium
GAGTGCGCCCTCGGCCCCGCTTCCGGCCATGCGGTGAGCGGCCATCCGCTGCGCCACCGGAGCTTTGAACAGCGGGTAGATCTCTACGACGATGACAAACAGGATGGCGAGGATGGCGGCGATGATGACGAGGCCGCCGCCAACCACGAGGCGCGAGGCGAGGCGGTCGAGGAGGACTCGTCGGTCCGTGCGCGCTTTGGAAACGACGAGAGGGCGGGCCGGTGCTCCCGGCCCGCCCTCTCGCAGCGCCTCGACGTTGGTCGCCAACTACTACTGGACCTTGGCCAGCTCTTCCTTGGCGATCGACGCCGGGATCGGGAAGTAGCCGTCCTTGATCACCGCCTCTTGGCCATCCTTGGACACCATGAGCTTCACGAACTCCCGGGTCAGCGGATCGAGCCCCTTGCCGGGAGCCTTGTTGACGTAGACGTAGAGGAACCGCGCTAGCGGGTAGGCGCCGTTGTACGCGTTGTCCGCCGTCGCCTCCACGCACTTGCCGCCGTCCTTCTCGGAGAGCGGTACGGCGCGGACGCCTGCCGTGGCGTATCCGATCCCGCTGTAGCCGATGCCATATCGGTCCACCGTCACGCCCTGAACCACGGACGCCGATCCGGGCTGCTCCTTGACCTCGTCCTTGAAGTCGCCGTTCTTGAGGGAATGCTCCTTGAAGAACCCGTAGGTGCCTGAGGCCGAGTTGCGGCCGTAGAGGCTCAGCGGCTTGTTGGCCCAGTCTCCCGTCAAACCGAGCTGCCCCCAGGTCTTGATGTCCTCCTTCCCGCCGTGACGTCGCGACTTCGAGAAGATGGCGTCGACCTGGGCGATGCTCAGGCACTTGACCGGATTGTCCTTGTTGACGAACACCGCGAGGGCGTCGACCGAGGTCCGGATAGGTGTGGGCTTGTAGCCGTACCTCTTCTCGAAGCCGTCGACCTCGGTGCCCTTCATCTCACGCGACATGGGTCCGAGCTGAGCGGTGCCAGAGATGAGGGCAGGGGGAGCTGTGGACGAGCCTTTGCCCTCGATCTGGATCTTGGCGTTGGGATAGAACTTGTTGAAGCTCTCGGCCCACAGCGTCATGAGGTTGTTGAGGCTATCGGACCCGATGCTCGAGATGTTGCCGCTCACGCCCGATACCGCCTTGTACGACGTCAGCCCGGGGTCGAGCTGCGCCGGCCCCGCCGCGTAACCTATTGCCGTGGTGACGGTCACGAAACCCACTGCCACCATAACCTTTTTGATGTGCATACCCCTCTCCTTGTGAGCGGTCATGATGATCCACTGCTCGTGTTTCGTTCCGGTGACTGTTACGTTACAAAAGAGTTACGAGCCCGACCGCGCTTCGTCGCGGAAGCGGTAGCCCACGCCGCGCACCGTCTCGATGCCAGGGGCCGGCAGATTTGCCGAGGTGAACTTGCCGCGAAGCCGCGCGACGTGTACGTCGACCGTGCGGGGCTCCACGAAGCCGTCGTGGCCCCAGACGAGATCTAGAAGCTCCTCCCGCCCGAACACGCGGCCCGGCGTCCCCACGAGGGCGGCCAGCAGCTCGAACTCCTTCCGAGTCAACTCCACCGCCTTGCCCTTCATCGTCACCTCGAAGCGATGGCGATCGATCTCCAGATCGCCCGAGCTCAGGTGAGCCTTCTTGGCCGGCGATTCCGCGGGGCGGCCGCGGCGCAGGACAGCGCGGACCCGGGCCACCAGTTCGCGAGGCGAGAACGGCTTCGTCACGTAGTCGTCTGCCCCCAGCTCGAAGCCCAGCACCTTGTCGCCTTCCTCGACCCGCCCCGTCACCATGATGACGGGGACGGTGCGCGTCTCCGGCTCCTGCTTGAGTCGGCGGCAGACCTCCCAGCCATTGAGCTGGGGGACCATGATGTCGAGCAGGATCACCTCGGGATGGAACTCGCGTGCCTGGCGAAGCGCCTCGGTCCCGTTGAGGGCCACGCGCACGTCGTAACCTTCGCGCGCGAGGTTGAACCGAATCAGTTCGGCGACGTCTTGCTCGTCCTCGACGATCAAGACCTTGCCCAGGCGTGAGGCCACCGCGATGTCGCGTGACTCCGGCCGACGTCGACTTGCCATAGCACCGCTCTCTCGGCTCGTGATCGTCATGGCCGGAGTGTCGCTACACGCGGTTACAGGACGATGACGCCCGCGTAAAGCTTCCGCGACCCGTCGGGGGGTGCGGAGCCGGGAGGGTCGATGGCCGCGTCAGCGCCCCAAGAGATCGAGGACGAGCTTGACGAGCCGCGGGAAGTCCGGCGCCCCCGTTACCTCCACCAGGGTGACGCGGCGCAGAACGGCGCGATACCGTCGCGGGACGTCGGCATCCGGTGGCGACCCCGGTTCGCGGTCGAGATCGAAGGCACCGAGGTCCTTGTAGTAGAGCGGCAAGGCCGCGAGGGCTTCGCTCACCTCGATGGGGCGGACGCGCACCTGCCGCTCGCCGCGGCGCCAGCGCAGAAGGACCAGGGCCCGGAGGCGAGCGCGGAGGTCCACCGCACCAGGCCCGTAGACTGCATCGAGATCCACGTCGCGCTTGCGCTCCAGCCGCCAGAGGTCGTCGGATGGCAATGCCTCCAGCGCCGCGCGCTCGTCGGGGGAGAGGAACGCGGCGAGGCGAGGGTGGGTCAGGATTCAGGAGCGGCCGGAACGCGAATCGACCTCGACGTGCAGATCACTGGCGCGCGCCCCGACGCGGCGCTTCCAGCCGACTTCGACTTTGATCCTCCCCTTGTTCGTCCGCGTACCCACGTTCAACTCCAGCTTGACATCCGCCGGGGGCACCAGCCGGAGCGCGCGCTCGCCGGACTCCAGCGATACTTCACCCCGTTTGAGTCCCGCCGCGAGCGAGGTCAGGTACTCGGCGATCTCCTCCGCCGTCCCGATCAGCCCGAACCCGAAGCGATCCTTGGCCATGGTCTGGCTCCTCTGGTGAGCGCGTTCTCACTCTTCGCCGTCGTCCTTGGACTGCCGCCAGGCGATGGCGATCTCGATCTTGGCCTTGCCCTTCTTCTCGCTCGCCTCGATCTCGAGGGAGAGGTCTCCATCGGGATAGACGGTGATCCGCTCGTCGCCCATGGACAGCGAGAGGCCTCGCGCGCGAATCCCCTCGGCGATGCGGGCCAGAGTATCCGCGGCCTCCGACGGCGACGCGGCCCCCTCGAACTCAAACTCCCGGCTATCTCCCATGGCGATCCCCCTTCGGCAACGCGACCTTGATCAGCGGGCGGTTTGGCCACTGGAGCCGGACCTCGACTCGCGTGGCCCGCCGTTTCTGCTTGAACTCGATTTCGAGAATCAAGAACTCCGCCGTGGCCACCGCCGTCTGCTGATCGCCCGCGACGAAGGTCAGTTCTCCCTTGAGGACGCCCCGCGCCAGCTCCGAGAGATAGAAGGCCGCCGCGTCCCGACGCGCGCGCGCGCGGAGTTTCGCCGGGATCGTCGCTGCCACTGGATTCCCTCCGCGTGGTGCGGAGACGCGGGCTGCTCAGGCGCTGGCGGGAACTCCGAGAGACTGGCTCCGCCCTGGCCCCGTGTCGCCGCCGCTGTACCTGCGTAACATTTTCGTAATGTTTTTCAGTGATTTAGCGGTCTTCACGCGGAGCGGAGTGTACGAGGAGGTTCCGTAGCCCGTCAAGCCTTCTCTGATCGCTTCGATGACCGACCGAGCGCTGATCTCTTCGGCGAGCATCGTCGTGTGGCGCACGCCGACCTGGAGCCAGTGATGCGCATCACTGCCGGCGACGATCGGCAGGCCGAGCGCTCGCGCTTGGACCAGAAGCATGATCTCGGTTCCGAAATCCTTGCCGTTCACCTCGAGAGCGTGGAGCCGACGCAGGTCGATGGCGGAGAATTTACCCAGCTCCTTGCTCGGCCGGAACATGTGCGCCCCGATGCGCGCCACCTGGAAATCATCAGACACGTCCAGAAACTCGCGCAGTCGGGGTTCGTAGCCCTGGGAGAGAAAGCCCGGGGAACGCGCCATCCAGACGCCGGATCTCGGCCCATGCGCCCAGCACGATGACGTGCGCACCCTCGCGGATGTTGATTTCCGCCCCGGGAATCAGGGCGACGCCAACGGCCCAGAACACGCCTTGCCGGCACGGGAAGGTCGCCTCGACGTGGCGATGGATGTCCCACTAGCCGGTCGCGTGGAAGTGCTCGGTCAGCGCCACCCCGTCGAGCCCGACGCGCTTCGCCATGCGCACCGTTCGAGCCACCGAAGGCGGGTTGAAGGCAAAGTGCCTGGAGATCTTCGGGTGCCGTGTGCGTATCGATTGGCTTCACCGAGTCCTCCCTGTCCACCGTGTCCACCACAATCCACAGGCCCGAAGCCCGCGCGGGGAAGGGCAATCGCCAGTCTAGGCCCCCGCGCCGGTCAGCGTACACAATATCGTGTTGCGTCCCGATGACAAGGCCGCAAATCTTGTGCTACTGGGGACAGCGGTGACTTACTCGGTGGATAGCTGGGGATAGGCCGCCGAGCGGAATCAGCCGCGGAGGGCGGGACCGAGGCTCAGGTCCGCACGCGCTCGAACGTTTCCCGCAGAAGGACGCCGTGGCGGACGCCGTGCTCGGCCACGAGCAGGCTCTGATAGCCACCCAGCCGGAGCAGCTCGTCGAGCACCACGGCGCCGGCCACGATGATGTCGGCCCGGGAGGGTTTGAGCCCGGGAAGCTGCCGGCGGTCGTCGAGGTTCACCATGGCGACTCGCGCACACAGGGCCGCCAGCTCCTCCTGTCGAAGACGCATGCGCTGGGAGGCGAAGCGCCGACCGTCGCTTCCCCCCAGGCGCGTCAGAGCCCGCGCGGTGCCCCCGACTCCCACCAAGGCCTCCCCGTCCTGCGCAGCGGGCAGCCACTGGGCGACCGCCTCGCCCACGGCGCGACGGAGGGCGGCTAGTTCCGCCGGGTTCGGCGGGTCGTGCTCGAGGAAGCATTGCGTCGCCCGCAGCGTTCCCAGGGGGACGCTGGCGATCGGCGCGGGTTCGCGATCGCGGATCGCGGAGAGCTGCAGACTGCAGCCGCCGACGTCGACCACCGTGGCATCGCGCAGCTGGAGGGACGCGCGGGCGGCGAGGGCGCCGAGGCGTGCCTCTTCGTCCGCGCACAGCACCTCGACCTCGATCCCCGCCTCGAGCCGCAGCGATTCGAGCAGGTCGCCGGCGTTGGGGGCATCTCGCACCGCGGCGGTGGCCACGGCCAGCACCCGGTACGGCGCCGGGGAGACCGCGCCCAGAAAGCGCTCCACGGCATCGATCGTGCGGGTCACCGCTTCAGCGGGGAGCGTCCCATCCCGCCCCGACCCCAGCCGCGTCTGAGCCCGCTCGTCGCGCAGGACGCGGTACCCGACACCGGGAACGATGCGCACCAGCATGAAGCGCGCGGAGTTCGATCCGAGGTCGACGAGCGCAGTCAGGTCCTGGCTCACGAGGCCCGAGCCTACGTCGCCACTGGCAAGCCTCGGTGACACGCGCATGAAGATTTCGTGACGGGGGATGGCCGCGGCAGCGGCGTCGTGCGTCAGCGCGGCGCGATCTTTTCCCGGTAGAGCTGGACGGCCTCGTGGATCACGCGGTGAGCGTCGAGCGGCCCGCGCATATTGTCGATGTTCACCGTCTTGTTCTCCAGCACCTTGTAGTCCAGGAAAAAGCGCTCCAGTTCGCGAAGGCGATGCGGGGGGAGCTCAGCGATGTCGCGATAGTCAGCGTACTCGGGGTCATCGACGTGAACAGCGATGATCTTGTCGTCTTGTCCCTTGTCGTCGCTCATGGTCAGCACGCCGATGGCGCGCGCGCGCACGATGCAGAGCGGCAACACCGGCTCCTGACCCAGGACCAAGACGTCGAGGGGGTCGTCGTCGGGGCAGAACGTCCGGGGCAGGAAGCCGTAGTTCGCGGGGTAGTGCACGGCGCTGTAGAGCACGCGGTCGAGCCACAAGAGTCCCGTGCCCTTGTCCAGCTCGTACTTGAGCTTGGAGCCCTTCGGGATCTCGATGATGGCTCTGAAGTGCTCCGCGATACGCTCGCCCAGCTCGACGTCGTGCCAGGGATGCATTCTTCCCCCCTCGCCCCGCAGTGTGCCCCCCGCCACTGTACCGGGAAACAGGCGCGGCGAGGCATCACCCCGCGGCGCGTCGCCGGCCCGGCGGATCAGAGGGCGGCGAAGTCGCGGAGTGCGTCGGGGGCGGCAGAAGGAGCGGCGGCGGTGGCGAGAAGGCGATCGGCCATGGCGCGGTCGTTGGTCACCCGGGGCACCTTGTGCTGATCGCCCAGCTTGCCCTGCCCGCGCATCCAGCGGTAGAAGGTTCCCGCCGGCAACTCGACGAGCCGCGGCTCGACCATGCCCACGCCTGCCGCGCGCTTGGTGCGGTAGTCGGTGTTGAGCCTCATCAGGGTCTCGTCGAGGACTCGGGTGAAGAGGTCCAGCGAGCAGCGCGGCGGCTCCGCGAATTCCACCAGCCAATCGTGGCCGCCCCGCGGCTCCTCGGAGAAAGGATCAACGCGCGAGCCCGAGCGATCCGATCGAAGAGGATGAGCACCCACGAGGGCATCCCGCACAGGAGCCGCACGTCCTGCCCGGCCGCCAGGGTCGCCACCGCCTCGATGCGCGTTCTCCCAGTCGCCAATGGCGGAGATCGAGCGCCCCGGCGAGTAACGGCTCCGGATGATCGGGGGCAGGCGCCGCACCATCAGACCTGAGAGATCGCCGACCCGTCCCCCTTGGCCGATCGGCGCGAACGCACTACTGCCGGCCGGGAACAGGAGGGAGCCACCCAGGAGCGTGGCCGCGCCAGCGCGCTCCACGGCCATGAGCATCGCGCCCCACCCCCCCTTGCGGTGAGAAGTTATCGCCTGGGGGGTCACGGGCAGGACCTTGTCGCCCGCAGTGGTGCCCGACGTCTTGACCCAGTAGGGCGGACGGCCCGGCCACGTGAGGTTGCGCTCGCCCCCCAGCCCGCGCGACCACCAAGGGCGGAATGCCAAGTAGTCGGCGACCGGGACCCGCCGCGGGTAGTCCGCCACCGATCGGACGCCGTCGAAGTCGTAGGCCAGGCCGAACTCCGTGTCGCGCGCCCGGCGGACCAACGCCAGCAGGGTCGCTTCCTGCACCGCGCTGGCTCGGCGCGCCACGCGCTCGAGAGCGCGACGCCGGCGGGGGAGGTACCACTCCAGCACCGCGGAGGCCCCGCCGATGATCATCGCGCCACCTCAGCCGCGATCACCAACTGGGCGCGACGAGGCCATGTCTCGTGGAGCTACTCGCGGACGATGGCATTGAACGCGTGGGGCTGCTCGAGCATGGGGGCGTGTCCGCAGTTCGTCAGCACCCAGTATTGCGAATCCGGGATCAGGGCGTGAAACCGCTCGCCCACCTCGACTGGCGTGATGCGGTCCTCCTTGCCCCATACAATCAGCGTGGGGACTCGGATGTCCCTCAGCCGGTCCTCGATGTTGTGGCGCTTGGCGGCCTGGGCGAAGCGCAGGACGCGAAGGGCCGTGCGTCGTTCGGTCACCAGGCCGCGCACCGCTTCCACCCAGGCCGGCGTGACG
>JBKPAK010000290.1:0-4757 GCA_046726415.1 Candidatus Methylomirabilota bacterium
CGCGCTCGAGGACCACGGGATCCATGTGACCGACGGCAGGGGCCATGAAAGCACCCTTGGCCTCCTCGAGGCCCTAGCCGCCGGCGGCCTGAGATTCGGCGGATTCGCTGACAACGAACAGGGAAAGCATCCGACGCGATGGAGCACGCTTGCGGGGAAGCTCGCCGCACTCTTGTTCCGGTGGAACAACGGGTGCCTCGAGCAGAACGTCATCGGCGCGCTTCCGGACGACAGGCTCGAGGCGCTGCTGACCGATCCGGCGGAAGTGAGAACCGGCCAGCGCCTGCGCACCCTGGCCGATCGCCTGGGCACCGGCGACGAAAAGGGCTTCGCGACCATAGAGCGAAGGCCGGAGCGGAAACCGCAAGGGCTCTCTTAGGGACAGGCCACCCGAGGATTGATGTGGAACCGCACGGTGGGCCGACCACCGTCCCGAGCGATCACCGCTTGTAGCCGAATCCAGCCCAGGTCAGGCGTTGCCGTTATTCGCGGTGACGCCCGCGCGGGTCTCACTCGGCCACCTGCCGTTATTCCGCGGAGCCTCGCGCCGTCAGTAATTGACCGGAATACCACTCGGGCCTCGTCTTAGGGAGGCGCACCTGCCGTTAGCGAAGTCCTGTCGCCGTGGTCCCCTCGAAGGTCACATTCATCTCGCGGAATGCCTCGCGTGAAGCGCGGCGCTGCGCGCGTCGAACGTACCCGTAGAAGAGAGCGTTCAGGCCGACCAAGCGGAAGAGCAGGTACCACTCCATGACGTCGAACGCTGGGACGACCGCGGCGGCGAAGGCGAGCGACCCGGGTCCCATCCACCGCCGCCACACTCCGAGGATAGACTCGGCGTGCTTTCGATAAATGCGTGCTCGCTCCTCGTCGAACGGGGGCAGCGCGGAGAGCCGCGGCGCCGTGTACGGGTCGAATCGACGCATGTAGTCCTGCTGGCTCTTCACGTAGAAGAGATAGATGGGCCATGAGAAGCGCGCGACCGCAGTGAGATCGCGCGCTGTCCGCTCGCGGTGCCGGGCGGCCGCAGTCTCGAAATCCTCCGCGTCGGCGTGGCCCGGCACCGTCATGCACAGGAACACGTTCTTGAAGTGATCGAACATGGTGGTGTGGAACGAGCTCGTCACGGCCGTGACGGCGAGCGCGGCAATCAGGGGGTAGCGAAGCCACGCCGGCTCCCAGTGCCGCTCGAGCAGCACCCAGAACGAACCGGCGACGAACGCGATCACGGTGATGAGATCCGCCGTGCCGTCGAGCATGCGTCCGAACGGCGACGACGTTCCGCGCAGCCGCGCGAGCTGTCCGTCGGCACAGTCGAAGACGGCCGAGAGCACGAGGCAGAGCCCGCCCACCTGCAGGTGCCACGGGAAATGCGCCGCAAAAGAGACGCCGCACGCGACGCCCAGCAGCATCGAGCCCACCGTGATCGCGTTCGGGGAGATGGGAGTCGGCAGGCACACCCTGGCGAGCACGTATCCGAGCGGTCGATGCAGCCAGACGTCGATGGGCTCCTCGACGGGAAGCGGTTTGAGGCTCTTCCAATAGCCGGACCAGAACGCCATGGTCGAAGACCTGAGAACTACTCCGCGTCGCTAGCTAGGCGAGACGGCGCCGCAGAGTTTTAAACTCCGTTGTCTTGGCATGATTGGTTTCATTGGGAAGATATTGAAGGATCAACCGCGGGTTTTCCCGCTTCATTTCCTTCCGAATCCTCAGAAAATCCTTGATGTTCTGGAACGTCACCTTGAGGTTCAGGCCGCCCCAAAGGCGCGCAGAACAAGGCCACCCCTGGAGAATCAAGGAGTTCGCCCGGAACTTTCTTATGTCGGACAGATACCGGAGGACCCTTGAGCGGCGCATCCTCGCGGGCACAGCGTCGCAGATAGAGGTGCTGCTCTCCCACTACGCGTTCGGCAAACCGACGGATAAGTACGTCGAGCCGGCGCCGCCCGCCCAGCCAGAAGCTAACCTGATGTCGCGGATGACGAAGGAGGAGATACTCGAGATGGACCACCTGGCGAAAAGAATGCGCGAGATAAAGCAGACCGCCGCGGCGAGGCCGGCGGCGTCGCCCGCGACCGCGCTGCAATCCGCGGGGCCCGCTTCGGCGCTCGAGGGTTGACGCCGGCCCGGCAAGATATTCGGAGGCCCCGCGGTGATCGCGAGCGCCCCCACTCCCGGCCGCCGAAGACGTCTCGCAAATAGCGCTCCAACGGACCCGGCTGGATGCCACCCAGCACCGAAACGCACGCGGCCCGAATGTGCAGCGTGCCGCGCCCAATCCGATCGTAGGTGTACGCGCCCGTACCATCCCACGCCTCGCAGTAAAAGGCCCGATCGTTTTCGTGGCCGGGCCGGTCCATCGTGTGCAGAAACCCACTCACCTCATCCCGGAAGAGCAGCAGCCCGTGGGTTGTGATTCAACAGCTCACCGAGCTGCGCCACCGATTTGCGGAGATAGGTCGACGAGCCGCTCCGCGCCGTCAGGCGGGGACGTCCCCGCTCTGGTCTGCCGTGGACACTCATCGTCCTCCGCGGTCAGGATCACCTTCAGCGCGATCGCGACCTTTTGTGAGATCTCATCTTGAACGCCGAAGATGTCGTTGAGGTCACGATCATAGCGCTCCGCCCACAGGTGATGCCCGGCGACGGCATCAACAAGCTGGGCTGTGATACGGACCTGATCACCGACCTTCCGGACGCTTCCCTCCAGGACATATCGCACGCCCAGCTCGCGGCCCACATCCGGGATCTTGACCGCCCGGTTCTTGTACGTGAACGTCGAATTACGCGCGACCACGGCGAGCCCACCGATCTTCGCGAGATCGGTGATGATATCGTCAGTGATGCCGTCGGTGAAATGCTCCTGCTCCGGGTCGTCGCTCATGTTCGCGAAGGGAAGCACGGCGACGGACGGCTTGTCGCACGACTCGGGCCCCGGACCAGCCGTCGCCGCCGGTTGTGACCGTGGCGGAGCCTCACCGCGCGTGGAGGAGTCCACTCGCATCCGATACACACGCACCGGCTCGTCGATGTTCTTGAGGGTATGCTCTCCAAGCGACTCGCAGTCGAGAGACAGCTTGCTCGAAATCTCGTCACATACCGACCCCGAGATGCAGACGCCGCCGCCTTCGGCAAGCCCTTGGACGCGGGCGGCGATGTTTACTCCGTCCCCGTAGATTCGGTCACCCTCAATAATCACTTCGCCAAGGTTGACACCGATCCTGAACTCCATGCGGCGGTCAACCGACAGGTCAGCGTTTCGCTCGGTGAGTTCCTTCTGGATACTGACGGAGCACTGGACGGCGGCCACCACGCTGGAGAACTCGGCGAGGAGGTTATCCCCTGGTGAGTCCACCACGCGCCCGCGATGGTGGCTGATCAGCTTGGTCATCGCCTCTCGATAGGCAGTGAGAGTCTCGACCGTCGCGACGTCGTCGTCGCCCATCAAGCGGCTGTAGTCTTTCACATCGGCGCTCAAAATCGCGGCCAGCCGTCGCTCGACGTGCGGGGCGTTGCCGGCGGCAGAGCCAGCGTCAGGACCGCTCATCGCAGACCCTCTTCCACCACGAGAATGCCTTCCACAGATTCGCGCCGCCCTTTCAAGCGTGCGTGACAGATGTTCTCGTACTTTCAATCTAGGTGGTACGATCCCGCCTGTCTATTGGACCAGAGGTCCAGAGTGACGATGAGGCCTGACTCACAAAACCAGAACATCGGTTCTCTGCTGACCCGCTCATCGGGCACTCGTCCCCTCGATTCGCCAGACGGGTCCCTTGAGTTACAGCGGCCCGTCGCAACGCACGGAGGCGGGACGTCCTCGGTCAGGATGAGGCATTCTTGGTCGAGCGGCGCCTTTCCCAAGAGGGTGGCGAAGAGGCGAAGGGCCGCGCCCAGCTGGGTTTCAGCGCGTAGCGGGTTGCCTCCCGCGCGAGATCGCCGCTCAGCAGTCGCTGAGTGCCCGCGCGGACCATCTGGAGCTCGATCAGCCTCGGCGTCGGCGTGTAACGCCACGACGTGAACAGTCTCGCTCGGGCCGCCGGGCGCGAGATTCTTCAGGAGCATCGGCACCATCGCTTCTACCGTCTCGGGAAACGACAGCCCGCGCTGCAGCAGTTGGTAGCTGAGCATAGTGAAGACGCGCTGTTGTAAAAACGTCACCTTCTCGTCGTGCACCGAGCCGTCCTTGAAGCGAAGGATCAGCCGACTCTCGACGCGATCTCCGTGGGCGGTCTGAAGGAAATCGCCGTGTCCCACGGTCTCGCCGCTCACAGAGCGAACGAGAAGCAAGCCGTGTGCGGTCCCCTCGCCGAACCGCACCTCGATGGGCCCAGCCTCGAGGCCAGACCAGGGCGCGAGGCCCACGAGGCTGGCCAGGATGGCCAGAACGCCACGCCTGAAAAGCGTCATACGCGTGCGCTTGACCGGGGCGAAGGCGGGGGCGGCACCGCGATCACCCTCTGACCCCGAGGCATCCTGCGCCGCCCGTGGCTCGCGGTCAAGACGCGGCGGAGGGGTGCCCGGCCGGGCGCCGCCGGGTGGCAGGGCCAGCTCGGTCGACCTGGACCGAGTTGCTGCCCGCCGAAGCTCGACTGCACCCCTCCGAAGAGGGCGCTAGTCGCAGTCGGCCCAAGTCGTCAAGGTTGAGTCGAGCCAGAGCCAAGCCACCGACACTGGACCAAGGTCCACTAGGCGACGTTCCGGCCCGACTTTAGAGTGGAGGGAGAGGACGAGACGAAGAGGACCCGCTCAGAAAC
>JBKPAK010000291.1:0-23870 GCA_046726415.1 Candidatus Methylomirabilota bacterium
CACTGAGGGCGTGGATGTCAAACTGCCCGAGAAATGATCGGCTGGTCCGATCGCTCTTCGCCTGGCAGCTTCGGCAGGCCGCTTCTCTATCGAACGATATAGCAAAAACTACCTTTCGACGAATGTTCCGAAGAGGCGCGCAGCAGTAGTTTTGCTGCACGCAATGTAACGCTCGGCGGAGCGAGTCGGCGAATCCAGAGTCGCCAGGCTAGACAAAGCATTGCTGGGAAGTAGACGTCAATCGTCAGAGCCGGAGGGGACCAGGTCCCATGCGTTTGGAACACCCTCAGAAGGTCCTCGAGATGCATTCAATGCGACGCTATGGTGTCCCACTCGTCGCTCGTTCAAGGCAAGGGCATGGCCTTCCCAAGCGATTGTCAGTCGTCAGGCGCTGTGAGTTCCCCATTGGCTACGCAACTTACCGGACGACTAGCTACAACCTCCTGGTGTTCTTCGGGCTGGACGGTCCCGCCGGAGCTACGAGGACATTGGCATTCGGGCCCGCCCAGCCATACGGCCAGGCATGCGATCACCTCTTCAATGAGGCAGGAGGACACCGATGACACACCACAGAACGATTCCTCGACGGGTCATCGCGATCGTGGGTATCAGCTTGGGGCTCGCCCTCTGGCACCTGCCGGTCTATGCCGAGCCGGGACAGCCACCCATCTGGGAACGCCCAGCGTGGAAAATGCCCGGGAAAGCGCTGGACAAGCTCCCGGGGGTCCAAGCGTGGGTGGAGGCGCACCACTGGTCGGGCAAGAGTGTGAAGCCTTCTTACGGACGCAGTGTGGGGAAGAACACTCGCTATTCTGCCTCAACACCTCAGAAGGAGTAGGACATGAGGTAGAAAGATGGACCGTCGCCAGCGCCGTCGTGACGCTTTTCGCGGGTCTGCTCGAACACTGCCGCCGTATCGCCAGACGAGGAGGGGTTGGAGATGAGCATCCGGAAGCGGCATCAGGCAAGGCTCATGGGAATCGTGGCGCTGATGGTGGGGCTCCTCGGCACGGCAGGCGCTGCCCTCGCGGCCCCGCGGGGCAATCTGGGCAATCCTGGCGTCTTGCCGCCGAACTCCTCGCCTCACGGCAAGACCTATGGGGAGTGGGGCGGGGAATTCTGGAGATGGCAGTTTTCGCTCCCGGTGGATCACAACCCAATCTTCGACACCGCGGATTGCAGTGAGGGACAGTCCGGTCAAGTTTGGTTCCTGGGAGGCACCACCACCACCACTGAGATCGGGCCGGGCATCATCCTGGGACAGGTCACCCGCGAGTGCACGGTCCCCGTGGGCACAGCACTCTTTTTCCCGCTTGCGAACACCGAGTGCTCGACGGTGGAGGGCAACGGCACGACGGAAGCGGAGCTACGGGAGTGCGCCAATTTCTTCGCGAACTTCATTGCCGATCTGTCCGCCGAGCTGGATGGCCGGTCTCTCCAGAACCTCGCCGAGTATCGGGCCGCATCACCGCTGTACACCTTCGGGCCGCTTCCGGACAACAATGTCCTCCAGCTCTTCGGGGTCGACGCTCCTCCTGGCACCATAAGTCCCTCTGTCAGTGACGGAGTCCACGTGATGCTGGCGCCGCTGTCCAGGGGCGAACACACCCTCCACTTCCACGCAGTCATCGATCTTTCGTCGATCGGCGGGCCCACGTTCATCCAGGACATCACGTATAACCTGTCTGTGGTGCCGCTCGGACCCTAAAGGGGCGCCGCGTTGAGGTCTTCGCAAGTGTGGAGAGGATGAAGTGGCGGCGTTCGCCCTCGGAAGGGCAGGACGAATATGGCACGTGAAGCTCTCCGCAGACTTCTGGTGCTTACAATTCCTCTGAAGGCACTCCGTGACCTGAACGTCTATTTATCCGTGACCGCAGACTTAGATGAGCACCTTGTGGGATAAGGGGGAGCACACTCATTAACGTCGACCAAAGTGTTTGGCGCAGAGTCATTGCCGTTCTACTGGTCGTACTAGGGTCGCTGGTCGCGCCGGCGATACCGGTAGCCAGCGCGGACCCGAACGCGAAAGTCTTTCCTCTCGACGCCAGCCCCTACGGAAATACTTATGGAGAGTGGACCGCACAATGGTGGCAATGGCTTATGTCCATACCCGAGGCGACGAACCCAAACCTCGATACCACCGGCGCACACTGTGCAATAGGACAGGCAGGGCCGGTCTGGTTCTTGGCAGGTTCCTTTGGTGCGTCCTTCGCGCGCGCCTGCACGATACCCGGTGGCAGGGCCTTGCTCTTGCCTCTGCCAAACGCCCTTGCCAGAGCAGGAGCATTCGATTGCGAGCCCACTGGCCCTGGACCCTGTAACATAAACGCGTTGCGCGCCGTCGCCGCCGGGCTAGTTGGTAGTGTCATGGCGCTCGAGGTGACCGTCGATGGCCACTCGATGAAAAACTTGGGAGTGTACAGAGTGCAGTCGCTCGTCTTTGCTCTTACCTATCCTCAAGGGGCAGTCTTTGGGCTACCTAGCGGAACATTCACGCCAAATCTGGCTGACGGTTATTGGCTGCTGCTTGCCCCACTCTCTACCGGGTCCCACACTATCTCCGTCGGCGGGGGGACGTATCACCTCAGCGTCTCACCATAGGCCTCGCAAGGGGTTGCTGGCCGATGTGACCTCGAAGAGCCGAACGTGGACGAGCATGCAGATCACACGGCGCCGTCTTGCGATTGCCTGATGCGCGGCGGTAGCGCGCGAACGGCAGGCCGCAACGCGAGCAAGCCAGCCCATCGTAGAGTGTCCAGTCCATGGTCCTATCCCTCCACCGTGACGGTGACGACAGACGGACGTCATAGCTGAGTTCGTGCATGGATTCGACGACATGGCCCACACCGGACCACGAGTCCAGCCAGCCGCGCAGCATGCGCGCCTCCGGCACGGTCTCGGGACACTGCGCGGCGACCAGAGCCGTGGTGAGCATCGAGCGGTCGCTCAGTCTCTGACTGCTGCCCGTCCACCGATGAGCGCACGCACCTGTGCCCGTAGCTCGTCAAGCTCTTGCTGCTGGGCATCTAGGCGGGCCGCCTGAGTGTCCAAGCGAACTGCCTGCTCGCGCTCTCGGGTTACGTGCGCGGCGAGTTGTCTCTGCTGCCGCTGCAGCTCGTTCAGCAGCATGGCCGGGAGCACGTGGTAACGCACGCCCGTCGGCTCTCCCTGAGCGTTCGTGGTCACAAGCTCCGGGTAGATCTCGGCGACCTCCTCAGCGATCAGGCCGTACTGCGCCAGGCGTGCGCCGTCGTCGTGCTCGGGCTTATAGCGGAAGGTCACGGGGCGGAGCTTCAGGACTCCGTCACTCGCCACGCCCACGACGGGCGCTGGCCAGGTCGGGACCGTTGATGATGGCGCAAAACGGCGAGACATCGAGCCGGTCGATGGCGAGGACCGCCGCGCGCTCGGATGGCGTGAGGTCGTCGAGGGGGGTCATGGCAACCGCCATCCATCCCGGCGCAGGTAGTCGCGACGGAAGTTCAGGAGCGACTCAGGATGACTTCCGAGTTCGTTCCACACCAATTGCCCGAAGGCGCCAGGTCGACCAATCGCAGCCTCAGCCTTGTGCCACAGCCTCAGCCAGGGCAGCATTCTTTTCTTCGGTAACACGGCGTAAAGCGACGTACAGATTGGCCAGAGGCTCTTTGAGGCTTTCGCGTAGTGCTGGCATCAGCTCAGCGCGCAGATCCTCATGAAGAGCCGCATGCTCACGCTCCACGGCAATGAGGTCCCCACACGCCGCCATCTCCTGGTCGCGCAGTTGTGGCAGCTCACGACGCGCTTTCCAGGCCTCGGCGAGATCAATTTGAACGGGGCCATCTACCATGTGGTCACACAGCCGGCGGGCGGCGGTAATACGACTTTGGATCTTTGGATCTCTTCAACCTGGGCTCTCGCACGCGCCACTCGCTGCGGGACCTCGAGGCGCCGTGGGTGATTGCCCCAGGATGGTGTAGCCGTTTGGTCCTTCTTCGTCGAGAACATCACGATCCCGCTCCCCACTTTGGACGCGGAGGCTTCCACCCCTCGTCGACTCTGCCGGTGATAGACATGATTCCCTCTCGCATGTGGGTACGCACAGCCTCGCCAACGAAGGTGCCAACTGCTCGGACGAGATCGCCTTCGTCGACGACGAACTTGGGCGAGGAGCGGCGGGGGTTGAAAAGTGGGTCCCAGCTATCAATCACCACACGATGTCATCGCGACCAGAGAGCGACCGCCGAGGCACGCCGGCCTTGAACGGGCAATCATTGCCCTGACGGCATCGATCGTTCGCCTCGTCTGCCTGCAATGGGCACAAGGCGCGCGGACATTCGGTTTTGCCACGAGTTGCCATTGGAAGATTCCTTCCGGGCCCTGACCACAGACCCATACTCGGTAATGCCTTCACACAATCGCCATTCGCCGGAACGGCCACCAAAGTGGTAACCAGGATACCCCGCCCCGCTCACAGGGTAATACTGTTAGCGTGGCCGGGCTGACCGCGAGTCGGGCCCGGTTTCTCGCGGACTTGGCAGGGGCGTCCGGTGACCCGGCGCCCTTGGTTACCCAGCCCCTGGATATTCACCGGCCGTCGCCCTTCGGCCCCGGATCCGTGGGGCCCGGTTCGGCCGGGTCGAGCACGCGGTCGGCGGGGCTCGTAACGCCTCCAGGTCCGCGGTTGAGGACGTGGGTGTAGATCATCGTGGTGCTCACGTCCTTGTGACTGAGCAGCTCCCGTAGCGGGGGGCGGGCGGCAAGCGCCACCCGCTGACGCGCGGGGGAGCGGCGACTTCTGAGAAGGCGAGCTTTATGTCGCTTACGCTCCCAGGGCGCTTGACGTAGGCCGGCGGGGCCGCGATGCTGGTGCGCGGGAAAGGAGCTCATCGTGAGACGAATCCTCGCCGTCGCGCTCGCTGCCCTCGTGCTGGCCGCCCCTGCCGTCATCGCCCAGACCGATCCGGTGCGCACGCCTCTGCCCGCGCCGGTCAAGGTCAAGCTCGGGATGACCAACGTGCCGGCGCTCTCGCCGCTGTGGCTCCTGCCCGAGTACGCGGCCAAGTACAACATCACCATGGAGCAGGTGATGTTCCAGCGCTTCGCGGACGCGCGCACCGCGCTCGCCTCCGGCGACATCGACATCACCGCGTTCGGACCGCAAGATATCTCGCTCGCCCTCGGCCAGGGCACCCGGACCTTGGTGGGCGTGGCCGGCGTTGGCTCCGGGAACGACTGCCTCATCGTGCGCAAGGGCGAGGACATCAAGGACTGGAAGGCCCTGAGCACCAAGGCCATCGGCGTGGGCGCGGGCTCGATCTCGTGGCTGAAGTTCGCCGCCTCAACTCAGGAGAACGGCGTCGACTACAGCAAGCTCAAGGTCGTCAACATCATGGGCGGCGGCGGCAACTACCTGAAGGCGCTCCAGGCCAAAGAGATAGACATGGCCGTGGTGTGGCAGCCCTTCTGCGCCCAGGGCATCCTCGACGGCGTGGCCCAGTACCCCACCATCGACCACAACAAGTCCAGGACGGTGGGCGGGCTCATCGCCGTGCTCGCCGTGAACCGCACGTTCATGGAGAAGAATCGGGACGCCGTGCAGCGCCTGGTTGCCGCCTACGTCGACGTCCTCAAATACGCCCAGGCCAACGCGGACAAGTGGGCGAAGATCTACTCGGAGAGGGCCGGGCTTCCCGAAGCGGTGGCCGTCGAGTCCGTGCGCATCACCCGCCTCGATCCCGTCTTGCCCCTGGAGTCGATCAAGCGCATCAGCAAGTACCTCTCCGACAACGGCGTCATCGCGCGCGACGTGACCGCGGATCTGCCCCAGTCGCACACCTACGAGTTCCTCAGCAAGGCCACCGGCAAGTCGGCCGTAGAGCTCGGCCAGAACCAGTAGCGCCGTGGCGAGGCCGGCGGTCACGCAGGAGAGCAACCCCGCCCCCGCCGCGGGCGGGGAAGCCTTCGCGTGGCGTGTGCCCTGGTTCATCTTCCTGCCCCTGGGCTTCCTCGTGCTGTGGACGGTGGCCGTCAATCAGCGCTGGGTGACCGAGGGCATCGTGCCCTCGCCCATGCAGGTGGTCCGCTCCTGGTACAAGTGGATCTTCGGTGGGCCGGGGGTCGGGCTCTCGCCCTATTCCGGCACGTGGGTAGCGAACGTGCTCTACTCGGCGCGGCGGGTGATCGAGGGGTTCCTCATCGCCGCCGCCGTCGGCATCCCGCTCGGGCTCTTCATCGGCTGGAATCGCCTGGTGGCCCGGGTGGTCGATCCGTCGATCCAGCTCCTGCGTCCGGTGCCCATCACGGCCTGGCTGCCCTTTGCGATCGCCGTGTTTGGCATTTACGACACCAGCGCGCTGTTTCTCATCGGGCTCGGCGCCTTCTACCCCATCGTGGTCAATACCACCCACGGCGTGCGCGACACCAATCTCTTGCTGCTGCGGGCGGCCCGCATGCTCGGCGCGGGACCGCGGACGATCCTGACCAAGGTCGTTTTTCCCTCCGCGCTGCCGTCGATCTTCACCGGGCTGCGCCTGGGCATCGGGGTCGCGTGGACGGCGGTGATCGTGGCGGAGATGATCGCGGTGAAGTCCGGCCTCGGCTACGTGCTGTGGGACGCCTACTATGTCGGCCGCATGGATATCTGCGTGGCCACCATGTTCTCGGTCGGTCTGCTCGGCTTCGTCTCCGATCGCGCCATCCAGCTCATCGCGCGCTGGGTGCTGCGCTGGCGCACCCTGGAGGCCGTGGCGTGACGGTCCAGCTCATCGACGTCTGGAAGGAATTCGTCAAGCATGGGCGTCGCGTGGAGGCGCTCCAGGCCGTGGATGTCGAGATCGAGCGCAAGGAGTTCGCCGCGCTCCTCGGCCCCTCCGGCTGCGGCAAGTCCACGCTTCTCAACATGGTGGCGGGCTTCGATGCGCCGACGCGGGGCCGTGCCCTCTTCAACGGCGAGCCCGTGCTCGCCCCCGATCCTCGCCGGGGCGTGGTCTTCCAGGAGCCCGCCCTCTTCCCCTGGTACACGGTGCGCGACAATGTCACCTTCGGCCCGCGCAACCGTCGCCTCAAGGCCGCCGACTACGAACCCGAGGTAAGGACGTACCTCGAGCAGGTCGGCCTCACCGGCTTCGAGTCGCACTACCCCGCTGAGCTCTCTGGAGGGATGAAGCAGCGCGTGGGCATCGCGCGCGTCCTGGTGATGGAGCCGGAGGTGCTGCTGATGGACGAGCCGTTCGGCAGCCTGGACGCCCAGACGCGCGCGGTCATGCAGGAGCTGCTGCTCGCGGTGTGGGAGCGCCACCACCAGACTGTTCTCTTCGTCACCCACGACATCGAAGAGGCGCTGCTCCTGGCCGACACCGTCTACGTGATGACGGCCCGCCCAGGGCGGATCAAGAAGCGCCTCGTCGTCGATCTGTCCCGGCCTCGCGTGCTGGAGGTGACCACGTCGCCGTACTTCAACGAGCTCAAGCGCGAGGTGCTGGCGCTGATCCGCGAGGAGAGCATGCGGGCGGCCAGCGAGCGCTAGGCGATCCGGTGGCGGGAAGCTTCGCCGACCGTCGCTTGCCGGAGAGTATTTCGACGCGCTAAAGTTCTGCCACGACTGGGTGGCACCGATCCGTCGGCCGTTCATCACTGATTCGTGACGGGAAGGAGACACGCATGACCAGGTCGACTCGCCCAGACGCCACGATGGAGGAAGTCGCCGGAAACGGGTTGTTGCATCGCCGCATTTTCCTGACCCGGGGCGTCGCCCTGATCGGCGCCGCGGGCCTCACCGGGCTCTCGCCGACCTCGGTGGCGGCGACGGATCCTCCGAACATCCCGCCGTGGATGCAATCGCCCGGAGCGGGAATGAGCGAGTACGGAGCCCCGGCGAAGTACGAAGACCAGGTCAAGCGCGTCGGGATCGCGTCCCAGCCGGGCACGACCGGAAGCGGCGCGTCCCGCACGCCGCTCGAGAGGCTCAACGGCACGATTACGCCGAGCGGCTTGCACTTCGAACGTCACCACGGCGGTGTGCCGGACATCGATCCGAGCGCTCACCGCTTACTCGTTCACGGTCTGGTGAAGCGGCCTTTGGTGTTCACGATAAACGCGCTCATGCGCTACCCGATGATGTCACGCATCCAGTTCATCGAGTGCTCGGGCAACAGCCGACCGATGCTGAGCCCGGCGCCACCCGGGGGCTCCTGTGGAGCCATCCACGGCCTCGTGTCGTGCAGCGAGTGGACGGGCGTGCCGCTCGCGGTTCTGTTGGAGGAGGCGGGAGCCGACCGCGGCGCGCAGTGGCTCCTGGCCGAGGGCGCCGACGCGGCGGCGATGAGCCGGAGCGTGCCCATGGCGAAGGCGATGGACGACGCCATGCTCGCGCTCTACCAGAACGGCGAGCGGCTCCGGCCGGAGAACGGCTATCCGGTCCGCCTGTTCCTGCCGGGCTACGAGGGCAACATGAGCGTCAAGTGGCTGCGGCGAATCCAGGTCACCGCCCGCCCCACGATGACCAAGGACGAGACGTCGAAGTACACCGATCTCCTCGCCAGTGGCAAGTCGCTGATGTTCACGTATCCCATGGAGGTGAAGTCCGTCATCACCGCCCCGTCGCCGGGGCTCGCCCTGCAGGGGCCCGGGCTCTACGAGATCTCGGGGCTCGCCTGGTCGGGCGCCGGAACGATCGTGAAGGTGGAAGTGTCCGCCGACGGCGGCCGGACCTGGGGCGAAGCGGCGCTGGCGGAGCCGGTGCTGGCGAAGGCCCTGACGCGTTTCCGCATGGCGTGGCGGTGGAACGGCGGCCCTGCCGTACTCAAGAGCCGCGCGAGCGACGAGACGGGCGCGATCCAGCCGACGCGCGACACGCTCGTGGCTGACAAGGGCACCCAGTTCCTATACCACTACAATGCCATCCAGGCCTGGAGCGTGTCGCCGAACGGCGAGGTGAAGAATGTGTACGCGTAGCCTGACCGCACTGGCGGGCCTCGGCCTCACGGTGGTGCTGATCGCGAGCGCGCGCGCCGCGGACAGTCCCCACCTCGGCCGCGAGGCCACGGCCGCCGAGATCGCCGGCTGGGACATCAGCATCCCGCCCGACGGACGCGGTTTGCCGCCGGGCGCAGGGAGCGCGGCCGCGGGTGCCGCGGTCTACGCCAGCAAGTGCCAGTCCTGTCACGGCGAGAAGGGTGGGGGTCAGCCGAACGACCGCCTGGTCGGCGGAGACGGCACGCTCGGGGGCCCGGCGCCGGTGCGGACCGTCGGAAGCTACTGGCCTTACGCGACCACCGTCTTCGACTATGTGCGGCGAGCGATGCCCTACCAGGCGCCGCAGTCGCTGACCAACGACGAGGTGTATGCGGTGACGGCCTATCTGCTCCACCTGAACGGCGTCATCGTCGAGGCTGACGTGATGAACGCGCAGACGCTCCCGCAGGTGAAGATGCCCAACCGCGACAACTTCATCCTAGCCTACCCGGCGCGCTCGCGGTAGGCGCGAACCGCGCCGGCGGCGCGCGCGAGCGTTGCCATCAGTGCTCTCGCAAGAGCGATCCGAAGCCTTGCTGCTGGTCCGTGATGCCGCTGGCCCGCAGCGCGTGCCAGAGCGTGGCGGCGTTGATGGCCAGCACTGGCTTGCCGAGCCAGCCCTCCGCCTCGTCGGCGAGGCGGACCATCGAGAGGTTCGTCCCCACCTGAACGATGGCCTCGACGTCGGGACCGTTCAGCTCCTCACCGAGGATCTTGCGGAGGGGCGCCTCGGTGACTTCGGCGATCGAGGTGGCCGTCGGGCAGCGGAGGCCCTTGAACCGAACGACCTCGAAGCCCGCCTCCTGGAAGAACCCGGTCACCTGCTTGTCGGCGATAGCCTGGTACGGGCTGAGCACGGCGATCCGCGTGACGCCGTAGCGCTCCAGGGCGGCCCGGCACGCCGACGCCCCCGTCGAGACGTTCAGCCCGGATTGGGCGCGAACGCGCTCGATGAACGCCGTGTTGCCCGCCACGCCATCCCAGAAGGTCTCCGACGACATTCCCATGATCATGTAGTCGGGCTTGCAGGTCATGACATCGCGGATGGCGACCCCGATGGAGCCTCTGATCTGTTCGAGGATCGCCTGGAAGGTCGCGTCCGAGTCCATCACCGGTTGCCCGATATACATGCGCCCCGCATGGAAGGTGACGCCGTGGGGAGCCATCTGGTTGTAGTCCGCCTCGACGACCGTGTTCGTGGACGGCACGATGACGCCGAACTTCATCCGGTATCCGACCGCATCAGGCATGAGCCGGCTCCCTTCAGACCATCCTGGCGATCTTAGCTCGCCTGCCGAGCCAGTCCACTGACTGCTGGTTGCGGCAATCGGGTACCATCGGTGCAGCCGCACGCCGGCGGCAGATCGTCACCCCACACGAGGGGCCCGCAATGAGCGAACCGCTCGCGCTCGCCAAGACCGGATCCGAGGTGCTGTGCCTGCTGCCCGGGCTCGCGAACCGCCACGGCCTCGTGGCCGGCGCCACCGGCACCGGCAAGACCGTCACGCTGCAGGTGCTCGCCGAGAGGTGCTCGCGCATCGGCGTGCCGGTGTTCATGGCCGACGCAAGGGCGACTTCTCCGGAATCTCCGCGGCGGGCAGCCTCTCCCGAAGATGAAAGATCGGCTCGAGACACTGGAGCTCGACGAGCCGACGTGGGAAGGCTGTCCGGTCGGGCTGGTGGCGATCCCCCAGGCGGTCGTCGCCGCCCATCGTGTTCTTCATCCTGGCCCGATGCACTACATCTTCGAGGGGAAGGAGCCCGGGAGGCCGCCTTCTTGCACGCCGTCATCCACGCGCGCGCAGAGACTTCATCGGTCTGCCGTACCGATGAAGACGTGAGCGATGATCCGCACCTGGGCTCGCTCGCACCGGCGCGTGATGGCCTGCCGGCGCTCGAGGAGCGCGCGCATTTCGGGAATGAGCGGAAGCGCGTTCCTCGTTGTTCTTGGTGGTGCCGGGCTCCAGGCGAACGAAGCCGCCGGCGAAGTCGACCTGGGCCCACCTCAGCGGGAGCACCTCGGAGCGGCTCCGCCATCCCGGGTAGAACATGAAATCGCACCGCGTCCGACAGGTCGGGCGAGAGGTGACGGCAGATCGTCTCGACCTTCATGCCGTGGGCAAAGCCCTGGCGCGCGTTGTTTCTCGGACAAGAGCTTGATGCGTGGCATCGAGACGGTCATGTCGTTGTTGAGACCAAGGCTCTCACTGCAGCTCACGGACGACGACACCAAGGATCGACCGACGCCCGCCGAGACCTTCGTCGCCCACGTCTACGACTACAGGAATAACCGGACGCTCCGAGTGTGCGGGGCCCTCGATCGGCCCGATCACGCGAGCGTCGTCGACACCGCAGCGCAGCCGCTCCCGAGCGACGAGGAGTTCGAGGCCGCCGTCGAGATGCTCGCGAACCAGTCGGAGTACGGGGCGGCCATACGGGCCGGCGACCTCCTGCCCTATCGGCCGATGCCGCCCCTGGTGCAGACCGAGACACCGGACGGACGCGTCGAGCGGACGGTCGCCGTGGACTCGTCTCGCCCGCGCCTCGCGGGCTGCACCGCTTCGTCGGCGTCAACATGATCCGGCGGGAGGTCATCCATCGGTTCGAGGGCGCCGCGCACGAGTCCCACGACGAGTGCGGGCCCCCGCCGGCGTCGGGCTGCCACTTCAGCGGGCGCAGCGGCCGCGTTCACGTGATCGTCTCGCAGGGAGGCACGACGCTCTGGACATTCGACGCCATTCGGCCAGCCGCCTCGTCGGGCACGAATGGCTCGGGCATCGAGCTGCGCAGCGTGCGCTACCGCGGTAAGCAGGTGCTCTACCAGGCGCATGTGCCAATCCTAAACGTGGAGTATTTCCAGGACGGCATCGGCGCTGGCTGCGGTCCCACCTACCGCGACTGGCAGAACTCGGAGACCTGTTTCCAGGCCAACGGCTCGGACGTCATACCGGGATTCCGGCTCTGTCCCGCTCCGGCGCAGACCATCATCGAGAGCGGCAGCGACGGGGGCAACTTCCGGGGCGTCGCCATCTTCGTGCAGGGGCAGGAGGCGGTGCTCGTGAGTGAGCTGCAGGCCGGCTGGTATCGCTACATCAGCCAGTGGCGCTTCCACGCCAACGGGACGATCCGCCCGCGCTTCGGCTTCTCGGCGGCCAACAATCCCTGCACCTGCAAGGATCACCACCATCACGTCTACTGGCGCCTCGACTTCGACATCCGCACCGCCGGGAACAACGTCATCGAGGAGTACAACAATCCGCCGCTCGTGGGCGGGTCGAACTGGCATACGAAGCGGTACGAGATCCGTCGGCCGCGCGATGCGTCGCGCAACCGCCACTGGCGCGTGCGGAACCTGTCTACGGACGAGGGATACCTGCTAATGCCTGGAGCCAACGATGGCACGCGTGACGCCTACGGCGTCGGGGACGCTTGGATCGTGCGCTACCGCGGGTCGTCGGAGTACGACGACGGCCAGGGGTTCACGACCGACCCGGCGCTCTCACGCGCCAACATCGACCGTTTCGTCAACGGCGAAGTCGTCGAGGATCGCGACGTCGTCATGTGGTACGCGGCTCACTTCCGACACAGCCCGGGCCACGGCGGTGCCTACGTTGGCCCCGACCTGAAGCCGGTCAACTGGTGAGCCGAGGCGCACGAGCGGGCGGGCCGGCTTCGCGCGCTCGACGAGGAGGCTCTCTTTCGCCCGCCAGGCGGGAACCCGCTCGGCGTCGCACGCGACCCAGGTCTTGTGGGAACCTGCCCTTCGAACGTCGGCGGCGCCCGGCGCATGTCGACGGCCACGCGGGCGCGAAACCGAGACGCGAGGGCTCGAAGTCCGCACCGCCGGACCGCTTCGACTCGCATTCCCGGCGGGATCTTGGCGAGCCCCCACCGTGAGATCGCCAACTATCCGGCATCAGATCCTGCACCACGTGCCCCACGCCGTCAGTGTGACGATTCAGCACTCGAGCGGCTGACGTGCAGCCCATGGACCTCCTGCAGTTTCTCCGTCCGGTGCACATCGTTGAGCGCCTCGTAGCGCGTGCTCATGAGGTGCACGATCTGCGCGCGGACGGTCGGGGCCAAGCGCTGAGGCGATGGCTGCCCCCCGGCTGCGGTGCACCAGGGCCGCCCCCTGCCCGTCGCAAAGCGGCGCTTCAGCCGCTGTACATGGCGAATCGTCAGGCCCAGAGCTTCGGCCGCCTGCCGATTGGTGATGAGCCCCGCATTCAGCGATCGCAGAATCCCGGGCCGTGGGGGGCTTCCTTCCCGCTCATGGTGATCGTGATCTCCATGGGGGCATCACATTTTCACTGACGAACTACCCCATGACATTTCTACGGATCACCAGCACGAGATAAGCTCGCCGTTGACAGCCAACGGAAGCGGCGTGTACCGTTCCGGTCGATGATCGTCGGGCGTCTCCCCGCTGTGGGCCTGCTTGCGGTGGCCTTCTTCGTGGCGTTTACCCACGTCTGTGTATGGCCGACGCACGCCCATGCCGGCGCGAGCCACCGTCACGATGTTGCGGCGACGCCGGATGCTGCGGCGACGCCGGACGGACATGATGAGTCGCCCCACCACCCCGACGGCGACGCCGTGCACGTCGCGTCATGCGACGCCGTCGGTACAGCCGCTGTCTCGCTGCATCACGGACCGCCTGTTTCTGCTGTCGGCGTGTTCGGTGCCCCGCTGGTGACCGAACTACGCGGCGCAGCCAGGGCCCCGGAGGTGCGCCCCCCGGGCGCATCGCCACCGCTCTTCCTGCTGCACGCTGCCCTCCTGATCTAGTTCGCGCCTTCCCGTTCCGTGCGTCGCGATTCGGCGCACGACATTCTCCCGACACGAGGCCCTGCCCGGGGCGCCGCGCGGCGACCCCAGGGCATACACGACAACAGGAACACCGGGAGGCGTGTGTGAACGCTCGTCATCGTCCGGCTCGTGTGATCATCGGCGCAGGGGTGGCAGTTATGCTGGAACTGGGCGCAATCCAGGCCGCGACCGCTCAGTCGCCGCCATCCCAACCGGCCGTGAAGTACCTGCGCCTGGAGGAACTGGAGCGTCTGGCACTCGCCAACAACCCGACGGTGGCCCAGGCCGACACCATCGTCCGGGCCGTGCTCGGCCGCAAGCGGCAGGCGTCCTTCTACCCAAACCCCATCGTGGGCTTCCAGGCGGAGGACATCAAGGCGCGCGCGCCGAGCCAGTCGAAGTACTTCCTGTGGGCCCAGCAGACCATCGTGACCGGCGACAAGCGGAAGCTGCTGCAGGCGGCGGTGGCCCAGGAGCAGATCCACGCCGAGACCGAGAAGACGATGCAGCGCCAGGCGGTCTTGAACGCGGTCAAGCTGCTGTACTACGAGGCGCTGGGCGCCTGGCGAACGGTAGAGGTGCGGCGCGATCTCGCCCGTATCGCCCGCGAGGCGGTGGAGATCTCCGAGCAGCTCTACAACATCGGCCAGGCCGACCGTCCCGATGTCCTCGAGGTCCAGGTGGAGGCGGAGCGCGCGGAGGTGGAGCTGAGTCGGGCCGAGAACGAGCTGGCGCGGGTGTGGCAAGGGTTGGCCGCGGTCGTGGGCCAGCCGGACCTTCCCCTGACCCCGCTGGCCGGCGATCTGGAGGCCGAGCTGCCCATGCTCGATGAGGCGGTCGCGCGCACCCACATTTTGAAGGAGAGCCCCGAGCTGCGGATCGCCCGGACGCGGATCAGCCACTCGGAGGCGGTGCTGGCGCGGAGCCGGGCCGACCGCATCCCGAACTTCTTCATTCGCGGCGGGGCCGGGTACAACTTTGAGACCTTCGGCAACGGCAAGGACGTGGGGCCGGAGTTCTTCTTCGAATTCGGAATTCCGCTGCCCATCTTCGATTCCAATGCAGGCAACATCGCTCAGGCCGAGGCGCAGCTCCGGCTCGCCCGAGAAGAAGCGCGCCGGGTGGAGCTATCGCTGTTCGATCGCTTGGGCGGGGTCGTGAAGAATTACCGGGACGCGCAGCTGACGGTGGAGCGCTACCAGCAGCGCATCCTCGGCCAGGCCCAGGAGAGCTACGACCTCTACCTGCGGCGCTTCCGGGAGATGGCCGCGGCGTACCCCCAGGTGCTGATCGCCCAGCGCACGCTGGGCCAGGTCCGCGCGGAGTACGTGCGCGCCCTGGTCGAGCTGTGGCAGGCGGCCGTGCTGCTGCAGGGGCAACTCGTGCGCGGAGCGCTCGAGGCACCGGCGGCGATTCCGGGGGAGCCCCCCATCACCATCGAGGCCGTGCCGTTCACGGTGACTCCGTGACACAGGCATGCGCAAGGAGCGTTACATGCAGAGCTTGAGAAACACCTTTCGCCGGCGCGCCTTCCTTCAGGGAGGAGTGGGCATCCTCGCGAGCGCGCTCGGGGTGACTCGGACGGCCCTGGCGGCTGACCCGCCCACCTGTGCCTCGCGTGCCGGAGTCGCCAATGCCAGCGGCTTCCTCCCGGTCGTGGCTCCCGATCTCGGCAAGCTTCCTTTCGAGTGGGACCACGGGGTCAAGGTCTTTCGCCTCGTCGCGGAGCCGCTGAAGCAGGAGGTGTTGCCCGGCAAGGTCTTCGACCTCTGGGGCTACAACGGAAGCGCCCCCGGCCCGACGATCGAGGTCGTGGAGGGTGATCGCGTCCGCATCCTCTTCGAGAACCGGCTCCCCGAGGGGACCACCGTGCACTGGCACGGCCTCGAGGTGCCGATCGAGATGGACGGCGTGCCAGCCATTAGCCAACCGGAGGTGGAGCCCGGCGGGCGCTTCACCTACGAGTTCACTCTGAGGCAGCACGGCACGTTCTTCTACCACTCGCATGGCGCCATGCAGGAGATGATCGGGCTGCTCGGGCTCTTCATCATCCATCCGCGCACGCCTTACCGGCCGGCCGTCCAGAAGGACTTCGCCATCGTGCTACAGGAGTACGCTGTGCTGCCGAACAACACCATCCCCAACACGCTGTCCATGGAGTTCAACTGGCTGACCTTCAACGGGAAGGCGGCGCCCGCCACCACGCCGATGCTGGTGAAGCTCGGGGAGCGCGTGCGACTGCGCATCGTGAACATCGGCATGGATCACCACCCCATTCATCTGCATGGCATGCAGTTCGAGGTGACGGGCACGGAAGGCGGGCGCATTCCCGAGGCGCTCTGGTATCCGCAGAACACCGTGCTGGTGGGGGTGGCGCAGGCGCGGGTCGTCGAGTTCGACGCCGTCTACCCCGGGGACTGGATGCTCCACTGCCACCTGCCGCACCACATGATGAACCAGATGGTCTCGATGGTCGGGCCCATCGCCCACGCAGGTCACGGGGTGCGCACGGGGGGCGGGATGGAGGAGGGCATGGGGATGATCCGCCAGGGCAACGCCCTTTCCGAGGACCTCGGGCCCAAGTTCGGCCGCGGGATGGGCATGGCCGAGGAGGAACGACGCGTCTCGAACATCGCGCGGCCGATGGCGCTGCAGAACGGCCGCGGAGGGCACGCCGGACATGGGGGACATGGGACGCCGGCTGGCGCAGGCGGCCAGACCCGCGTCCCCGGGTTCCCGCAAGACATGTTCATGCCCATGGACGACGAGGTGGCGAAGCCCGAGACGTACGGGCTCGCCAAGAACTGGACGGGCGCCACGCAAGGCATGATGGCCTTGGTGCGCGTCCTGCCGCCCGATCGCTACGAGGAGATCATGCGACGGGTGGCGGAGGCGAAGAGCGCCCCGCCGAAGCCGAAGCCAGCGGCCCCGCCAGCACGGGGGCACCAGCATTGAGCCGCCCGGCCGCGGTGCACGCGATCGCGATGACCGTCCTCCTGCTCGCCGCCTGGCCCGTTGCACAGGTGGCGCGCGGTGACGACCGGAAGGAGCACGACCACAAGGATCACGATCACAAAGACGAACCACAGGCCGGCACCGGGCATATCCATGCCACCGTCCCGCCCGAGTACCGCAGCGCGCACGTCCCGTCCGCGGCGTGGACCGATCCCCGCATGATCGCGCGTGGGCGCGAGATCTACGTGACTCGTTGTGCGGTATGCCATGGCGAGGAGGGCCGCGGCGACGGTCCCGCCGCGACGACGCTGCCCGTCAAGCCCCCTGATCTGCGCGATCCGGGGATGGTCGGGGAGATGGCGGGCAATTACTGGTTCTGGAGAGTCAGCGAAGGAGGGCTCATCGAGCCATTTCGATCACAAGGCTCCATCATGCCGGCCTGGAAGGACGAGCTATCGGTAGAGGACCGCTGGGCGGTGATCGCCTACCAGCATACGTTCTCGGGTCATCGAGGGCCGCACGTCACCTCCGAACACCCTCAAATGGTCAGCCCGGCGCACGCATCATATGGGGCACCGGCCCCGCCCGCTGGCGCCGCTCCAGCCGGCGCACCGCCGGCGACGGGGGCACCTGCCGTTGGCACACCTGCCCCGGGTGGAGCTCACAAGCACTGAACAGGAGAGACTCATGCGTACTCGCGGAAGGCTGATGCGCGCGCTCGCTCCGACGACCTACCTGCTCGCTATCATCCTGCTCGTCATGACTGCCGCCAAAGTCCGCGCTGACGAGGTGCCAATTGCCGGCGTGGTGAAGTCCGTCGACGTGGGGACGCAGACGTTCATCGTCGAGGCCACGGCGAAAGGGACGACCCGCCAGGTGACGATCCACGTGAGGCCAACCTCGCGCGTGGTTCGGTTCGTGCGCTCCGATCAGGGGCGGGGCGGATTCGTCGAACAGGCGGCCACCTTGACGGATCTCAAGCCCGGCTGGATGGTGAACGTCACCACGGCCCACGAGGGAGAACGCGAGGTGGCGCAGGTGGTTCGCATCGTCCTCGAGCGCTGAGATCTTCTGGCGTGCGCGGGAGTGACGCGACGCGGAGATAGACGATTTGGTGCCATGGCGAGGCGACGCGTGAATGAAGCGCCGGCGCTCGCGCAGGCCCAGGTGGGCATCGCCATGGGGACGGGCACCGACGTGGCCATGCAGAGTGCCGGTATCACGCTGGTCATGGGCGACCTGCGAGGGATCGCGCAGGCCCGCCTCCTGAGCCAGCCCACCATGCGGAACATCCGCGAGAACCTCTTCTTCGCCTTCATCTACGACGCGCTTGGGGTGCCCATCGCGGCGAGGTGCTCTATCCGGTGTTCGGGCTGCTGTTGAGCCCAATCATCGCCAGCGCGGCATGAGCCTGAGCTCGGTGTCGGTCATCGGCAACACACTGCGACTGCGGCGCCACCGACCAGATTCGGAGGGCAGCCGGCCTTGGCGCATGAACCGAGGCCGGGGACGTTCGCGTGTTCGGCGTGTGGTCGCGAGCTGAGATTGGCCAGCTCGTTT
The DNA here is from genome assembly GCA_046726415.1 of Candidatus Methylomirabilota bacterium. Lineage (GTDB taxonomy): Bacteria > Methylomirabilota > Methylomirabilia > Rokubacteriales > CSP1-6 > CAVWFS01. The sequence continues at coordinate 18,322 of JBKPAK010000291.1, forward strand.
CGCTCTTGACCTTTCCCCTTAGGGCAGGCCCTATCTTTCCCCCATGGAGCACGGGCTCTTCATTGGTGAGGTTGCGACCCGGAGCGGATTGAGCCGTAGGGCGCTGCGGCTCTACGAGGCGCGAGGCATCCTCCCGGCGCCCCGCCGCACGGCATCCGGCTATCGTTCCTACCCCGTTGACGTCCTCGGCCTGCTGGCCTTCGTGGGACGTGCCCGCCGGCTTGGTCTGACCCTCGGAGAGATCGCCCATGTCGTGGCCTTGCGGCGGGCAGGAGTGCCCCGTGCATCCACGTCCGCCAGCTCCTCGAGCAGAAAGTTGCCGACCTGGAAGGCATGCTCGGCGAATTGCGCCACACCCTCAGCTCTTGGCGTGCCGACACGGGACGCCGGGCCGCTGTCTGTCCACATATCGAAGGGAAAGGAGGTGACACGCCATGGAGAAGCTCATCGTCTCCCTCTGCCCGGCATGCATGGCCTGCCCCGAGGTCGTCATCGAGGGCGAACAGATCCGCATCGGTGAGGCCGAGAACACGGTCGTCCTCGGGAAAGCCGAGTGGAATGTCCTAGTCGAGGCCATTCAATCCGGTCAACTTGGCCGGGTGTAAGAACCGCAGGCGTCGGGGAGCAGCGAAGCCCCCGACGCCCTCTGACTCGAATTGCGGGACATCGTCGAGCCGCGCCCAACTCTGGCCGGCGTGCCCCGGGCTGTCATACATGGCGGCGATGCGACCCGGGCCTCGACCGTTTCTCACAGCACCGCGACATGACGATCGGTTCACGAGGGAGAACCCGCGCTGCGTCCGTCGAGCCACCGGTGTGGGTCGCCGCCGTCGTGCCCGCGAATATAGTTCCGACAATGCACCCTGCGGGCGAGCAACTTTTTCATGGGTCTCCTCCCGCTCCTCTCGCCCTAAGGCTCGATCGTTTGTTTCGCTGCACGAATCCGACGCGAGCATCCCGCGACCTTACGTCGATCCGGTGTCGCGCAAAGCAGGTGCTAGGCGAGGTCGTGGCTTCGCTCAGCTCGGCGCCTTCGCTCTTTCAGACGGGATAGCCGGCGGAGACGTTGAGGTCGGGTTGATGGCGCGGCCCTCGGAGGGTGCGCGATCAGCGATCAGCAGCGGATCCAATCTCAGGCTGCCCGCCGCAGCGCCCTCGCGGAGACCTTATGGCATGTGCATTGCCGATGGTGGGTGCAGAAGGCTGCGACGTGAGGAAGGAGATTGTTGAGGTGCGGGGCAAAGCGCATCGAATGAGTCTTGTCCTTCTGCTTCTGGCTCTCACCGTCGGTGAGGCCTTGGGCGCCACAACGCAGTGGCAGCGCGGGAGCCTGCGGCCTCTGACCGTGGGATGGCAACAGTTCTTCCGGGTCCAGTGGGATGTGGCGAAGGTCAGCGGCCGGCCCGTGGTCGAGGGCTATATCACGAACACCTGGGGCTTCGCCGCCACGGACATTCGGCTCCTGGTGAACGGCTATGACAGCTCCGGGAAGAGGGTCGGGCAACTCGTCGCCTGGGGCCCGAACGAGGTCGACCCTGGCTCTCGGGTGTATTTCGATGTGTCTGTGCCGCGAGCGGCGTCATATGAAGTGGCGATCTTCTCGTGGAACTGGATTCAGAGTGGTGGCGGCAAAGACATCCATCGGCGCTAGCAACACCCGTGGTCGGTTCTTCGGAGAGGAACGCGCCGCTCGGCCGAGAAACCGCTAGGCTTGTTTACGGTCTGATCTCGGGCCCCGGGGCCTTGCGACGCGCGTGGCGGATTCCCGGCCCGAATCCTCGATCGGCGGCGACGCCACCGCGTTTGGCGGCGGGACTCGTCCTGGCCGCTCTGCTACCCAGCTGCGCAACACCTCGGGGCGCTGTCACGTCGCCCGCACCGGCAGAGCTTCGCCGTTCGGTTCAGGTCGGCTACGCGTCGTGGTATGGGAAGCCGCACCATGGTCGCCGGACGACCAGCGGGGAGATCTACAACATGAACGAGCTGACGGCCGCGCATCCCGTCCTCCCCATGGGGACGCGCTTGCTCGTGACTAATCTCAGGAACGGCCGTTCGGTCGAGGTGCGCGTGAACGACCGCGGTCCCTTCGTCGACGGCCGCATTCTCGACCTGTCATACGCGGCGGCACGCCATCTGGGTGCTGTCGCCGAGGGCGTCATTCGCGTGCGCGCTCGCGTGGTCACTGTCCCGACGCGCTGATTCGACGTTTCGAGCTTGGCGGCTTCGGGATGGTCTGTTCTTCCTCGTAGCATTACGAGAGCAGGCCAAGGCGCTCCGGTTGAATAGCTCGCGAAGTCGTCTGCCCCCGCCGTGGCTCGGTAAGGCTAGCCGCGCGCCGGTGCCTTTTCGCTCCGCGGTCGCCAGCCGCCTGGACGCGAGGCCTTACTGTGCATGTCCCCGGAGCGCAACATGGAACCACGAGGATCAGCAGGCCGCCCATTCACAAGGATTTCAAGGATTTCATAGTGCAGGTGTGGTCCTGACGCGTTGCCGGTGACGCCCGTCAGGCCAAGCATGGCTCCCCGCTCGACCTTCTGACCCGGTTTCACAGCGACCTTCGAGAGATGACCATAGAGAGTCTGGAGCCCGTGCCCGTGATCGATCATGATCGTTTTGCCGTAACCGCGGCGCGGGCGAGCGGAAGTGACAGTGCCGGCCGCCGGGGCTTGGACCGGCGTCCCCGGACGGGCCCCAATGTCGATGCCGTTGTGGAAGCGCGTCCTCCAAAACGAGCGCCGTGCCCCAAATTGTGAATTGATGGGGCCGTGCACCGGCTGTTGCGCCCGCAACGAGGCAAGCGCCTGTGAGGCGCGGGGCTTGATCACGTTTGCGCCGCGCAGCTGAGTCGCTGCGCGGGGATGAGCGGGCACCGCCGCACCCTGAACGATCTGACGCGACTGCGCCTGGGCCCCCACGATCAACGTTAATCCGGCGCCGAGGATGAGCCCCGTCAGCGCCACCCCCTGCAACCAGAACAACCGCATCGTCGTCGACCCCCCATGCCCCCTTCGCCGGTAATCGATCCTGCGTAAAGGGCACCCCATGAGATGGTCCACTCTCTGCGAAGTGCCGTAGTCGCTCCGGCCGCCATCGCGAGCTGGGGCGATGTCTGAGATTCCTAGCAACAGTGGCGCCAAAAGGCCGCGGGGAGCCGACGACCTACGATGTTGCTGGTGGTAGCTTCCGGGGCAGGCGGAAGCCGCAACGGAGGAGCCTGGGCGGACCAACGGACAACGGTCCTCAATCATCGCGGCCCGCCCCAAGGGGCGTTCCATCACGGTGGCCCGTGGCTTGCCCTTCGTTGCGCTAGCAGATTCGCGGAAGCTCATCGCCCTGTCCACGATCTCCGCCCTCCCACCCTGGTCCGCATGACAGATGACGAGGCAGGCTCTTCCTCTACCACTTCACCCACCACCCGGGCCTCGCCGCCCTCCGGATGCTCGCGCATGGCCCCGATCACCCGGACCGCATACTCTCGAGGGGTGGCCGTAGGAGATCAATCGAGGCCCTCGGCGAGGGTTCGAAAAATCGAAGTGATCCCGCCTGTGTCTATCACTCTGACCCGGTACCCGAACGCGCGCCCACGTCGCTCGTTCGGGACACTGTGTTATACATGGTGGCGATGCGATCTTGGTCCCGACGCCTTCTCGCATGGGCTGTCGCAATCGCGTGGCTCGTGCTCGGACCCCTGGCAATGCTCTACGGGCCGTGCGTGATCATGTGCGACGCGTGCGACATGACGTGTCCGGCCGCCCCGGGCGTCGGGCACGCGCCGCGAGTCGCCTCCGTGGTCGCCCTCGATGAAGCGCCGGTGGCCACGGGCGAGCCGCACCTGACCATCGCCCTCAGTCCGCCCGCTCCGCCTCCAAAGTCCCTCCTCTCCGCCTAGGTTTCTTCAAGAAGGCGCCAAGCTTCACAAGGGGCCTGCCCCTGTCCGCGTTACCGGGACGGGATGCCGACCGGAGAGGAACGTCTGAGAGCGTGGTCTCTCGATGATCAACTGGCTGATCGACGCGTCCCTGCGCAACCGCTTTCTCGTGGTGGTGGTCTGTCTGCTCATTGGCGTCTGGGGGTGCTGGGCGCTGCTCACCACGCCCATCGACGCCATCCCCGATCTCAGCGACAACCAGGTCATCGTCTTCACGGACTGGCCGGGGCGCTCGCCCCAGGAGGTCGAGGACCAGGTGACGTATCCCCTGACGGTTAGCCTGCAGGGCCTGCCCGGGGTTCGGGTGGTGCGCGCCTCGTCCGCTTTCGGCTTCTCGATGATCAACATCATCTTCGAGGACGATGTCGACCTCTACTTCGCGCGCTCGCGCGTCCTGGAGCGCCTGAATCTCCTCGCGAAGTCGCTGCCTGCTGGCGTGGTCCCGACCCTTGGGCCTGACGCGACCGGGGTGGGGCACGTCTTCTGGTACACGGTGGAGGGGCCGGGCCGATCACTGCGTGACCTCCGGTCCATCCAGGACTGGTATGTCCGCTATCAGCTCAACTCCGTCCCCGGGGTGGCCGAGGTGGCGAGCGTGGGCGGGGTGGTCCGCCAGTACCAGGTGGACGTTGATCCCAACCGCCTCCGCGCATTCCGCATCCCCATCTCTGCGGTGGTCGACGCGGTCATGAAGAGCAACCGCAACGTTGGCGGCAACGTAGTGGAGGGGAGCGGGACGTGGACCGTGATCCGCGGGCTCGGGCTGATCGAGAGCGTGCGGGACCTCGAACGTCTCGTGCTGGTCGCGCAGAACGGCACGCCGATCTACGTGGCCCAGGTGGCCGACGTGAAGGTGGGCGACGCCTTCCGCGTGGCCGCCCTGATGAAGGGCACCGAGGAAGCGGTGGGCGGCGTCGTGGTGGCCCGTTCCGGCGTGAGCACCGTCGAGGTCATCGCGCGGGTGAAGGAGAAGATCGGCGCCCTGCAGGCGGGGCTCCCGCCTGGCGTGCGGATCGTTTCTTTCTACGACCGGTCGAGCCTGATCCAGCGAGCGGTGGACACGCTCAAGCGTGCGTTATTCGAGGAGATCATCGTCGTCACCGCGGTGAACGTGTTGTTCCTCCTCAACCTCCGCTCGGTCCTGATCGTCACCATCCCGCTGCCGCTGGCCGTGCTGATCGCCTTCATCTTCATGCGCTACCTCGGCATCAGCTCCAACATCATGTCGCTGGCGGGCATCGCCATCGCCATCGGCGTTCTCGTGGACGCGGCCATCGTCGTCACCGAAAACTGCTTCCGGCTGATGGAGCAGCGCGGGGTGAATCCGCGCGACCGGACCCGCGTCCTCGCCACGGTGCTGGACGCCTCGCGCGCGGTCGGCCGCCCGATCTTCTTCTCCATGGCCATCATCCTCCTGGCGTTCATCCCGGTCTTCGCGCTCACGGGCCAGGAGGGCAAGCTCTTCCATCCGCTGGCCTTCACTAAGACCTTTTCGATGGCCGGCGCAACGCTGCTCTCGGTGACGCTGGTGCCCGTGCTATGCGCCCTGCTCATCGGGGGACGCGTCCGGGGCGAGGAGCGCAACCCGGTGATGCGCCTGCTCGTCTGGCTCTACCGGCCG
>JBKPAK010000292.1:0-37618 GCA_046726415.1 Candidatus Methylomirabilota bacterium
GCCCCGGCGCAGCCGTGGCGCCCCTCGAATCCGCGCGCGCCTCAGGGCCTCGACCGGGCCCCCCAAGCCCCCCAAGTGCTCGGGGCGCCCCGGCGCAGCCGTGGCGCCCCTCGAATCCACGCGCGCCTCAGGGCCTCGACCGGGCCCCCCAAGCCCCCCAAGTGCTCGGGGCGCCCCGGCGCAGCCGTGACGCCCCTCGATTCCGCGCGCGCCTCAGGGCCTCGACAGGGCCCCCCAAGCCCCCCGAACTCCGCGCTCCTACAGCTCGAGCAGGCCCTCGGGCGGGCTGATGGCCACCCGGCGCGCTCCCAGGTCGACCTCGCGCACGATCTCGGCCACCGCCGGAATCAGATGCTCGCGCTCTGGCCCACGAACCACCCACAAATCGTGCGCCGGCGACTGCTCGATTCCCGCGACCACGCCCACATCGCGGCCATCCTCGGTCACCACCCGACAGCCTTCGAGCTGCCAGGGATAAAAGTGCCCGTCGTCGAGCGGCAACGCCTCCGACTCCGGGATGGCCAGCAGCCGCCCGGTGAGCGTTCTCGCCACTTCCGGAGAGTCGCAACCCGACAGGGCCACGATGATCTCGCCTCCCTGGCGCCGCGCCGTCGTGAGGCGCCGCGGCTGTCGCTCGTCGCACGCCGCGTCCCACACCACGCAGTCGCGCACCCGCGCAAATCGCTCGAGATCGTCGGTGAGCGGCGTGATGTGCACTGCTCCCTCTCTGCCGTACGGCCGGCCGATTTCGCCGATGACGACGAGGCGCTCGCTATCCGGCATCCTTCACGTTGGCCAGCAGCCGCTTGACCGTGTTCGACGGCTGGGCGCCCTTCTTGATCCAGTCGTCGGCCTTCGTCCGGTCGATCTTCACCGTGGGCGGCTGGGTCAGCGGATTGTAGTGCCCGATGATCTCGATGAACCGCCCGTCCCGCGGCGACCGCGAGTCGGCCACGACCACCCGATACGCAGGCCGCTTCGACGAACCCATTCTCCGCAAGCGAATCGCCACTGCCACGTGGTCACCCCCTCGGGATGGGAAGACCCGGGAGGCCCTTCAAACGGCCGAGCCGTCCTTCCAACCCTTTGAACTGCTTCATCATTTTCCTAAGCTGCGCATACTGCTTGAGCAGCCGGTTCACGTCCTGCACGGTGGTGCCGCTGCCGCGTGCGATGCGCTGACGGCGACTGCCGCTGATGATCTCGGGATGAATCCGCTCGGCTCGTGTCATCGACGAGATGATGGCGTCGAAGCGCCCGAGGTCGGCGGCCTCCTCGTCGAGTTCCTTGGGCGCGCCCTTCATGAGCTTGCCGAGGCCGGGGATCATTCCCATGATCTGATCGAGCGGTCCCATCTGCTTTACCTGCCGGAGCTGGTCGCGGAAGTCTTCGAGGGTAAAGCTGTCCTCGCGCAGCTTCTTGACCAGCGCCTCAGCCTTCTCCCGATCGACAGTCTCCTGTGCCCTCTCCACCAGCGACAGCACGTCGCCCATTCCGAGGATCCGCGAGGCCACGCGGTCCGGATGGAAGGGCTCGAGGGCCTCCGTCTTCTCGCCGACCCCCACGAAGGCGATGGGTCGGCCGGTCACGTGTCGAACGGACAGTGCGGCGCCCCCGCGAGAGTCGCCGTCCATCTTGGTAAGGATGACGGCGTCGATCCCCACCGCCGCGTTGAAGCGGTCGGCGACGGTCAGGGCGTCCTGGCCGGTCATGGCGTCGACCACGAGGAGCACGTGGTGCGGCTTGACGTCGGCCTTGATCTTCTGGAGCTCCTCGAGCATCGGCTCGTCAATGTGCAGGCGGCCCGCGGTGTCGAGCAGCAGCGGCGTCAGCCCGCGCGTGGCCGCTTCTTCCCGCGCGGCGCGACAGATCTCGACGGGGGTCCGTCCCTGCTCCACCACGGGCACTCCGAGTTGGGCGCCGAGTGTGCGGAGCTGATCCTGGGCGGCTGGCCGGTAGATGTCGGCGGCGGCGAGGACCGGATGCTGCCCCTGCTTGGCGTACATGCGGGCGAGCTTCGCGGCCGTTGTGGTCTTTCCCGAGCCCTGCAGCCCCATCAGCATGACGATCGTGGGTGGGGTCGAGGCCATCGCCAGTCGATGACCGCTGCCTCCGAGCAACTCCACCAGTTCGTCATGGACGATCTTGACCACCTGCTGGGCCGGGGTCAGCGATTTCAGGACGTCCTGACCGACCGCCTTGTCCTTGATCTTGTCGATGAAGGCGCGGACGACCTTGAAGTTGACGTCCGCCTCGAGCAGCGCCACGCGGACCTCGCGCAACGCCTCCTGGATATTCTCCTCGGTGAGGCGGCCCCGGCTACCGAGCCGGTCGAAGATGCCTTGCAGTCGGGTGCTCAATGTGTCGAACATGGAACAGCTAAGAGTACGGAACTACGCGCGCAATTTCAACCAATCCCGGCATGCGAATATGGGAGGCCGTGGGCGCCCGTCGCGTCAGTATCGCTTTCCAGACCGACCGGCCGCTCAGCGCCTACGGCCCGCTCGCGGCGGCGTCCGAACGCTATGGCTTCGATGCGGTCGCCGTCTACAACGATCTTCTCTACCAGCCGGCGTGGCTGCCCCTGCTCGAGATGGCCCGGGTGACGCGGCGCGTGGCCTTGGGACCGTCGGCGGTCAACCCGTTTACCTGTCATCCAGTGAACATCGCGGGCCACACCGCGCTGATCGACGAGGCTTCGGGGGGCCGCGCCTACCTCGGTCTGGCTCGCGGTGCGTGGCACGAGTTCATCGGCCTCGAGCCGCGCCAACCGGTACGGGCTCTTCGCGAAGCCTTCGAATGTGTGCGCCACCTCCTGCGGCGCGTGCCGGCTCCCTACCGCGGCGAGGTCTTCCAGCTGGCCGGCGGTGACTCACTCCGCTGGGCGATTCCGCGCCCCGCGCTGCCGTTCCTTCTGGGCAGTTGGGGGGCGCAGGCGATCCGCGCCTGCATCCACGAGATCAGCGAGGTGAAAGTCGGGGGGACCGCGAACCCAGAGGTCGTCCCCCGCTACCTCGCGGAGATCCGCGCGGCGGGCTCCCGCGCTGGCCGGTCTCCCGACGCCGTCGGGCTCGTCGTCGGTTGCGTCTCGGTGGTTGATCGCAATGGCCGCGCTGCGCGCGATCTCGCCCGGCGCAAGGCCGCGCTCTACGTGCCGGTGATCGCGTCGCTGGACCCGACCATGGCCGTCGAGCCCGACCGACTCGCGCGGATCCGCGCGTCGGCGGCGGCCTACGACTTCGATAGGGCCGCGCGTGAGATTCCCGACGCGCTACTGGCGCGCGTGGCGTTCGCCGGCACACCGGACGACGTGATCGCGCAGGCCGACGCCCTGTATGCCGTCGGCGTGAGCCGCGTGGAGTTTGGCGCACCGCACGGACTCGACGGATCCGAGGGGCTGAGGCTCCTCGGTGAAGAGGTGCTTCCCACGCTGCGGCGCACATGGGATGTCGGCCGTGCGTCGTGATCGCAAGCGTGAGGCGTCGGCCGCGCCGCAGGACCTGACCCCGGACTCCGCTCTGGCGGGTGGTGAAGGACCGCTCCGGCGATCCGCCGGCGGCACGCTGGGCGAGTTCGCCCTCTATGACCTTCAGGTTGTCGTCGAGCGGATCGAGGGGCATTGCACCTGCGAGATGCGCGTCGGCGACCGGATCATGCTCCGCAGCGGCAAGCTGTCGATGCCCGACCGCGCCGATTTTTGTCTCTATGCCCTCCAGGCCGCCATTCCCCTCCTCCCCGCCAAACAAAGAAAGAACCACGCGGCGGACTGGATGGAGACCGATGCGCGTGTGACGTGTCCCGACCCCGCCTGCCGACTGATCATGCGAATCGACCGCGTCGGGCGTCGCGTCCTCCGCCATGGTGCGGTGAGCGCCGTGCCGCTCCAGCCGCGCGCCCGCGGGCGGAAAAGGTGAGGAGGGACGTCGACACGGTCACCGGGCGTGTGGCGACACGACCGTCTCCTCGCCGAGCAAGCCGCGAGGCCTGACCAGCAGCACTGCCGCCAGCACCACGCCGATCAGCACGGTCTGGAGCGCGGCCCCGCGCGCCTGCCATTCCTGCGGCAGCACGGCGGCGAGGAGCGCACCGCTCAGGCTCCAGAGTGCCCAGACGACGAGCGCACCCGCCATCGCCCCGCGATTGTTGCCCGACCCGCCGACGATCAACATGGTCCACACCTGGAACGTGAGGATCGGCAGGAAGTCCTCGGGGGCCACGAAGCCGACGAAATGCGCGTAGACGGCTCCGGCCAGTCCCATGGCGATGGCGCCGATGACGAACGCCTGGAGGCGGAATGCCGCCGGCCACTTGCCGAGCGCGTTCGCCGCCGCTTCGTCCTCGCGAAGCCCGCGCAGGACGCGCCCCCATGGGCTCCGGACGAGTCGCTCCAGCGCCGTGTACACGGCGATCACCAAGGCGGCCACGAGGGTCAGGTATGCGATGTTGCGGCCCACTGGACTTCCCACAACCGTCGCGAAGGGACGCGGTACGCCGTGAATGCCGAACGGCCCCCCGGTGAGTTCGACGAGGTTCGTCGCCAGGAGCTGGATCGTCACCGCGACGCCGAACGTGGAGATGGCCAGGTAGTCGTGGCGAAGCCGCAGGGTGGCGGCGCCCACCCCGAGGGCCACGACGCCCGCGACGAGGCCCGCGCCGACCCAGCCGGCGGCGATGGGCCAGGCGAAGCCGCCCAGCCGTTCCGGATTCGGCGGCGCGGTGAGAATCGCCGACGTGTAGGCGCCGACGGCCATAAACCCGGCGACACCGACGTTGAAGAGCCCGGTGAACCCCCACTGAAGGTTCAGACCGAGACAGGCCAGCGCGTAGGTCAGCACGATCACCGCGAAGAAGACCAGGTAGGCGAACAGGTCGGCGATCACTCGCGCGCCCCGGCGATGCCGCCCGGCCGCACGAGCAGCACCACCAGCAGGACGAGAAAGGCGACGGCGGCGCGGTACTCGGCCCCGATGACGGGGACGGCCACCGCCTCGGCGAGGCCGACGACGAAGCTGCCCGCGAGGGCGCCGTAGACGCTGCCAATGCCGCCGAGGATCACGGCGGCGAACAGCGGCAAGAGCAGCTCGAAGCCGAGCAGCGGCCGCAGCTGCACGGTGAGTCCGATGAACACGCCAGCCACCGCGGCCAGAGCGCCGCCGATCAGGCACGTCCACCGCGCCACAGTTACCGGGTCGATGCCGGTGACCGCGAGGAGCACGGGATTCTCGCTGGCCGCCCGCATGGCGCGGCCGAGCGTCGTCCGGGTCAAAAGCAGATGAAGCCCGAGCATGAGGGCGGCCGTCAATCCCAGCACGAAGAGCTGGTCGGCGGTGACGCGGATCCCCGACAGGATCTCGCGGGCCATGGGAATCTTCCGCGTGAAGTACTGCGGTTCAGGTCCCCACACGAACGCCACCAGGCTCCGGAGGGCGAGCGAGGCGGCGAACGACGCGATCACGAGGGTTATCTGCGTGCCCCGCTGGCGAAGCGGGCCAAAGAGTGCGCGCTCGAGCCCGATGGCCAGGGAGCCGGTGAGGGCCATGGCAGCGGCGAGCAGGCCCAGGAACGGCCAGCCGAACGACAGTGCACCGAGCTGGCCGATGCCCCAACCACCGGCCGCCGCCAGAAGCCACAGCAAGGTCAGAGCCGCATAGGCGCCGCCGGTGATCAGCTCGCCATGGGAAAAGTTGGCGAAGCCCAGGATCGAGTAGGTCAAGGTGAGCCCCACAGCGCCGAGGCCGATGGTGGCGCCGAGGATCACGCCGTTCGCGAGATCTTGAAGTCCGATCACCGCGTGGCGCGCGCGCCCAGATAGAGCCGCGCGACCTCTGCATTGCCGGCCAACTCGGCGGCTGAGCCCACGAGGCGCAGCCGCCCCTCCACCAGGACGCAGCCTCGGTCGGCCACGGCCAACGCAGCCCGCGTGTTCTGTTCGACGAGGATGATCGTCACGCCCAGCGCGCGGGCCGCGCGCAGGCGGGACAGCACGGCCTCGACCAGGCCTGGCGCCAGCCCCGCCGACGGTTCGTCGAGCAGGAGCACCCGCGGCGCCGGCACGAGGGCTCGGGCGACGGCCAGCATCTGCCGCTGGCCACCGGAGAGCCGCCCCGCGAGGAAACGCCGGCGGGCGGCCAGGTCGGGAAACAGCTCGTACGTCGCCGCGAGCTGCTGACGGCGCTTGGCGCGATCGAGCGAGGCGGTCGCAAGGGCCAGGTGGTCGTCGACGCTCATGCGGGTGAAGACGTTCTCGGTCTGGGGTACGAGCGCTACGCCTCGGCGCGCGAGCCGATGTGGGGGCTGCCCTGTAACGTCCTCCCCCTCGAGAAAGACGCGACCGGAGTCGATGGCCACCAGCCCGGCGATGGCCCGGACCAGCGTCGACTTCCCGGCGCCGTTGGGGCCGAGGAACGTCAAGATTTCCCCGCGTTCGGCGGCGAACGTGGCGCCCCGGACGATCGGCATGCCCGGCTCGTACCCGGCGACGAGGTTCCGCACGACGAGTGTGGCGCCGGTCATCGCGACGGCCCGCCCAGGTACGCTTCGACCACCCGCGGGTCGTCACGCACCGCCTCTGGGTCGCCCTCGAGTAGCAGCCGCCCGCTCGCCATGACGAGTACCGTACGGCAGAGGCGCGTGACGAGGTCCAGATTGTGCTCGATCATGAGCACGGTCATTCCGGCCCGGTTGAGAGCGATGATGCGCTCCGCGATCACGTCCATGAGTGCCGGGTTCACGCCGGCGGCCGGCTCGTCGAGGAGCAGCACGCGCGGCCGAGTCATCAGGGCGCGCGCCAGCTCCAGGAGCTTCCGCTGGCCGCCCGAGAGCGTCCGCGCGGGCGCGCCAGCCACCGTGCTGAGCCCGATGAACTCGAGCAGCTCCTGCGCCCGTTTCCGCAGGACGCGCTCGCCGGCGGCCACCGTGCCCGGCTGCAGCCAGTTCATCCAGAAGCGCTCCCCGGGCTGATGCGCGCCGGCCAGCATCACGTTCTCCAGCACCGTCATCGCGGCGAAGGGGCGGGGAATCTGAAACGTGCGGGCTATCCCCGCGCGCAGCGCGCGATGGGGCGGTCCTCCATCCAGGCGATCGCCGCCGAGGGCGATGCGGCCGGCGCTGGGACGCAGCGCCCCGGCGATCAGATTGAACATGGTCGTCTTCCCCGCTCCATTCGGCCCGATGAGGCCCGTGATGGTGCCGGGCCGCACCCGGAACGAGATGCCATCGACCGCGCGGTGGGCACCGAAGCGCTTCGTCACTCCGTCGATCTCGAGGACCCGGCTCGGGGCGGGCGATGCGCCCTTCGCCATCGGCGTGGTCGTGCCGCACGATCCGCTTGTCATGACCCGACAGAGACCTTACGATCGGGCGCCACGACGGGTGAACGGAAGCGGTGATGGTGGCGCGGTCAGACTGAGCGACGCCGCCAGGAAGGAGCCACCGATGAGCAAGACGGCTCGGCACGTGCTAGGATTCTTGTTGATCCTCGCCGCGGTTGCCGTCCCACCCAATCCGGTCCGCGCACAGTGCACTGTCACCATCGGCGTGGTCATGGAGCTGACCGGCCCCGCTGGCCAGTTCGGCCAGGCGGGCGCCAAGTCCGTGGAGTTGGCCCTCCGCGACCTCAACGAGGCCGGCGGTCCCAGCGGGTGCCGGCTGGCGGCCGAGATCCGGGACGCCCAGAGCCAGGGCTCGGTGGCCGTCGATGTGGCCAAGCAGCTCGTGGAGATCAAGCGGGTGCCGGCGCTAATCGGCGGGATCATCTCGCCGGTGTCCATCCCGATCCTCACCTCGGTGACCGCGCCGAGCGGCGTCGTCCAGATCTCGCCGGCCTCCTCGTCACCCACTCTCACCGCCCTCGGCCGCGAGGGCAAGAGCGGCGGTTGGTTCTTCCGGACGATTACCACCGACGCGCTGCAGGGCGTGGCCGCCGCGAAGTACGCACTGGACTCGGGGCTTCGCCGCCTGAGCGTGGTCCACGTCAACAACGACTTCGGCGTGAACATGGTCCGCGAGTTCTCCCGCGCGTACCAGACCCTCGGCGGCCAGATCGTCTCAGTGACGCCATACAATCCCAGTCAGGCTTCCTACCAGCCTGAGGTCACGCGAGCCATGCAGGGCACACCCGACGCCCTCTACCTCGTGAGCTACCCGGGAGACGGCACGACCATCGCCCGCACGTGGATCTCGCTGGGCGGGCCCAAGAAGTTCCTCCTCAATGACGGCATGAACTCGGCGAAGTTCATCGCCGATGTGGGGCCGACGCACCTGAACGACGCCTATGGCACGTCGTCGGGCACCGTGAAGACGCCGTCGACGGAGTACTTCACGCGCGAGTATCCGCCGTTCTCCAAGTTCGACGCCAGCGCGCCCGCGGCCGACCGTTCCTACGACGCGGCGGCCATCCTCGGTCTCGCCCTCGCCCAGGCCGGTCGCCCGGAGTCGGCGGCGATCCGCGATGCCATCCGCAAGGTGGTTGACGCCAAGGGCGCCGTCATCCATGCGGGGCCGGCTGAGTTCCGCAAGGCCTTCGCCCTTATCACGGAGGGCAAGCCGATTCGCTACGTCGGCGTCATCGGCCCCGTACAGTTCGACCGCTACGGCGACATCACAGGGCCGTTCCGCCTCTGGCGCATTCAGAACGGCCAGGTGGCCACGGTTGGCGAAATGTCGGTGGCGGACGTCGACCAGCTCAAGGCCAAGCTCGGCGACTGATCACCTATGAAGGCGGAGCCAGGAGGCGGTAGTTGACGCCGGCGATTCGCTCGAGTCTGGGGCTCAATGGCGCTGGCCATCCGCGCTAGCCTCCGCGTCAACAATGACTTGACGATCGACGACTACGTGGCCATCGCTCGTGCCGCCGAGCGTGCCGGCATCGACCAGGTTTGGATCAGCAACGATCTCTTCTTCCGGAGCGCCCCCGTGCTTCTCGCCGCCGTCGCGCGCGCCACCGAGCGCATCGAGCTCGGCACGTGCGTCCTGAACCCTCACACGATCCATCCCGCCGAGCTGGCCATGCTGGCGGCCACCATGGACGAACTTTCCGTCGGGCGCTTCAACCTGGGACTGGCCGCCGGCGCCGCTGACTTTCTGGCATGGGTCGGCATCGACGACCGCCGCCCGGTGAGGACCATGCGGGAAACCGTGCGGACGATCCGCGCCTGGCTTGCGGGCGGGCGGGCCCCGCTCGGCCGCTTCGTCGCCGAGCCGGAGGCCGCGTATCTGCGTTTCGCCCCGCGCCGCGTGCCGCCGATCTACCTCGGCGCCATGGGCCCGGCGATGCTGCGCCTGGCCGGCGAGGTGGCCGACGGTGTATTGCCGTTGCTGCTCCCGCCCGAGCACTACTTCACCGTGCGCCCCCACATTGAGGAGGGCCGCCGTCAGCGCGATCCCGCCCTCGGCGATCTCGACGTCGTCGCCTGCCTTTGGGTCTCGCTCAGCGCCGACGCCAGCGCCGCCCGTCGCGCGCTCGCCGAAAAGATCGCCTACTACGGCCACGCGCTCGGTCCACTGATCCTCGAGCGGCTCGGCCTCACCCGGAAGGATTTCGCCCCGATCGCGCGCGCGGTCACCGTCGAGCGCAACCTCTACCGCGGAGGCGCCATGGTGGACGAGCGCATGTTGCGCATCGGCGTGGCCGGCCCCCCTACCGCGCTGATCGCGCGCCTACGGCCACTCGTGGAGGCCGGCATGGACCACGTCTCCTTCGGGCCGCCGCTGGGACCCGACCCGCTCCGCGCGGTCGAGCTGCTCGGGGGCGAAGTCCTGCCGGCGCTGCGTGGCTGAGGAGCTACCGGGGGCCGGCCGCGCTGCGCATGTCCCGGATGACCTTGGCGGGATCCGTGGCCTGGAAAACGGCGGAGCCGGCCACCAGGATCGAGGCACCGTGTTCGACGAGCGGACGCGCATGCTCGACCTTCACACCGCCGTCGATGGACACGTCCACCGCCCGGGCGCCCAGCAGCGTGCGGATCTGCCTGATCTTTGGATACACCGCGGGGAGGAACGCCTGGCCTCCGAAGCCCGGATTGACGGACATCACGAGGATCAGGTCGAGGTCGTCCAGGACGTAGTCGAGCGCCTTCGGATGCGTGCCCGGATTGAGGGCCGCCCCGGCCTTGACCCCCGCGCCGCGCTTCTCGCTCAGCTCGCGGATCTGCGCGAGCGTGCGCGGTAAGTGCGGGCAGACCTCCACGTGCACGGTCAGCAGATCGGCGCCGGCGGCAGCGAAGTCGGCCAGGTAGCGCTCCGGTTCGACGATCATGAGATGCAAGTCGAGGGGGAGGCGCGTGCGCTTGCGAACCGCTTCGAGGACGGGGAATCCCATGGAGATGTTGGGGACGAAGCGGCCGTCCATCACGTCGATGTGGATCTGATCGGCCCCCGCCGCTTCCACCCGTGCGATCTCCTCTCCGAGGATCCCGAAGTCGGCGGCGAGAATCGACGGCGCGATTTTGACCATGCGTCACTTATACCGCGTCGGTCCGCGCGATCATAGCGCCGGGGCTCGGCAGCATCCACGTCTGAGGCCTCACGGCGCCCGGCGCAGGCGCACGGCCGTAAATCCGTCGGTGCCGTGGCGATGGGGCAGACAGCGGAGGATGCCGATCTCGTCGAGGGCGATGGGAAAGGCGCGGGGCGGATCGATTGCGAGGTCGGTCCGCGCGGCGAGCAGATCGCGCACGACCGCCTCGTTCTCCTCCGGCTCGAGCGAGCACGTCGCGTAGACGAGGCGCCCGCCCCGCTTCACCAAGGTCGCGGCGGCCCGGAGAATGGTGCGCTGGCTCACGGCATTGTCGGCCAGATCGGCCGGTTGCCGGCGCCACTTCACTTCGGGATGTCGCCGCAGGACGCCGAGATTCGAGCAGGGAGCGTCGACGAGGACGACGTCGCAGGAGCCGGCATGTTCGAGCGCCCGCGACTCCACCGAACCGTCCCGCGCCTGCACGATGGAGATTCCCAGCCTCGCGGCGGCCTCTCCGACCCGAGCCAACCGTTCCGGGTCGCGGTCGAAGGCCAGGATTCGCCCCTGATTCGCCATGAGCTGCGCGAGGTGCGTGGTCTTCGTGCCCGGCGCGGCACACACGTCGGCCACGATGTCCCCAGGCCGAGGCGCGGCGAGGTGACCGATCAGCATGGACGCTTCGTCCTGTACGACGCAGCCGCCCTCATTGAACACCCGCCACGCGGCGGGCGCCCCACCGCCATGGTCCACGACCAGGCCCTCCGAGGCGTAGCGCACGGGAGCTGGCCTGCGCGCCTCCTCGCTGGCCAAGCGCTTGGCCAGCTCGTCGCGCGACAGGCGCAAGGTATTCGCGCGGATGGTGAGCGGTGGCCGTTCATTGAGGGCCAGCATGAGCGCGCGGGCCTCGTCCAGGCCGAAGCGCTCGCTCCATCGGGCGGCCAGCCAGGTGGGAAACGAACAGCGGATGGCCAGTGCCTCGACCGCGTCTTCCGGGAAGGCGGGCTCGCGCTCGCGCGCGCCGCGCCGCGCGAAGGAGCGGAGCACGGCGTTCACGAACCCCGTCACGCCGGGGGTGGCACCGGCGAGGCTCACGGCGTCGTCGACCGCCGCGAATGACGGCACGCGGTCCAAGAAAGCGATCTGGTAGGCCGTCATGCGGAGCAGGACCAGGACGCGGGGCTCCAACCCATGGAGCGGGCGTCGCGAATGAGGAGCAAGCACCCAGTCGAGGTAGCGTTGCCACCGGAGAGTGCCATATACCAGCTCGGTGGCGAGCGCGGTGTCGCGGGTGGCCAGCGGCCGTCGCGCGAGGGCGGCGTCGAGGGCGAGATCGGCGAAGGCGCCGTCGCGCGCGACGCGCTCCAGCGCGTGGGCCGCGACCGCTCGCGCTGGCGCGGGGCGGTGAACCCTCACGGCGCGGTGAAGACCGCGCCGGCCACCAGGCGCGCCCCTCGCAGGTACTCGTCCCACGCCATGACGCGGCGGCCTTCCGCCTGGACCTCACTGGGGAGCAGCCAGCCGGCGCCCGTGGCGACGGCCAGTGTTTGCGCGTGGGAGACGAGCGTGCCGGGCGTGACCGCCGCCCGACTGTCCACGGCCTCGGCTTTCCAGATCAGGAGCGGCCCCCCTGGGGTGCGTGCGCGAGCGCCTGGCCAGGGATTGCAGCCCCGCACGCGGTTCACCAGGTCTCGGCCGGGATGGCTCCACTCCAGATGCCCGTCGCTCTTCTTCAGTCGCGGAGCTAGCGTCGCCTCGGCGTGGGGCTGCGCGACGGGGGTGAGGCGGTCTAACTGCTCTAGCGCATCGAGCAATGCTCGCGCGCCCAGTTCGGCGAGCCGCACGGCCAAATCCCCAGCGGTCTCGTCCTCTTCGATCGGCGTGCGCACGGTCAGGAGGACCGGTCCCGTGTCCATGCCCTCGTCCATCTGCATGATGCTCACGCCGGTCTCCGTCTCGCCGCGGATGATGGCCCACGCGATGGGGGCGGCCCCTCGGTACCGAGGGAGCAGAGAGGCATGGACGTTGATGGAACCGCGAGGGGGCACGTCCAGCACGGAGCGCGGCAAGATCTGGCCGAACGCGACGACGACAGCCACGTCGGGCTGGTAGGCGCGAAGGCGATCGGGCCACTCTGGATCGCGCAGGCGGGTTGGCTGCACCACGGGGATCCCCGCCGCCCGCGCGCGCTTCTTGACGGGCGACGCCGTGAGCTGTTGCCCGCGATGAGCGGGTCGATCGGGCTGGGTCACCGCGGCGACCACGGTGTGACTGCTGAGCAACGCGTCGAGCGTCGGAACCGCGAAGGCCGGCGTGCCGTAGAAGAGTACGCGCATGCGCGGGTTCGCCGGGTCACTTTAACGCATGTTGCTGAATCGAGAAGCGCACGCCTTTATGTGCGCCCCGGAGTGTCGACGGGTGGGGCCGTTTCAGGGCCCCCCATGTCTACAGCGCCAAGGCGTGGTGCGCCGTATCCGGGGCGAGGCCCTCTTTCTTGATCTTGCGCTTGATGCGGTCGCGGGTGAGGGGTTCCAGGCGGTCGATGAAGAGAATCCCGTTCAAGTGGTCCATCTCGTGCTGGAACACGCGGGCCTGGAGTCCGCGAGCGTGAATGGCGACCGCCTGTCCCTCGAGATCTTGGGCCTCGAGCTTCACCCAGGCCGCACGCGTCACCGGGGCGAACACGCCCGGGATGGAGAGGCACCCTTCTTCGGCCGTCACCTGGCCTCCGCTTTCGGTGATGGCCGGGTTCACGAGCGCCCGGGCCTGACCACCTTCCTCGTCACCGACGACCATGAGGCGCAGGAGAATGCCGACCTGGGAGGCGGCCAGGCCGATACCGACCTCTTCGTACATGGTCTCGATCATGTCGTCGACGATCCTGCGGATTTCAGGCGTGATCTGAGTGATGGGCGTGGCCGTCGCGCGCAGGACGGGATCACCGTAGCGTCGTACCTTCAGAACGGCCATTCGATCGGATCCACCTCCACATCCATGATACCCCGGGCCGGCAGCGCTGGCGGGAGGAACTCCCCGAGTGCGCTTTTGAGAACCGAAGGGAGATCCTGGTCACCCTTGATCACGACCTGACGGCTCCGGCCTCGCGCCCCCACGCTCGGTGGAGGATAGACCGTGAGGTTCGACGCGCCACGCAGCGCGGTCACGACTTCATCGGCCACCTGCTGGGATTTTTCGCTCGTCCGACCCCGCACGGTGACCACGGCGAGTCGCCGGAACGGGGGATAGCCGAGCTCTCGGCGGAACTGCAGTTCGCGTTGGTAGAACTCGGCGAGGTTTTGCCGGACGACGGCTTCGAAGACGTAGTGCGACGGATTCTGCGACTGGATCACCATGCGGCCGTCCGGGCGGACGCGTTCGGCGGCAGCCCACAACAGGGCGAGGGTCCGCTCGCCGGCCCGGAAGTCAGGCAGGTGCAGGAGCTGATCGGGCGAGACGAAGGCGGCCAGCCCGAGCGATCCCGGCCCGAACAGGCGCAGCGCTCCGCGCGTGCCGATGACGATCTCGGCCGCGGCCGCCCCTTCGCGCTGCGCTTCGGCGCGTGCCCCGCGTGTCGCCTCGGGATCGTAGCGCGCCACGCGGGCTTTGGGAAAGCGCCGCCGTACGGCATGTTCGATCCGCTCCACGCCCCAGCCGAACGGCGAGAGCCTGTGTCCCCGGCACGCCGGGCAGAGGTCGGGAAGGGGCGTGGCGGCTGCGCATAGACGGCACACCAGCGTGACCGACGCTCGCGAGTACGCCAGCGCGATGCCGCACGCGGCGCAGCGCATCACACCACCACACTCATCGCAGGCGACCGCCGAGGCGAGGCGGCTGGCGCCGAGAAAGACGCGGCGGCCGGCCGCTAAGGCCTCGCGGATCTCACGCGCGAGAGCGGGGGTCAGCGCCTCCCGGCGCAGGATCCCTCGCGTATCGGCAAGAGCGATGACCGGCCAGGCCACGGACGCCGCGGCGCGCAGAGTAGCGGCTCCGGTGACGGCGCGCTGCCACATCTCCGCGCTCGGAGTGGGCGACGAAAACAGTGCGGTCAGCCCTTCTCGCCGTACGCGCTCGAGGACGACGTCGCGGGCGTGGATGCGAGGTGGCCCGGGCGGTCTGTGCGCGTTCTCGTGCTCGTCGATGACCACGACCGTTCCCCCGGGCGGCAGGGGGGCAAGCAGCGCCGAGCGCGTGCCCACGGCAAGCCGTACCGCGCCATGACTGAGGTCGCGCCACCCCTCCGCTCGCTCGGCGTCCGTGGCGCCCGAATCGAGCCGGACGGTGCGCTCAATCTTCCCGAGCCGCTGCCACCACCGGACGCACCCGTCCAGGTCCGCGGCCAGAACGAGGACGGGCCCCCGGACGTCGGCGATGCGCTCGAGCACGCGGCGCTCCCGGCCCGTGCCCACGAGCAACTCCACTGGCGCCCAATCGTGGTGACCTTCGCTCGTTGCGGAGAAGCCCGGCGCGAAGCGAGAGGTTTGCGGGGCCGGTGTTGCTCCCAGCGCGGATGGGGAGGTTTGCAGGGGGCGTCTCGCCCCCTCCAACGTAACCACAGTCAGCGCCGCCAAGGTCGATCCCAGACTGGACAGCGACTCCGCGGCGATCCAGCGAGCCAAGGCCAGTTGCGATGACTTTAGGATTGGTGCCCCCTCCGCCGCGCGTTCGAGATGCTTGAGGCGTTCTCCCGTATCGGCGCGCAGGGCAACGACCACACCCGTACGGAGCGTCCCCCGTAAGGGGGCAAGCACGCGCTGACCGGAAGCCAGCGACCAACCCTCGGGCACCCGGTATGTGAAGGGCCGATCGACGGGAACGTCGAAGACGACGTCTGCGATCATGGACCGCCGAACGTCAGCTGCGTCGCCGCCGATCGTATTCCCGCTTGGCGAGCTTCAGATCCTCCCACGCCATGCGCTTGTACTCCTGCCCCGGATTGCGGAGCAAGAACGCCGGGTGGAACGTGGGAATGAGCACGGCCGACCCGTACGGGTGCACGCGGCCGCGAAGCTTGCCGATGGCGTCCTTGCTCTTGAGCAGCGTCTGGGTTGCCACACTCCCGAGGGCCAGCACGACCTTTGGTTGGATCACCGCCAGCTCCGCCGCGAGGAACGGCGCGCACGCCGCCAATTCCTCCGTCTCCGGATTCCGATTCCCAGGGGGTCGGCACTTCACGGCGTTGGTGATGTAGACCTCGTCACGGGAGAGCTGCACCGACTCGAGCATCTTGGTGAGGAGTTGCCCCGCGCGTCCCACGAACGGCTTGCCCTGTGCGTCCTCGTCGGCGCCGGGACCCTCGCCGATCACCACGAGATCTGCCTGTGGGTTGCCACTGCCGAACACGACGGTGGTGCGGCCGTCGCAGAGCTTGCACCGCCGGCAGTTCTGTAGGCTCTTCTCTTGCGCGCGGAGCCCTTCGGCCGGGCCCTGGAGCACGTCGTCGCCGAGCGGAAGCTCACTCAGCCCCATGTCCCGGTAGTGGCGAAGCGTGGCCCCGAGCGCTCCCAGGGCATCGGCCAGCGCCGCGGCCGGCGTCGTGCTCACCGAGAGACCGGCGTGGGCGCCGCGGCCCGCAGCGCCAACACGTGGCTGAAAATGGCATCGGCCACCTCGCTCTTGGGCATCCGGGGAAGCGCCCGCCGTCCCCCCCAACGGTCGAGGAGCAGCACCTCGTTGTCTTCAGCGTCAAAACCGATACCGGCCTGACTCACGTCGTTGGCCACGAGCAGGTCGATACCCTTGCTCTCCAGCTTCACTTCGGCGTTGGCCAGCACGTCGTGCGTTTCGGCCGCGAAGCCTACGATAAAGGCGCCGGTGCCAGCCGCGGCGACCTCCCTGAGGATGTCGGGGTTCGCCGTCAGGTCCAGGGTGAGGTCGTGCTTGCCCTTGATCTTGGCGATCGCGGGAGCCTTCACGCGGTAGTCCGCCACCGCTGCCGCCTTGATGATCATTGTCGCGCCGGCGCCGTGGTGGAGCACCGCGTCGCGCATCTCCTCCGCAGTCTCCACCGGCACGAAGACTGCGTTGGGCGGAGGGGCGAGATTTGTCGGCCCGGAGACCAGCGTGACCGCTGCCCCGCGCCGAAGGGCAGCCACGGCCAGACGATACCCCATCTTTCCCGAGGAGCGGTTGGAGATGTAGCGCACCGGGTCGATCGGCTCCCGGGTCGGCCCCGCCGTCACCAGCACTCGCTCGCCGGCGAGATCGCGCGCGGGCGTGAGCGCCCGGATCAGCGCCTCGAGGATGACATCGCTCTCCGGAAGGCGACCCTGACCGCTCAGCCCGGAGGCCAGCGGCCCGCGCTCCGGCTCCATCACAGTCACGCCGCGCTGCCGGAGGAGTGCGACGTTCGCCACCACTGCGGGGTGTTCCCACATGCCACCGTCCATGGCGGGGGCCATGATCACTGGACCTCGCGCGGCCAGCAGCAGGGTGGTGAGGGCGTCATCGGCGATGCCATGGGCCGCCTTGGCGAGCAGGTTGGCGGTGGCCGGCACGACGAGGACAGCGTCGGCGCGCTCGGCGAGTGCCACGTGCTCGACCGCCTCGTCGCTCTTCGGATCGAACAGGTTCGACAGCACGGGGAGTCCGGATAGCGTCCGGAAGGTGAGCGGGCCCACAAACTCATGGGCGTGCTCGGTCAGACAGACGCTCACCCGAGCGCCCCGGCGCGTCAGCTCTCGGAGCAGATACACGGCCTTGTAGGCCGCAATCGATCCGGTGACCCCGAGGACGAGTACCTTGCCGTTCACGGCTTGGCGGCCTCGCCCTCCTCTTTCACGCGGTAGTCGACCTTGGCCGATGCGATCTCCTCGAGGGCCGTACTGGTCGGTTTGCGATAGCGCGTCTCGACGCGCGCTGCCGCGCCCCGGTTGAGCTGGCGCGCCCGCTTGGCCGCCAGCACGACGAGGAGATAGCGGTTGGACACCTTGTTCAGCGAATTCTCCAGCGAGGGAAAACCCATTAGTCCTTGACCTCCAGATCGGGGAATCGAAGCGCCAGACGAGCCGTGCGACAGCGCTCCGCCTGGACGATGGCCATCAGCTGCTCGGTGGCTTCCTTGAGATCGCGGTTCACGATGAGATAGTCGTAGCGACGCCACAGGGCGATCTCTTCGCGAGCGCGTCGCAGTCGCCGCGCAATGTCTGCCTCGGCATCCGAGCGCCGCTCGCGCAGGCGCTGCTCCAGTTCAGCCATGGACGGTGCGACGATGAACACCAGCACGGCCTCCGGATAGCGCGCGCGAAGCTGGGCGGCGCCCTGGGTGTCGATGTCCAGGAGCACATCGGCGCCCCCGGCGAGGGCCGCCTCGAGGGCACTGGCCCGCGTTCCGTACAGGTGGCCGTGCACGGTCGCCCACTCGGCGAACGCCCCGCTCTCCAGTAGAGCGCGAAACGCGCCGTCGGTCACGAAGTCGAAGTCGACTCCGCTGGTCTCGCCGGACCGTGGAACCCGCGTGGTCACCGAGACCGAATACGCGAGATCGGGGATCATCCGGCGGACTTCACGGCACAGCGTCGTCTTCCCGGCCCCGGAGGGTGCGGACACCACGAAGAGCGCCCCGTGGCGACGGATCACGACTGCGCGGCCGTGATGGCGGGCTCGCGCCGGACGGGGCCCCGTCGCCGGCCACGCGGCTTCAGGTCGGCCGCGAGGTCGCCCTCGAGCCGCTGCGCCAAGGTGGCCGGCTCGAGCGAGGACAGAATGAGATGGTCGCTCGCCGTCACCACCACCGCCCGTGTGCGCCGACCGTTGGTGGCGTCGACAAGCTTGCTGCTGCCCTTCGCCCCCTCGATGAGTCGCTTGACCGGCAGGGAGTCGAGGGCCACGATGGCCACGATGTGGTCGACCACCACGACGTTTCCATATCCCACGTTGACCAGCCGTGTTGACGCCACATTCGTCACGCGCGTCACTCCAGATTTTGGACCTGTTCACGCATCTTCTCGAGGATGCCTTTCGCCGCGATCGCGGCCTGGGACAGGTCGAGATCGTCGGCCTTGGCGGCGACCGTATTGATCTCGCGGTTCATCTCCTGGATGAGAAAGTCGAAGAGTCGGCCCACCGGGCCGCCTTTGTCGAGCGTCGACAGAAACTGATCCAGGTGGGCGCGCAGGCGCGCCAGTTCCTCACTGATGTCCGTGCGCTCGGCCCACACCGCGACCTCGGTGGCCAGCCGCGCCTCGTCCACGGCGATGTCGCCCAGAAGCGCCCGCATGCGTTCGCGGAGCCGGTCCGTGCGGCGCGCGAGGGCCGCCGGCAGGCGCGCCGTCATCTGCTCCACCGTGGTCCCGAGGCTGGCGTGCAGGGCTCGCAGTTCGGCGGCCAGCGCCTCGCCCTCCATCTCCCGGCACGCCACCAGTTGATCGAGCGCGCCACTGAGCGCTTGCGTCAGGGTGGGCCAGGCCGGCGCCGACTCCGCGTCGACATCCTCGACGCGAGTGACGCCGGGTCGCTCCAGAACCCAGGCGAGGCTCACGTCGCTCGTGAGGCCGAGGGCCTGGGCCAGCCCGCGCGCTTCGTCGATCCAGGCGCGAGCCAGCGCCGCGTCCACGCGAATCTGCTGAAGAGCGGTGCCGGCGGTCGCCCAAAACTGCACCGAGACGTCCACCCGGCCCCGCTCCAGGCGCGACTGGACGAGCCGCCGGGCATCTGGTTCGAGGCTGGCCAGCGCCCGCGGCATGCGGAGCGCGATGTCGAGATGGCGGTGATTGACGGAGCGGACTTCGACGCTGACGAGCAGCGCGGTGTCGCGCGCCTCCGCCCGCCCGAAGCCGGTCATGCTGCGTATCATCCCCACCTCGCGCCGGGCGCCCTCATCCGGAGATCATAGGGAGATTTCCGCTTGACTGTCAATGTCGTGCATTGACATCGTACCTTTCGTCATCATATGCTCATTTGTTCGGCGCGCCCAACGCTCAACTCTCTCGTGCTGCCAAGGAACGACGGCTGAGCCGCATCCTCAAACCCGCTGCATCGCGCTTTCAACTCCCGATTTGCGGCGGCGGTGACCCTTTCGTCAGCACCGCGATCATCGGAATCGGGCAGATCGGGCGCTGTCTCCTGCGCTGGCCGCCAGAGTACGGCGACCGACCGTGACGCGCGGCCTCTTCGCCACCCTGGCCGCCGTCATCGTCATCGCCGGACTCACGATTGTCGGGGCGCGCCTGGTGGGCCGCACGAACCAGCGCGCGGCCATCCTGATCTCCGTCATTGCGCACTGGCTCGCCGCGTATGTCCTGTGGAACTTCGCCGGCGGCCTCGCCCTCCACCATGGTCTGCTGACCGCGTATCCAGGGGCGTTCTTCGGGCTCGTGGCTCTCATCGGTGGATTCTGGCACTACCGCACCACGATGCGGGCCGGCCCCGAGCGCGGCCTCACCGTGTTCGTCGGCGTCCAGGTCGCGTGGCTGGTCCTCGTGCTCGCGCAGAACGGGGTGTTCAGCGGCTGATCGGCCTAACCTGTGCGCGTCGCGCCCAGCGACGGCTAGGACCAAGGTCCTATTCCCTTCGCCCGAGATTGTCCTCCATTCTGGCCTCCGCGGGGCGTCTGTCGAGTCCCAACGTCTTGGAGGAGGAGGTTGGTCATGAGGCGCGTAGCCGTCATCGGCATGGTGGCGTCGTTCGTCGCCGCGTGTGGTTCCCAGCCCGGCGGCTTCACCGACTGGGGGAAGCAGTGGCGGGACGATCCCTATCTCAAGGTCGTCGGACCGCCTGGCCCGGCCGGTCCACCCGGCCCATCCGGTCCTCCGGGCCCGCCCGGCCCCGCCGGAGCAGCAGGCTCTGTCGCCACCGGTCCGCCTGGTCCTCCCGGCCCTCCCGGCCCATCCGGTCCTCCGGGCCCGCCCGGCACTGCCGGCGCTGCGGGGGCGGCTGGAGCTTCGGTGAAGCTCGAGCGATTCCAGAGCATCCTCTTCGACTTCGATAAGTCCAACATTCGCCCGTCGGAGACGCAGAAGATCGCCACCATCGTAGAGTGGGGGAGGGCCAATCCTGGCTTTGACCTGGTGCTCGATGGCAACGCCGACGAGCGCGGTACCCCGCCCTACAACAAGAGGCTGAGCGACCGGCGCGTCAAGGCGGTCGAAGACGCCATTCGCAAAGGCGGCGCATCGAACCGGATGCGGGGGGTCGGGCTTGGAGAAGAGGCGCCGGTATGCACCGAAAAGACGGAGACCTGCTGGCAGCAGAACCGGCGGGTCGACGTCCTGACACGGCCTACGCAGTAGCGATCGCGGCTCAGGGGGGATCACCATCATGAACGCGGTCACTCGATATCTCGGGCTTCCAGGTCTGGCCCTGGCGCTGGCGGGGTGCGGCGCCACCGGCCCCTGGCCGGGGAACTATTCTCTCCCCTATCTCTTCGCGGACGGGAACCGCTACATCCCGCTGACACCCGGCTCGCTGAGCTGGCAGTCACCCACGGATGATCGCGACCAACTCGGCAGTGAAGGCTGGATTCAGTTGCCCTGTCACGCGCGCCCAGAATACGCGTTCGTGGCGGGTCCCGCCGGTCCTCCTGGCCCACCAGGACCGCCCGGTCCCGTCGGTGCTGCTGGCGCCTCAGGGGTGGCTGGCGCGGCCGGTGCTGCCGGAACGCCCGGAGGCCCTCCCGCTGGCCGCGGCCCTGCTGGCCCGCCCGGCCCTCCCGGTCCTCCGGGCCCTCCCGGCCCGCCCGGCCCTCCGGGTCCTCCGGGGCCTCCGGGTTCCGTCGGGCCGGCCGGTCGCCCCCCGCGGTCTGAGGCGCCAATCGATGGCATTCGCTCGGCGCAGACCGAAGCAGCGCCCCCGAGTCCTTCCGCGGGGCCGCCCGGTCGTCTGGGCAGTTCCGTGGTGCTGGTGGAAACCACGCGGACGGCGCAGGCGGAAGCGCAGCCTGTGCTCGTGAGTTGGAAGTCGGTCGAGACCATCTCGTTCGAGCCCGGCGAGGCCGATTTCATGCCGAGGTGCCAGAAGAAGATCGGCCAGCTTGCGGTCTGGGTGAAGAAGAGTCCGACGCTCGAGGTCGCGCTCGACGCGCGCGCCGACGAGGCGCTGACCGGCGAGCGGGACCCCGCGATGAGCAGGAAGCGTGTCGAGGCGGTCCGCGAGGCCCTCATCGCGGAGGGGGTGGCTCCGGCCAGGATCCACTACGCGGCTTCTCACGACCAGCGCGCGCTGTGTACGCAGGCGACAGCCGAGTGCCACGAACGCAATCGCCGCGTGGAGGTCTTCTTCGGGCAACGATTCTAATCCAGGCTCCCGGCGCTCCGAGTGTCGAGGTAGGGGGGTCCGTCTTGGGCCCCCCATGTCGCTACGCGCCTCCGTGGGCCTTCGACCACGCCTCGGGCGCGTCGAGGAAATCCTCCACCACCGCTGCCTGTGCGGGGGTGAAGTAGCCGTTCGCGCGGGCCACCTCCAATGTGGTCCGCCAGTCGGTCAGGGCGTGCAGCGTGATACCGGCCTCGTGCAGGTTCTTCTCGGCATCCGGATAGACGCCGTAGTAGAAGATGACCACCGCTTGATCGACGATGGCGCCGGCGCGCCGCAGGGCGTTGCAGAAGTTGATCTTGCTCCTGCCGTCGGTGGTCAGATCCTCGACGAGGATGGCCCGCGTGCCCGGCTCCATGAGACCTTCGATCTGGTTCATGCGACCGAAGCCCTTGGGGTTCTTTCGCACGTAGATCATCGGGAGGAAGAAGTACTCCGCGATCCAGGCAGCCAGGGGAATGCCTGCCGTCTCGCCTCCGGCCACGAGGGAGAAGCGGTCGCGCGTGATGCTGCGGTCGATCTCCTCGGAGGCGAGCTGGATGATCTCGCGACGCTGGCGCGGGAACGAGATGAGCCGGCGGCAGTCGATGTATACGGGGCTGGCCCAGCCCGAGGTGAAGATGAAGGGATCGTCCTGGTTGAAGTGGATGGCTTCCATCTCGATCAGCAACTCGGAGGCGCGCGACTTCCGATCGATGAACTTGACGGGCATGGCGGCTGAGATCCTAGCACACCCACCCACGTGGGCAGCTCAGACGGCGCTACCAGGCGGCGGGATTCATCTCGATCACCGGCACCGACTGGGACCCCACCACCTCCAGCACGGCCAGCGCGACCACGAGCGCGGCGAGAACCATCAGCATGAGCATCTTCATGCGGTCTTCCCCGCCCATAGGATGCGCCGGCGTGCCCCGGCGATTCGGCGAGACCGAAACGCCAGGTCAGGCGGCGCCGGCCAGTTCGTCGGTGATGCGGCGCGCGGCGGTGGCGGGATCGGGAGCGGTCGTGATGGGGCGGCCCACCACGATGTAGTCGGCGCCGGCCGTGACGGCCGCCGCCGGTGTGGCGGTGCGCCTCTGATCGTCGCTCCGCCCAGCCGGTCGGATCCCGGGGGCCACGATGATCCAGTGCCGGCCCAGCGACGTCCGCAGTAGACCGACCTCGTGCGGTGACGCCACACAGCCGTCGAGCCCCGCGTCACGCGCCAAGGTGGCGAGCCGCAAAACGTGGCCCTCCACGGGCGAGGCGATGCCCAGCTCGACCTGCAGCGCACGGCAGTCGAGGCTGGTCAGCACGGTCACGCCGAGGCAGACGGGACGGGTCGCCGCGAAGTCCGCCGCCGCCGTCGCGGCCGCCTCCGCCGCCGCCCGCATCATCTCGCGCCCGCCGCTGGCGTGGACGTCCAGCATGAAGACGCCTAGGCGCGTCGCCTCGCGCACGGCCCCGGCGACCGTGTTGGGAATGTCGTGGAACTTCAGATCCAGGAACACGCGGTAGCCGCGCTTGTGGGCGGCCTCAATGACGGCCGGTCCGGCCGCCGTGAAGAGCTGCGAGCCGATCTTGCAGCCCCCCGTGACGCCCTGGAGCTGGTCGAGCAGGGCCTGGGCGGCGGCGAGCGTCTCCACGTCGAGGGCGACGAACAGCCGGTCGGCCGCCGCGAGGTCACTCACCGTGGTATTCCTGCAGGCTCCGCACCTGTTGCTCGCCCTTGAGCAAGGCCTCGATGGCCCCCACCGCGGCTTGCACGCCGTCCACGGTGAGGTAGTACGGGATGTGCTGGGTGACCGCGGTGTGGCGGATCATGTAGGAATCCTTGCGCGCGCGCCCGTCCTCCGGCGTGTTGAAGACGAGGACGATTTCTCCCCTCTTCATGAGGTCGATGACGTTCGGCCGGTAGCCCTCGGCCACCTTGTGGATGACCTCCACCCCCATGCCGTGGCGTTCGAGGACGCGCGCCGTCCCCCCCGTCGCGACGAGCGAAAAGCCCATGTCCAGGAGCCGCTTGGCCAGGGGCATCAGCAGCCGCTTGTCGCGGTTCTTCACGGAGATGAAGACCTTGCCGGAGGCCGGGATGGGCGAATCGGCAGCGATTTGTGCCTTGAGATAGGCCTGGCGGAAGTCCACGTCG
Organism: Candidatus Methylomirabilota bacterium; assembly: GCA_046726415.1. GTDB lineage: Bacteria > Methylomirabilota > Methylomirabilia > Rokubacteriales > CSP1-6 > CAVWFS01. Next base: position 23,829 of record JBKPAK010000292.1, read on the forward strand.
ATCCCCATCACTTCACCCGTCGACTTCATCTCCGGGCCGAGCACCATGTCCACCCCGGGGAACTTGATGAACGGGAAAACGGCTTCTTTGACGGCGATGTGGGGCAATTCACGGTCCTCGACCGCCGCCACCTCGACAATGGGGTGACCCAGCATGGCACGGGTGGCCACCTTGGCCAACGGCACTCCGATGACCTTGGACACGAAGGGCACCGTGCGCGACGCCCGCGGATTGACCTCCAGCACGTAGATCGCGTCGTGGCGAATGGCGAACTGCACGTTGATGAGCCCCACCACGTTCAGCGCGCGGGCCAGGGCCTTCGTCTGCGCGTGCAGGGCCCGCACCTGGTCGTCGCCCAGAGAATAGGGCGGCAGCGCACAGGCGGCGTCGCCGGAGTGGATGCCGGCTTTCTCGATGTGCTCCATGACGCCACCGATCACCACGCGTTCGCCATCGGCCACGGCGTCGACGTCGATCTCCAGCGAATCATCCAGGAACTTGTCGATGAGGATCGGATGCTCCGGGGAGACGGTGACCGCCTCGCTCATGTATTCGTCGAGATCCCCTCCATCGTGCACGATTCGCATGGCCCGCCCGCCCAGCACGTACGAGGGCCGCACGAGCACTGGATAGCCGATGGCGGCGGCGATCGAGCGCGCCTCCTCCAGCGAGCGGGCGGTGGCCCCGGCCGCCTGGTTGAGGCCCAGATCGGTGAGCAGAGCGCTGAACCGCTTGCGGTCCTCCGCGCAATCGATGGCGTCGGGTGAAGTCCCGAGGATGGGCACTCCCGAGTCCCGCAAGGGCACCGCCAGCTTCAGCGGCGTCTGCCCGCCGAACTGGACGACCACCCCGATCGGCTGCTCCTTTTCGACGATGTTGAGGACGTCTTCGAGCGTCAGCGGCTCGAAGTAGAGGCGATCGGAGGTGTCGTAGTCCGTGGAGACCGTCTCCGGGTTGCAGTTGACCATGATGGCCTCCACCCCCAGCTCGCGCAGGGCGAAGGCGGCGTGCACGCAGCAGTAGTCGAACTCGATACCCTGCCCGATGCGGTTGGGGCCGGAGCCGAGGATGACGACCTTGGGACGGTCGGTGGGTGGGGCCTCGTCTTCCTCCTCGTACGTGGAGTAGAGATACGGCGTGTACGCCTCGAATTCGGCCGCGCAGGTGTCGACAGTCTTGAACGTGGCGCGAATCCCATGCCCGCGTCGCGCCTGGCGGACGGCGCTTTCGGTGCTCGCGGTGAGCTCGGCGATGCGCCGGTCGGCGAACCCCATCTGCTTGGCGCGCCGGAGGACGTTCGGATCGGTCAGGGCCGCCCGCGCGATCTCGCCCTCGAACTCCACGATCTCCCGGAGGTTCTCGAGGAACCAGGCGTCGATGCGCGTCAAGTCGTGGATCTTCTCGGTGGTGAAGCCCGCCCGGTAGGCGTCGCCCACCGCGAAGAGCCGGTCGGGCGTGGGCACGCTCAGGAGACGTCGCAGCTCGTCGGGCGAGATGGCGCGCCCGAGGCTGAGCGCCCAGCGGTCCTGCTCGAGGGAGCGAATGGACTTCTGGAGGGCCTCCTTGAACGTACGTCCGATGGCCATGACTTCGCCGACGGACTTCATCTGCGTGGTGAGGGTCGGCTCCGCCTCAGGGAACTTCTCGAAGGCCCAGCGCGGGAACTTCACCACGCAGTAGTCGAGCACCGGCTCGAAGCAGGCCGGCGTCTTTCGCGTGATGTCGTTCTTGATTTCGTCGAGCGTGTAGCCCACCGCCAGCTTGGCGGCGATCTTGGCAATGGGGAAGCCCGTGGCCTTGGAGGCGAGCGCCGACGAACGCGACACTCGCGGGTTCATTTCGATCACCACCAGGCGCCCGTCGCCGGGGTTGACGGCGAACTGGATGTTGGAGCCGCCCGTCTCCACTCCGATCTCGCGGATGATGGCCACGGCGGCGTCGCGCATCAGCTGGTACTCCTTGTCGGAGAGGGTCTGGGCGGGGGCCACCGTGATGGAGTCGCCGGTGTGGATGCCCATGGGATCGACGTTCTCGATGGAGCAGATGACGACCACGTTGTCGGCGAGGTCGCGCATGACCTCCAGCTCGAACTCCTTCCAGCCGATCACCGACTCCTCGACGAGCACGGTGCCTACCGGGGAGGTCTGGAGTCCCCAGCGCACGGCGTCCTCCAGCTCCGCGGGGTTGTAGGCGATGGAGCTGCCGCTGCCGCCGAGGGTGAAGGAGGGGCGGAGAATCACGGGATAGCCGAGGCGGGCCACGATGCGGCGCGCTTCCTCTACGCCGCGCGCCGTGCCCGAGCGCGGGCAGGCGAGGCCGATGCGCTCCATGGCCGCCTTGAACAGCTCGCGGTCCTCGGCCTTCTTGATGGCCGGGAGCTTGGCCCCGATCAGCTCAACTCCGAAGCGATCCAGGATGCCGTCCTCAGCGAGCGTGACGGCAATGTTGAGAGCGGTCTGGCCCCCGAGCGTCGGGAGCAGCGCCTGGGGTCGCTCCCGCTCGATGATCTTGGCGACGAACTCTGGGGTAAGTGGCTCGATATAGGTGCGCGAGGCCAGCTCGGGGTCCGTCATGATGGTGGCCGGGTTGGAGTTCACCAGGACTACGTCGAAGCCCTCTTCACGGAGAGCCTTGGCCCCCTGCGTGCCCGAGTAATCGAACTCGCAAGCCTGCCCGATGACGATCGGTCCGGAGCCGATCAGCAGAATGCGGCGGAGGTCGGCGCGCTTGGGCAGACCCCTACTCCTGGACTAGTCCATAGACGATCGACACTTCCGGCGCAGCTTCCTCGCGGCGATACAGTACGTCGTCGAGCCGCCCGGGCCCGATCCACACGGCCTCGCCGCTGCCCCAGAGCTTCTCACCGAGAACGCTCATGCGCTTGTCGACGCGCTCGCGAATGGCCTGTGCCTCCAGCGAGACGTCGCTCTGGGATGTAAACGAGGTCCATTCCGGTTTCTCGCTTCCGCCCTCCGTCTTCCGATACGAGATCAAGTACTTGGGCATACGGGGCTCTCGCCTCCCTTCTGCATCACCTGGGTGAAGCGATGGAACAGGTAGCTCGCGTCGTGGGGCCCCGGCGACGCCTCCGGGTGGTATTGCACCGAGAAGACCGGCATCTCCCGATGGCGCAACCCCTCGCAGGTGCCATCGTTGAGGTTCAGATGGGATGCCTCCCATCCCGCCGCGGCCAGCGACGCGTGGTCGACGGCGAAGCCGTGGTTCTGCGAGGTGATCTCCACGCGGCCGGTGGCCAGATCTTTCACGGGATGGTTCGCTCCGTGATGACCGAACGGCAGCTTGTACGTCCTGCCCCCGGCCGCGAGTCCGAGGATCTGGTGACCGAGGCAGATGCCGAAGATGGGCACTCGCCCGAGGAGCGTCCGCACCGCGTCGATCAAATACGGCACTCCCTCCGGATCGCCCGGGCCGTTGGCCAGGAACACCCCGTCGGGTCTGCGCTCCAGCACTTCAGCCGCCGAGGTCGCGGCGGGCACCACGGTGACCTCGCAGCCCGCGCTGGCGAGCTGGCGCAGGATGTTGCGCTTCACGCCTGAATCGAGGGCCACCACCTTGAAGCGCGGCGAGGGCGGCGCGGTGTAGCCCCTCGTCAAATCCCAAATGCCCTGATTCCAATGGTAGGGGCGGTCCACCGCGACCTCCGCCACCAGGTCGCAGCCGATGAGGCCGGGTAGCGCGCGGGCTCGTTCGCGCAGAGTATTCAGATCACGATCACCTGGGGCGATGATTCCGTCCTGCGCGCCGTGGTCGCGCAGGTGCCGGGTGAGCGCCCGGGTATCGATGCCCTGGAGGCCGACGATGCCGTGTGCCTTCAGGTAGGCGTCGAGGCTGATGCGCGAGCGAAAGTTCGAGGGCCAGGGGCTCGCCTCCTTGACGATGAATCCATTCACCCAGGGCCGGCGCGATTCGGCGTCTTCGTCGTTGAGGCCATAGTTGCCGATCATCGGATACGTCATGGCCACGATCTGGCCCCGATACGATGGGTCGGTGAGAACTTCCTGGTATCCGGACATGGCGGTGTTGAAGATCACCTCACCGCTCGCCTCGCCCTCGACCCCGAGGGCATGGCCTCGAAAGACACGGCCGTCGCGCAACACGAGGACGGTCGGTTTCACAAGGTCACCACCCTGCCGCCGACGATGGTCATCGCGGGTCCTCCCCTGAGGGTCCAGCCGGCGAACGGCGTATTGCGGCTCCGCGATTGAAACTGCGGGGGATCGACGGTGAGTTCCCGCTCGAGATCCAGAATGGTGAGATCGCCCGGCGATCCCGGGTTGAGGCTGCCTCCCGGCAGGCCGAGCAGACGCGCGGGATCCGCGCTGAGCCGCGACACCAGAGTCGGCAGGGGCAGAAGGCCCGGCCGGACCAGCCGGTCGAGCAACACGGCGACCGCCGTCTCCAGCCCCACAATCCCGAACGGCGCCTGATCGAACTCGCCTTCCTTCTCGGAGGCGGCGTGCGGCGCGTGATCGGTGGCGATGCAGTCGATGGTGCCGTCGAGAAGGGCTTCCCGGATCACCTCCGCATCGCGTTTGGTGCGAAGAGGAGGGCTCATCTTGGTGTTGGCATCGAACTGGCGGACGGCCTCCTCGGTCAGGACGAGGTGATGTGGCGTCACCTCCGCGGTGACCTGCACGCCGCGGGCCCGGGCATCGCGCACCAGCCGCACGGCGCCGGCCGTGGAGATGTGCGCGATGTGCACGTGGGCCCCGGTCAGCTCGGCCAGCAGGATGTCGCGCGCCACCATGATGTCTTCGGCGGCGGCGGGCACACCGCGAATCCCCAGCTCGGTGGACACCACGCCCTCGTTCATGGAAGCGCCCTTCGACAGGTGGTGATCCTCGGCGTGACTGATGATAGGGAGGCCGAAGGGCAAGGTGTACTCCATGGCGTGGCGATAGAGAGCCGCGTTCATGACGCATTGGCCGTCATCGGAGAAGCCCACACATCCGGCTTCCGCCAGCTCGGCCAGCTCAGCCAGCTCTTCGCCCTTGAGCCCGCGGGTGACCGCGCCGATCGGGTGGACGCGAACGACGGCCTCCGTGCGGGCCTTGGCGAGGATGTAGTCGGTGATGGAACGGTTGTCGTTCACCGGAAAGGTGTTGGCCATGCAGCAGACCGCCGTGAAGCCACCGGCCGCCGCGGCTCGCGTGCCGGTGGCCACGGTTTCCTTGTACTCGTAACCCGGCTCGCGCAAGTGCACATGGATGTCGATGAAGCCGGGACAGACGACCTTTCCCCTGGCCTCGACGAGGGTGACGTCCGGAGCCGCCGCGAGATGCGGCCCCACGCGCTCGACGAGTCCATGGCGGACGAGTACGTCCTGGACCGCGTCGACGCCATTGGCGGGGTCGACGACGCGACCGTTCTTGACGAGCAGATGCATCAGAGGACCCGCCAGGTCAGGGTGAACCGTGGGTGGCCAGCGGTGGAAGCGCGGAGCGGCGTTCGACTGTTCGAGTACATCCCGCGCTTCATGCGGTACCGCGGGCCTTGCCGCCGGCCAGGAGAATGAGGACGCCCATGCGCACGGCGAGCCCTTTGGCGACTTGATCGAGGATGACGGAGTACGGCCCGTCGGCCACCTCGGGGGACAACTCCATGCCGCGGTTGACAGGACCTGGATGCATGATCAGCACATCGGGGCGCGCATGGGCGCGGAGCTTGTCCAGGGTGAGCCCCCAGTAGCGCGAGTACTCGCGGATGGACGGGATGAGCCCCGCCGTCATGCGCTCCTGCTGAAGCCGCAACATCATGATCACGTCGACGTCGCGGATGGCGTCCTCCAGCCGGTAACAGACCTTCGCGCCCAGCTCCTGGACGAAGGGCGGAATGAGCGTCGGGGGCCCCGCCACGGTGACGCTCATCCCCAGCTTGCGCATGCCGTGGATGTTCGAGCGCGCGACGCGGCTGTGGGCGATGTCTCCGATGATGGCCACCTGGAGCCCCTCGAAGTGCCCCTTCTTCTCGCGAATCGTGAGCAGGTCGAGCAGCGCCTGGGTGGGATGCTCGTGGGCGCCGTCGCCGGCGTTGACGATGCTGCATGCGAGCGCACGAGCCAGCAAGGTCGCCGCCCCTGCCGACGAGTGCCGGACCACCACCACGTCGGGGCTCATCGCGTCGATGTTCTTGGCGGTGTCGAGCAAGCTCTCGCCCTTGGCCGCGCTGGAGCCGCTGGCCGAGAAGTTGATGACATCGGCGGAGAGCCACTTGCCGGCGATCTCGAAGGACGTCCGCGTCCGGGTGGACGCCTCGTAGAAGAGATTCACGATGGTTTTGCCGCGGAGGGCCGGGACTTTCTTGATCTCGCGGCTGGCGATCTCCTGGAGCGAAGCGGCGGTGTCGATCAGCAGGGTGATCTCGCTCGCGTCGAGTTCGCGGATCGTCAGGAGATCCTTCCGGCTCCAGGTCATCTATGTCTCCTCGGGCTCTTCGATGACGACACGGTCCTCGGTGTCGTGTTCCTTCAGGCGAACAGCCACGGCCTCGCGGCGAGAGGTCGGCAGGTTCTTGCCCACGTAGTCGGGACGGATGGGCAGCTCGCGGTGGCCCCGATCGACCAAGATGGCGAGCTGGATGGAGCGCGGGCGGCCGAGGTCGATGAGGGCATCGAGGGCCGCCCGGATGGTGCGGCCCGTGAAGAGCACGTCGTCCACGAGGATGACCACTCGGTCCTTGATGGAGAACGGAATGTCGGTGCCCCGGATCACGGGCACGCCCCGCATGTCCAGGTCGTCGCGGTAGAGCGTGATGTCGAGCGTCCCCACCGGCCGGGTGGTGCCGTCGATGTGGGCGATCTTGGCGACGAGCCGCTGGGCCAATGTGACGCCACGGGTGCGAACCCCCACGAAGGTCAGACCGTCGGCGCCACCGTTCCGCTCGAGGATCTCGTGAGCAATGCGGGTGAGGGCGCGATCGAGACCGGCTTCGTCGAGCACCTGCGCCTTCTCGCGGAAGCGCGCCGGCGGAGCGCTGCTCATGCTTGATTCTCTCTCCTTGCGAGCCTCCCGGGCCCGCTTAAAGGAAAGCACCGTGGCGACGAGCCTCACTGTACGCGGGCGGCGCGAGGCATGTCAATGGGAATCTGGCCCGTCGCGGGGTGTGTGCGCTCCCGGGGAGCGACGGCGTTCAGCCCTTTGATGCTTCGCGGGCGGCCTGCCGAGACGATCGTCGCCTCATCGCTCCTAACCGGACGATCATCGCGTCACCTCTCCTGCCACCGACGGCGCTCACGGCGCGCATACTCCATTGAAACGCGGCCTGCCTTGACAACGAGTGACCGTGGCGGGGAGGCGGCCACGATTTGTTCTGCGTCTTCGCATTCCCAGACGACCAGATCGGCGCGACAGCCCGGGGCGAGCCCGTGGTGGGGGACGCGCAAGATGGTGGCAGGGTGGCGCGTGATGCAGTCGACGAGCGCGCGCATCTCGACCGGCGTGCCCATGTGGGCGGCCACGGCGGCCACGTAGGCGATGTGCGTCAGGTCCGCCGTGCCCACGGGCGTGAAAGGGTTCTGGATGTTATTGGTGGAGATGGCCACGGGGACACCGGCGGCCAGCAGGCGGCGGATGGGGGTGAGGCCACGGCGGACGTTATGCGCGTCCCGACGCCCCATCAAGTAGAGATCGGTGGTCGGCAGACTGATCACGCCGATTCGCGCCTCCGCGATGCCCGCGATGATCCCGTCCTGCTCGTCGGGCGTGAGGGCCGCCAGCTCCGTCAGATGGCCGACGGCCACCCGGCCGTGCCAGCCGCGGCGGAGCGTCTGTTCGATGATTTCGCGGATGTGCAGGTGTTCGGGCTCCTCGGAGAAGTCGACGTGGAAATCGGCGTCGACGCCGAACTCGGCAGCCAGGTCGAACACGAGGGCGATCTGCTTGAGGGCGTCGCTGTCGTGGTAGGGGCATCCGCCGATCAGGTTGGCGCCCATGGCCAGCGCGCGCCGCAACAGCGCTTCTGTGCCCGGCGCGTGCACGATGCCTTCCTGGGCGAAGGCGCAGATCTGGAGATCGATGGCCGGAGCGAACTCCGCGCGCAGCGGCAGCACCGCTTCCATGCCCATGAGGCCGACGATGGGATCCACCTCCACGTGGCTGCGGAGGGCGGTGGTGCCCGCGGCCACCGCCATCTCTAGCGCTCGACGGGCGCGCGTTCGGATGTCGTCGACGGTGAACCGGCGCTTGGCCTCCCCCGTGAGGCGAATGGCCTCCTCCAACGTACCCGCCGCCCCTCGCACGCGCCCCGAGAGCAGCGCCTTGTCGAGATGGATGTGCGCCTCCACTAGGCCGGGAGTGACGAGCCGACCGCCGACCTCCACCACTTCGCGGGCGGAGCCCAGATGCGGGCCGATTCGGGCGATGTGGCCGCCCGCGATGGCGACATCGGCCGGGGTTTCGCGGTGCGGGAGGCGACAGCCGCGCAGCAGCAGGTCCACCAAAGTGGCCCGATCATATTGGCCAGGAATGGCTCTTTTCAAGGCGCCATTGTCGTCTTACCGTCACGTGAAGGCGAGAACGGCTCAGCGGGGAGGGGATGTGATCAGAACTATCCGGACGGTATGCGCTCACGACTGCCCCGACCAGTGCTCGCTGGTTGCGCACGTCGAGGACGGCCGCATCGTGCGAATCGAAGGCGATCCGGAGCATTCGTTCACCGCGGGGTTCGCGTGTGCCAAGGTCCACCACGACCATGAGCTGGCCCACTCGCCGGAGCGCCTTCGCACACCGCTTCGTCGCGTGGGCGCCAAGGGCGAGGGGCGCTTTGTGCCGGTGACGTGGGGCGATGCGCTCGACGCGATCGTGGGGCGCTGGCAGGCCATCATCCGCGAGGACGGCCCGGAGGCGATCCTCGGCTACGCGTATAGCGCCCACCAGGGACAGATCAATCGCGGATTGCTGCTCGGGGTGTTCCACGCGCTCGGCACCAGCCGGCTCCAGGCGGGCACCGTGTGCGACACGTGCGCGGAAGCCGGCTGGGACGCGGCGTGCGGGAGCGTGGGCGGCGCCGATCCGGAGACGGTGGTCCACTCCGATCTGGTCATCGCGTGGGGAGCCGATCTGCTCACCACGAACGTCCACATCTGGCCTTTCGTGGAGCAGGCTCGCAAGGCCGGCGCCGCGCTCATCGTCATCGAACCGCGCCGCAGCCGCACCGCCGCCCGCGCCGACTGGCATCTGCGCGTGAACGTCGGAACGGACGCCGCGCTGGCCCTAGGCGTCATGCATCTCCTCGCTCGCGACGGGCGGTGCGACGGCGACTACCTCGCGCGGCGGACGCTCGGCTTCGAGCGGCTCGCGCGCTGGTACGGCCATGCGGGAGCGCCCTTCATCAGGCTGGGAGAGGGCATGTCTCGCTCCCGGCAGGGCGGCCAGGCGATTCGCGCAGTGGCCCTGCTGCCCGGTGTCGTCGGCGCCTACGACAAGCTGGGTGGCGGCGCCCTGCTCATGACCGCGGCCAGCTTCGGGATCGACTCGTCCGCGCTCCGGAAGCCGTCGGGGCCGGCCCGCGCCCGCATGATCAATCACTCACGGCTCGGCGAGGCGCTGCTGACGTTCACCGATCCGCCGATTCGGGCGCTGTTCGTCGCGTCCAACAATCCGGCGGTGACGTGCCCCGACGCCAACAGGGTGAGGCGAGGCCTCCGGCGCGAGGATCTCTTCACGGTCGTCCACGATCCCTTCCTCTCCGACACCGCGCGCTTCGCCGACATCGTGCTGCCGGCCACGACATATCTGGAAACCGAAGACATTCACCGGGCATACGGGAGCTACCATCTTCAATTCGCCAACCAGGTGATCGAGCCGCAGGGCGAGGCGTGGGCCAATCGCCGTCTTGCTCAGGAGCTGGCCCGGCGCCTCGGCCTCGGCGACGCCGTGTTCTCCATGGGCACTGACGACTTGATTCGCGCGCTCTTCCGCGGCGCGCGCGGCCCGGCGGCGACGGTCAAGCTCGGAAGCGTGCGCACCGCCGGGCCCATCAAGCTCGCGCCCGAACCCGGTGGTCAGCGCTTCGCCACGCCCTCGGGCCGCCTCGAGTTCTACTCGGAACATCTCGCGGCCCAGGGATTGCCCGCCATGCCGGATTGGGTGGAGGACACCACGGCGATAGAAACCGAGCGCCGCTGGCCCCTTCGGCTGCTCACCGCGCCCGGTTACTACCAGAGCCACACGGCCTTCTCTGGCGTAGCCTCGCTTCGCCGCCGACAGGGCCCGTCGGAGTGCGTGCTCCACCCCCGCGACGCAACGGCACGCGGGCTCCGCGACGGGGACCTGGTCGAGCTTCTCAACGACCGCGGCTCGGTCGTGTTCACCCTGCGGGTGAGTGACGAGACGTCGCCGGGCGTCGCCTTTGTCCCCGGACAGCGGCCGGCGGGGGAGGCCGTGACGGGGACGATCAACATGCTCGTCTCCGACCGGTTCAGCGACTTCGGGGAAGGCGCGACGTACCAGGACACGCGCCTCGAGGTGCGCCGGGCCAGCTGAGCCAATTCCGCATCAGGATCCGCCGACCGTCGACCCGACGCGTGGGCCGGACGATCGCGAAGGTCGGCCGTCCTGGAGCCGTGTGTCGAGGATAGCGGCCGATCAACCGAGGAAGCGATTCAGCGCAGCGACGAGCTCGGCCGGACGTTCATACGGGAGCATGTGCCCGGCGCCCTCGATCATCACCACCTCGGCATGTGGGATCAGCGCCGCCCAGCGCTCGGCGTACACGGGTGGGATCAGCTTGTCGTTTCGACCCCACGCGATCAGCGTCGGCGCGGTGAGGCGATAGAGCCGTCGCGACACGTGGCGGTCGGGGATTGGGAAGAGGATCTTGCCAGCCATTCCCATGCGGCGCGCATTGCCGATGTAGAAGTCGCGCAGGGCCTCCATGTTGCTGAAGTCGACGCCGCCGGTGAGGAGGGCGGCACCCCGCTCGGGGTCGTGAAAGAGGAGCTCCGCGAACTGGAAGGGCAGCAGGCTGAACAGGTCGGGGATCGGATGCGCGTCGAGCCAGAGCCCGGCCGCATCCACCAGAACGAGCTTCGTGAGGTCGCGCGGGACCAGGCAGGCCATCTCGGCGGCGATCATGCCGCCCATCGAGTGTCCGACCAGATGTGGCCGGGCCAGGCCGAGCGCCTCGACGACGTCCCACCCGTGAAGGGCGAAGTCGAGCATATCGTCCAGCAACTCCTCGCCCGTGGACTCCCCGTAGCCGGGGAGCTCCGGCGCGAGGACGTGATAGCGCCCGCCGAGCTGCTCCAGGAAGCGATTCTCGGCGAGGAGCCCGCCGGCGCTGTGCAGGAAGACGAGCGGTTCGCCGCTGCCGGACTCCAGGACCCGGCACCCCGCGCCGCGCCGGGTCTCGACGGTGCGGAACTTCACCGGGGCTTGTCCGCGCCGGGCCGCGTCTCCTCCGGCCGCAGGCGGTCGGCCATCGGCGAGATCCACCACCGCGCGTCGTCCTTCCACTCCAGCCATAGGTCGCGCAACGTCGGCATGACGCGCTCGGCGAAGAGCTTCGAGGAGTGTCGCGTCTTCCAGTCCGGCATGTTGCCGTTGTGGAAGAGGCAGAACAGATGCCCGACGCGCAGCCCCTTGATGGCCTCCTCCAACTGCTGGCGCACGGTGTCCGGGCTGCCCGCCACGATGAAGCGCTCGTCCACCAGCTGCTTCCAGGTGAGGTTCTGGAAAATCTGCTGGGCGTCGCGCGAGAGCTGCGAGAGCGCGCCGTACTTGATGGTGTTGATGGTGCGATAGCCGGCCGGATCGGCGAACGGCGGATAGATGTGCAAGCAGCGGTTGAAGAAGTAGAGCACGTGCTCGGCGTACAGTTCCTCCGCCTCGCGGTCGGTATCAGCCACGCAGATGATCTGGGCGAAGGCGGCGCGAAAGGGCGACTCGTCCTTGCCCCGCGCGGCCACGCGTTCCCAGTACCCATCGAGGAGCGACTTGGCCCGCCGGTAACCGAAGAACGACAGATACGAATAGTTGTAGTCGTAGTCCAGGCAGAAATCCCACGTCTCGATGGACCCGCCCCCGGGGATGTAGATGGGCGGATGGGGCTTCTGGATCGGCTTCGGCCAGCAGTTGACCCAGCGGAGCTGTGTGTATTTGCCGTCGAAGGCGAAGGGTTCGTCGGCCGCCCACGCCCGCATGATCAGCTCGTGCGCTTCGCGGTATTTCTCGCGGGTGAGGGCGGGGATCTGGCCGTAGCAGAAGTTGGTGTCCATCGGCGTGCCCACGGGGAAGCCCGCGACCAGGCGCCCGCCGGACAGCACGTCCAGCATGGCGAACTCCTCGGCCACGCGAATGGGAGGGTTGTAGAGAGCGATGGAATTCCCGATGACGCAGATGGCGGCCCGGGACGTCCGCCGGGTGAGGCCGGCGGCGATGATGTTGGGCGAGGGCATGAGGCCATAGCCGTTCTGGTGGTGCTCGTTCACCCCGATGCCGTCGAAGCCAAGGGCGTCCGCGTACTCGAGCTGATCCATATACTCGTGGTAGACGAAGTGGCCCCGGCGCGGATCGTAGAGCGTGTTCGGGATGTCGACCCACACCGAGCGGTTCTTCTCGCGGAAGTCGTCGGGCAGGTCTGGCCACGGCATCAAGTTGAACCAGGTGAATTTCATGCACGCACCTCGTCAGCCCATAGGCTGTCGCATCCGATCAGTATGGAAGACTCTCGCGTCCCATCAGTTCGCGGGCGACCACGATCTTCATGATCTCGGTGGCGCCGTCGCCGATTTCGAGTCCCATGACATCGCGCATGCGCTGCTCGAAGGGCAGCTCGCTCGTGTAGCCGTAGTGACCGTGCAGGAGCAGGCACTTGTGGATGGTGTCCACGGCCATCCGGGGCACCCACCACTTCATCATGGCCGACTCCTTGGTGAACGGCGCGTGGTGATCGGCCAGCCACAGCGCGCGGTAGCAGAGCTAGCGGGCCGCGTCGAGAAGGGTCGCCGCCTCCGCGATGGGAAACGACACGCCCTCGAAGCGCGCCAGCGCACGCCCGAACGCTTGCCGCTCCTTCACGTACGCCATCGTCTCCTCGAGCGACACTTGGGCCGCGCCTGAGCAGGCCAGCCCGATCAGCACCCGGTTGAAGTCGAAGGCCTGCATGACCTGGCGGAAGCCCGTGCCTTCGGCACCGAGCCGGTGCGAAGCGGGAATGCGCACGTGGTCGAACGACAGCACGGCGCGGGTGTTGACGCGCGAGCCGAGATCGCGCAGGGCACTCCGCGCCACCCCGGGCCGGTCGAGGGGGACGAGGAATGCACTGATCCCCCGCGCGCGGGGGCCGGGATCGGTCCGGGCGAAGACGATCGCGGCTTGCGCCACCATCCCGAGGCTGATTCCGGACTTCTCGCCCACCAAGACATAGCCGGCGCCGTCCCGCTCGGCCCGGCACGCCAGGCGGGCCGCATCCGAGCCGGCGCTGGGCTCGGTGAGGGCCAGGGCGATGACGGTCTCGCCGCGCGTCGTCGGCGGGATCCAGCGGTCCCGGATCTCCGCCGAACCGTTCCGGCCAATGATCTCGGCGGCGAAGGCGGACCGGCACTCGTCCCCGGAGGTGCGCCTCCTCGCCCTGGAGGAAATGCTCCGCACGACCGGCTTACCCCCAGCCGACGCGGTGCCGATCCTCGCCCCGCTCTTGACGCTGTCAACGCCGGAGACCCGCTATCCGCCGCGGGCCATGAGCCCCGATCGACAGCGCCAGCGAACGCTCGAGACGGTGGTGGCGCTGCTGCTCCAGCGGCCACGCGCCAGCCCGTGCTCCTGATCGTG
>JBKPAK010000293.1:0-32023 GCA_046726415.1 Candidatus Methylomirabilota bacterium
CGTCTACACCACCTGTGGCCCAGCGATCCAGGGGATGTCGGTGGGCTGGGGAGACACGTACGGACGTCAACTTGCGGGCCAGCTCGTCGACTTCACGGGCAATCCAAGCGGCGACTACAAGCTGACCATCGAGATCGACCCGAAGAAGCGGCTCATCGAGACCAACGATGGGGACAACACCTCCTGTGTGCTCCTCCGCATCAACGTCACCAATTCGAGCGTCACAGTTCTTGACAACACCGGCTGCGATGGGCCCGCGACTGAGGTGATCGTGGACGCCATCGCACCCGTCACGGCCCCGCGTGGCTCGGTCACCCTGGTGACCATCACGGGCTCTGGCTTCACCCAGGGCATGCAGGTCAGCTTCGAGAACGGGTCGGGACCGCGTCCCACGGCCAGCAACGTCGTCGTCCAGGACGCCAACACGATCACGGCGAACGTGACGGTGAAGAGCGGAGGGGGCAAGGGTGATCGGGTCTGGGACGTGCGGGTCGGGTCGGGCGTCCTGGTGGACGCGTTCACCGTGCTGCTGCCATGATGGATCCGGCGATCGGCAAGCGCCGCGTTTCGGGACTCGAGGATCTTCGACACGAGCGGTGCCGACCAGGGCGGGTGGACCGACAACAGCGACAACTTCGCCTCCTCGCTGTTGCGCATCGACGTCGAACGTTTCACGATCACCGTCCTCGACGGCTCGGGCTGTGATATTCCCGGTGGCGGCGTGATCGTGTCCACCATCGCGCCGCCGTCGGCTCGATCCTCCCGGTCACCATCACCGGCTCCGGCTTCGCCCCGGAAATGGGCGTCAGCTTCGAGGGCGGATCGGGCCCGCCCCCCAACGGCGGGGAACGTCGTCGTCTCTCCGGACGGCACCACGATCTAGGCGACGGTCACGGTCAAGAAGGGAAAGCCCGGAAAGGATCCAGTATGGGACGTGCGAGTTGGCTCAGGGCTTCTCCCCAGCGGCTTCACGGTTGTGCCATGACCGATCGGGCCATTGACGAGCACGGTCGGGAGCCTGTAACGAGGGCGCACCGCGTGGTCGGGATCGTCGTGGCGGCTGTACTCCTCGTGCTGGCCGCACCGCCGCTCTCCCCGGCGCAGGCGCCGGATCTCACGACGCTACAGGGGGACGTCACGAAGCTCAAGAAGGAACTCGAGGCGACGCAGCGTGAACTCCAGGAGATCAAGGGTCTGCTGCGACAGCGCTCCGCCCCCGCCTCCGTCGAGGCGCGGACGGTCGTCCTCAGCATCGGCGATGGTCCCTCCAAGGGCGCGGCCGATGCCCGCCTGACCCTGGTGGAGTTCACCGATTACCAGTGCGCCTTCTGTGCGCGGCATCAGCGAGACACCATGCCTCGGCTACAGGAGGCGTACATCAAGACGGGGAAGTTGAAGTACGTAGTGTGAGATTTTCCGTTGCAGTCGATCCATCCCGCCGCCGCAAAGGCGGCCGAGGCGGCGCACTGCGCCTCGGAAGGCGGGAGGTACTGGGAGATGCACGAGCGGCTCTTTGCGAACCCTCGCGCCCTGGGCTCCGACGACCTCGTGCTGCATGCCCAGGCGCTCGGCCTGGACTCCCAGGCTTTCAGACAGTGCGTCGAGAGCGGGAAGTACGCTGCTCGAGTTCGCGAGGCTCATGCCGAGGGCGAGCGCGCCGGGGTCCGAGGTACGCCGTCATTCTTCCTGGGGCTTACCGAGCCCAAGGGCGAAACGATCACCGCGGTCACCGCCATCCGGGGCGCCCAACCATTCGCCGCGTTGGAGGAGGCGATCGAGAGATTGCTCGCCGCCTCGAAGTGATCGTGGAGCGCACCGACAGGCATTGGCGAGCACGCCCCACCGAGCGTGCAACCTCGCCACGCTGGGCCTCACGTGGCAGCACTCTGCCGCGACGCGGAGGAGGGGGGACGCCCGGGCGCTGGCCGTCCGGCACCCGACCCGAACGTGCACGGCGTGTGTCAACGGTCGCCCAAGGAGAGCCACTCAGGGTCGCCCATATGAAGCCAGTGATTGAGGCTCCCCCCCCCCGGGCCAGATGCGACGAATGTTTTGCAATACCATTACCGCCGCCTCCGGAGCAGCCCCTAACCGAGTGCCGCACCTGGGGGCACGCATCTACGGGCGTCACGGCGTCGCACACGCCTCGTTTGAATAGTCCGAGTCCCCGTTGGCGCTCGAGGCGCGCACGCGATAGCAGTACGTGGTGCCCGTGGCGGGCGTCGCATCGACGTACTCGACGGCCCCGGCGCCCGTCGTCGCGATCTGCGCGTACGTCCCGGCGGCTTGGGTCTTGCGCTCAATCTTGAAGATTGCGGTCCCGGCGGCATTGTCCACCCAGGTCAGAGTGAGCCGCGCTGGCCCGCCTATGACCGTGACCGTCACCGATTTCGCCGCCGATCCTCCTGCCCCAGCGCAGGTCAACGTGTAGGTTGCGGTGGATGCCGTCAACACAACCAACTCCCCGGAAAGCGGCTGCGCACCACTCCAGCCACCGGTGGCCGTGCAGCTAGCGGCGTTCGTGGAGGACCAGGCCAGCGTGGTCGATTGACCCGCCGCGATAGTTGTGGGCGTCGCCGTCAGGCTCACGGTGGGAACCGGGGCGGAAGTGACGGTGATCGTGACGCTCCGACTTGCCGTGCCACCCGGCCCCGTGCAGGCCAGCGAGTAAGTCGCCGTCGCTGTCAGGGGGCCGCGGACGTCCGAGCCGCTGGTCGGCTTCGGCCCGGCCCACGTGCCCCCTTCCGCCCCCACGTTGGACGCGGTGCAACTCGTCGCGTTGGTCGACGACCACGTCAAGGTCGACGACCCCCCTGATGGCACCGTCGTCGGGTTTGCGCTCAGGCTCAGCGTGGGATCCGGCGTCGGGTTACTGCTGACGGTGATGGTGACGGCCTGACTGGCCGTACCCCCCGGCCCGGTACAGGCCAGCGAGTAGGTCGCCGTCGCGGTGAGAGGGCCCCGTACATCGGACCCGCTGGTCGGCTTGGGCCCTGACCAAGTGCTCCCTTCGGCCCCCACGTTGGACGCCGTGCAGCTCGTCGCGTCGGTCGACGACCACGTCAAGGTCGACGACCCGCCCGGTGCTACACGCGTCGTGCTCGCGACAAGGCTCACCGTCGGCGCGGGTTGCCCCTCCGACTGGGTCAGTGTCGCATAGAGTGACCAGTGCACCTCCTCCGCAGTCGGCGACGTCGAGAACGTCGTCGGCATCGCACCGAAGGTGCGGCTGTAGTATCGCGCACTGCCGGTCGACTCCTTGCGGAAGGCCAGCGTGTTGCCGGACGGGAAGTAGGCTAACCAATAGGTTCCTGCCGCCAACAACACCGGCGTGGTCACCGAGCGCGTGTTCCACCCGACGACGGGATTGAAGGCGGCGGTCTCGCCTTTCTTGATCCCCGGCCCTCCGTCGGGACCACTGGCGTCATAAATCCCGAGGCGCAGTTGCCCCGCGCTCCTCGTCACATAAAAGGAGAAGCTCTGGAGGGTCGCCGCCTGAGCGAGCGTGGCCTGCTGAGCGAGGAGCAGATTTCTTTTGCCGTTGTCGCCGCTGTTCAGGATCGCCGTCTCGCCCATCGTGATCGCCGTCTGGGCAAACGAGAGGGGCACGAAGAGAAGCACGAAAGCCACTGTGGTCAGTATCTGGACAATCGAACGCTCTCGCATGACTCCCTCTCTCCTACGTGCCGGCACCCTCCACGGTTATCCTTGACCCCCGCCTCCGAACGCCGATCGCTTCCGTCCGGCGGGCCGGTCTTCCGCCTCAGCGGAGCAGCTCGACGGACGTCGGCTGGCCGGACATACACTTGGACACTCGGGAAGGAGTGCGCGCGCACCTCTGGGGTGAACCATCGGGCGAGAAACCGCCCGCCGACGTTGGGAGAGCGATAGATCCAGAGGAACTGAAACGCTTTCTGCAGCAGATATCCGCACTCGGCCGGAAGATTGCCCGCTAGGAGCGAGGTCAGTCGGGAGGTTCTGAGGATGCGCGCGCAGCAGCCGATGGGGGTGGTGGCCCAGCGCGGGGCCGACATGCCACCCTGCGCCGTGATCGTGCGCGGCGCATAGCGACCCCGCGCCATTGGTTAGTCGTACGGTACTCCACATCATTGACTGGTAAATCGTCGGTTCCTACCCAAATCCGGACACCAACAGCAAGAAATATGTCAAATGGGCAAGGCTAGCTGGGCCTGGTCCCGTGAAGAACTTGAAAAACAGGCAGTTAGGCCGCATCGAGGCGCATCTCGTCGGCGTTCTACATGACCTCCCTGCAGCGTCTTGATCGGCAGGCGTCGCCCTCGAAGACGGCGGGTGCGATGAGACTCGCGAGAATGATCGCTGGGAGCGCGATGTCACCCGGGCGCTACTGTCTACTGCCGGCGGCGTCGCCCCGGGGACCGCTGGCGCCGCCCCACCCGGACTATTTGGTTAGACGCTGCGGGCTCTGCCAAGCGTGTCGTGGTCAGCAGCGTGCCGGCTGTCGATCGGGCAGATCGCACCAACCGCGGACAGCAGCTGTCGTCAGCATCTCTAGGGGCGGTCACGCTGCCGTCGAAGTGGAGCAGTTCGCCAAGCACGGCTGCGGCGCCGGCGCGGGCGGCCCTTGGCCAGAGCTCCATCCCCCGTAGGGCCAACTTGACCAGCGTGTACGAGAAGGTGGCCGAGGTTCGCGGCAGACGATCTGGCAGAAGTACCCCACATCGAACCCGGCCTAGCGCTCCCGATATAGCCGGAAGATCCGCTGCGCTCCCGCACCGGCACCCGGCCCGGTGAGGGGAATCCACCGGGGGCGATCGAGCAGGCCCTCATAGCCATAGTGCTCGTAGCGCCACCGCACGCAGGCAATGGTGCGCGCTCCCCGCGACCACCCGGGGCCCCGCTGGGAGCGGTCAAGTCATTTCATGTGAGAACGGTCGATCATGCGCTCCGACAGCGCCCGGTTCGCGCTTGACGACTGCTTCGCCGGCGCTGTATGAAACCGAGCGAATGGGTCAGATCTCGGCGTGGCGCCATCTCTTCTCGCGCGCGGGATACCGCTTCGTCACGATCGACAGCAACGGGATCAACGCGTTCTTCATCGATCCTGCCGCCTTCCCGACCGCTTTTGTCGAGGACCTGCGGGGTGCCGCGTACAGGCCCAACACGTCGCACACGCGCGAGTATGGCCTCGACTGGCGCCGGCAACTGGAGCGCCTCGAGGCTCGTGAGCTGGTCGAGGTGAAGTAGCGTCGGACGCCTCAACGATCGCGTCCTGGTGATCCGGTTCCTGCACGCCTTCGCCAGCCTCGAGCCCCTCGTCGTCGGGCTACGCCGATACCTTGCGAGCTCGAGCTGCGCCACCGCACCCTGAACTTCGCATCCACGATCGACCTGTCGGCCTTGTCGGGCTTGTCGGGCTTGCCCATCGGGGTCGAGGTGCTTTCCGCGCCGCGCTGTTCCTCGATCTGAGGGTGTTCTACTCCGTGCTGTCGATGACGCGCCCCTACTCGCTCCACCTCACCACCCGCCCTCTTGCCGCGTGACCTGATCAACCCATGGCGATAGCGCCCTGTGGAACATCGACTGGCCCGAAGAGTGTCTGCCCGACGTTGATCGGGGTGTTGAACCCTTCGCCGACGCCTGGAGGATTGTCGATGGCCCCTTTCGATACCCCGGCGCCGGACATGCCACCATCGCGACAAGCGACTCGACGTCGCTGCAGGCGCTGTTGAAGGAGGACGAGCAGCGCAGACGGGCGGAACCTCGACCCGTTCGTGATGATGCGTGTCGCCATCCCGTCAGCGACCGCGATCACCTTGGGATTTCAGATGGCGTTCGCCGCCCTTTTCATGAGCCTCGCCAAGTGGCACGCCCGGACACGCGCGTTCTGGTAAGTCCTGTCGCCCGTTCCCGGCTGAAATCGCCGCGCGAGAGCGAGGGGGACAACGTGAGGGGCGGAGGAACAGCATACCGCGGCTAGACCGCGTGAGTGCCCTCACTTCAAGTCGAAGTTTCTCGACATGGCTGGGCTCGGCCCGCGACTAGATTCGCGGCCACGACTGTGATTGACAGATCCCTCCTTCGACGTCGCCCCACGGGGTCAACGAGTTCCACACGCCTCGTTGGAGTAGTCCGAGTCTCCGTTGGCGTTCGAGGCGCGCACGCGGTAGCAATAGGTGGTGCCTGTGGCGGTCGTAGCGTCCACGTAGCCGATCGCTCCGGGACCCGTCGTCGCGATCTGCGCATACGTCCCCGACACTCCCGTCTTGCGCTCGATCTTGAAGAGGGCAGTCCCGCCCGCGTTATCGACCCAACTCAGCGTGAGCTGCGCCGGTCCGCCGGTCACCGTGACGGTCACGGACCTCGCCGTCGATCCCCCCGCCCCCGTGCAGGTCAGCGTGTAGGTTGCCGTCGATGCGGTCAATACGATTAACTCACCCGTCAGCGGCTGCGCGCCACTCCACCCACCGCTGGCCGTGCAGCTCGTGGCGTTCGTGGAGGACCACGCCAGCGTTGTCGACTGGCCCGCATTGATCGTCGCCGGGGTCGCCGTCAGGCTCACCGTGGGAGCCGAGGGACTCTCCGTGAGGGTGATACCCCCCGTGACGGTGATGGTGACGGACTGACTCGCCGTGCCCCCTGGTCCCGTACAGGCCAGCGAGTAGGTCGCCGTCGCGGTGAGGGGGCCTCGTACTTCGGCCCAGTTGATCGGCTTGGGCCCTGACCACGTGCTCCCTTCGGCCCCCACGTTGGACGCCGTACAGCTCGTCGCGTTGGTCGACCACCAGGTGAGCGTCGACGACCCTCCCGGCTGTACGGTCGTCGGGGTCGCGATCAGGTTCACCGTGACCGTCGGTTGTGCAAACGCCGAGGGGGCGAGTATCAGCACGAAGGCCAATGCGGTCATGGTCTGCACGATCGAACGTGTCTGCATTGATTCCACTCTCCTCCGTGGCACCGCCCTACGCGCTTGTCCTCGACCCAACTGGACGCCGATTGCGCCCGTCAGTGCGCCGACCCCCGCGGGTAGCGGGTATCTCAGGATCCCGACGCCCCACGCGGCCGAGAGTCCGGAATCCTCAGCGGGGCAACTCGACGACCTCCGCCTCCTGCAATTTCTGGGAAGAAGCGCGCGGGAGTGCCAAACACCCGCTTGGCCAGCTCACCTGTTCACGATGACCGATCTACGTGTCCACCTCCCTGCCCCGTCGAAAAGCTCGCCGAGTGGTGTGATAGAGCGCGAGTTCGATGGGCAAGTGAGGAACTCGGAGCTCTTCAGGGCGAGCTCCCCGCGGTTGTGTTCCGCCTGGATCTGAACCAGTCGAGGAACAGGCCCAGTGACGGCGCAGCACCTGGGAGCGTTCGGTAATGGCGCAACGCTGGCGTGGGGAGCAGCCAGCGTTGGTGACTCAGCATGAGAGGGTCCGTGCCGGCTGTGATCATGTCTGTCGTATTGCCATTTCCTGCCCGCTCAGCAGACTGGTTGGTCGCACGACGATGCCCCATCACGGCCTGGCGTTGTAGTCGGTACGCGGTCACAAGTCCGAGGGCGGGCAGGCCAAAAACGTGCCAACGGCAGACGATGAACCCGTCATTCTAATGATCTCAAAAAATACAGTTGGTTAGATCGGAACTGCCGTGGCGAACTTGCGAGGCAGCCTCGGAGGTAGGGCCGCAGAGTGTCACCCTGCCGCCAACGGACATAACGCAATGACACCGGCTGGATCGATCTGAAACACCGTAGAACCGGCGAGGACGGCGCGACTGGCCGACGTCCGCGAGTCTCGGCTCGCCAACCGAATGCCCTGCCCGCTAGAATGATGGCCCGGGTGTCGGAGAGGTACCCTCCAGGGAGGTGTCGAGTGACGAAGCGCCTGGTGGTTCTCGCGCTGATTGCCCTTGCGGCAGGCGGCTGCGCCTACATGCGGTTCGAGCGTCCGCCCTCACAGGAGTTGGTCAAGTGCGGGGTCATCCAGATCCCCTTCTGGTATTTAGGGGACGCGGCGCAAGACGTGGTGTATCGCGAGGAGTATTGCATCAAGCAGCGCGAGGCGCAGGAGTACCGTCCCACCCTGCCCGAGCCGTATTTCTTCTTCATCAGCTCGGGCAGCCTCTACACCGGCGAGCCCACCTACACTAAGATGCAATGAGCCCTGACGCGGCTGCCCCGCGAGGTGGGCGGGCCGCGTAGGGTGTCCGCGCGTCGCGGCGTCAGCTCGCCCCGAGCACCTTCGCCGCGCGGGCGACGTCCTTCGGGGCCACCCAGAGGATCGCGCCGAAACGACCGGCGCCGGCGCACACCGCATCGCTCGCCGTGACGTTGATCTTGGCCTCGGCGAGCTTTGCCAGGAGGTCGACCAGCGCGCCCGGTCGATCGTCGCCTTCGATCAGAAACGCTCGCTTGGGCCCGACGAGCTTCCACTTGGCCTTCCGGGCGGCCGCCCGGAAGGCGGCCGGATCCTCGGGAACGAAGTCGAGCTGGGCGCCCCGTCCGCTGGGAAAGCCGGAGAAGGCCTTGAGATTCACCCCGGCGGTCTTGAGCTCAGCGAGCAGGCTCGCCCCGACTCCGGGTTTGTTGGGCGCCTGGACGTAGAAGTACTCGATGCGACGAACCGTCTCCGCCATGGCCGGCACCCTCCTGGGCGATTCGGGGCGCCATGCGGTGGCGCCACCGTGGCCGGAGACTAGCACACGCGCCCGGCGCGCGCTGAACGCGCTGGGCTGCGAGCGTGGCGGATCGAGGAGCGTCCCGGGTTCCCCGGGGCGCGACGAGCGCGGGGGGCTTGGGGGCCCTGTCGAGGCCTCCCATCTCAACGGTCGCTCAGCGCGGATCGAGGAGCGTCCCGGGTTCCCCGGGGCGCGACGAGCGCGGGGGGTTTGGGGGGCCCTGTCGAGGCCTCCCATCTCAACGGTCGCTCAGCCTCGCGGAACGAGGCGCTCGACGCCGTCCATGTATGAGCGGAGCGCGGGAGGGAGCGCCACGGTCCCGTCGGCCTCCTGGTAGTTCTCCAGGACGGCGATGATCGTCCGGCCCACCGCCAGGCCCGAACCGTTCAGCGTGTGGCAGTACTCGAGGCGCCGGCCACCCTCCGGGCGATAGCGGAGATCCATGCGCCGCCCCCCGAAGTCCGCGTAGTTCGAGCACGACGAGATCTCGGTATATCGGCCGATCGACGGTCGCCACACCTCGAGGTCGTAGCCCTTGGCGGCGCTGAACCCGAGGTCGCCTGCGCAGCGCTCGACCACGCGGTACGGTAGGTCGAGTCGGCGCAGAACCTCCTCCGCCTCGCCGACCAGGGCCTCCAGCTCGGCGTACGACTGGTCAGCCGTGGCGATCTTCACCAGCTCGACCTTGTCGAACTGGTGTTGCCGGTAGATGCCTTTCATGTCCTTGCCGTAGGTACCGGCCTCGCGCCGATAGCACGGCGTGAAGGCGGTGTAGCGCAGGGGCAGCATGCGCTCGGACAGGATCTCACCGCTGTGGAGCGCGGTAAGCGGAACCTCGGAAGTCGGAATCAGGTAGAGCGTACGGTTCTCGTCGGCCTCGATGGTCTTGAACAGCCCCTCTTCGAACTTGGGGAGTTGCCCGGCCCGCAGCATGGTGTCGCCGCTCACGAGGTGCGGGAGCCACAGCTCGGTGTACCCGTGCTCGCGCGTATGCACGTCGAGCATGAACTGGGCGATGGCGCGCGACAGCCGAGCCAGCGGACCCCACATCACGGCGAAGCGCGTCTTGGCGATCTTGACCGCCCGCTCGATGTCGAGCAGCCCCAGCGCGGCGCCGATCTCCTCGTGCGGCTTTGGCGTGAACGGAAAGTCGCGCGGTGCGCCCCACCGGCGAACCTCGCGGTTGTCGGCATCGCTCTCACCGGGAGGAACGGACGGGTGCGGCAGATTCGGCACCTGGGCGAGCAGCTCCTGGATGCGCTCGTCCAGCGCGGCCACCTCGCCGTCGAGGCTCTTGATGCGGTCGGCGACCTCGCGCATCCGCGCCATCTCGGCCGAGGCATCCTCGCCGCGCCGCTTGGCCTGTCCGATGGTCTCCGAGGCGCGGTTGCGGAGGGCTTTGAGCTCCTCGGTCTCGCGCAGCAGGCGGCGGCGCTCGCCGTCGATGGCGAGGATCTCGCGGACGTGCTCGGCGCCGCCTTTGTTCGCCAGGCCGCGCTCGACCTCCTCGGGACGTTCCCGGATGAGCCTGAGGTCGAGCACGTGGGCTACACGGTTTCGGCGGGTGCCTGCTCGGCCTGCACGCGAGCCACCGATCCCACGCGGTCATCCGGCTCGAGGTCGATGATCCGGACCCCCATGGTGTTGCGGCCCTGGGAGGAGACGTCATCTGCGTGGACGCGGATGATCTTGCCCTTGGTGGTGATGACGAGGATGTCGTCGCCCGGGCGCACCTGGAGCATGCTGACCACGTTGCCGTTGCGCCCGCCCGTCTTGATGTCGATGATCCCCTTCCCCGCGCGCCCTTGCAGGCGGTACTCCTCGAGCGGCGTGCGCTTGCCGTAGCCCCGCTCGGTCACCGTGAGGGTGAGCACGCCTTCCTGGACCACGTCGGCGGCGATGACCTCGTCGTCGTTCTCCAGCTCGATGCCACGGACGCCGGCCGCGGTGCGCCCCATGGGCCGGGCCTCGTCCTCCGCGAAGCGGATGATCATCCCGGCCTTGGTGGCGATCATGACCTCGCGCTGGCCGTCGGTGCGCAGGGCCTTGATGACCTGGTCGCGGTCCTCCAGACCGATGGCCTGGATGCCGCCGGCGCGCGGATGCGAATAGGCTTCCAGCTCCGTCTTCTTCACCTTGCCCTGTCGCGTCACGAAGAGGATGTAGCCGCCCGACGCAAAGTCGCGCACGGGAACACAGGTCGCCACGCGCTCGCCGTCGCCCAGGGAGAGCAGGTTGACCATGGCTTTGCCTTTGGCCTGGCGTCCGCCCTCGGGGATCTCGTGCACCTTCAGCCAGTGCACCTTGCCGAGGTTGGTGAAGAACAGGAGAGACGAGTGGGTGGAGGCCACGAAGAGGTCCTCCACCACGTCCTCCTCCTTGGTCTCCATGCCCGTTACGCCTTTGCCCCCGCGCCGCTGGCTGCGATAGGCCTCGACGTGCGTGCGCTTGATGTAGCCCGACCGGGTGATGGAGACCACCATCTCCTCATCGGCGAGCAGGTCCTCGATCGTGAGCTCGGTCGTCTCGGCGAGGATCTCCGTGCGCCGCCCGTCCCCGTATTCTTCCTTGATGGCGAGCAGCTCGCCGCGGATCAGGCCCATCAGCTTGCTCTCGGAGGCGAGGATGCCCTGCAGCTCCCCGATGAGCTTCAATACCTGCTCGTGCTCCTCCACGATCTTCTGCCGCTCGAGGGCGGCCAGGCGGCGCAGCTGCATGTCGAGGATGGCCTTGGCCTGGATCTCGGTCAGGTCCAGCCGGCTCATGAGGGTGTCGCGGGCGGCCTCGGCGTTGGCGGCCCCTCGGATGATCCGGATGACGAGGTCGAGCTGCTCGACGGCCTTGCGGAGCCCGGCCAAGATGTGGGCCCGCTCCTCGGCCCGGGCCAGGTCGTAGCGCGTGCGCCGGGTGACGATCTCGCGCCGGAAGCGGATGAAGGCCTCCAGCATCTGCTTGAGATTCACGATCTGGGGCCGGCGATCGACGAGCGCCAGCATGATGATGCCGAACGTCGTCTGCATCTGCGTGTGCTTGTAGAGCTGGTTGAGGATGATCTGGGGGATCTCTCCGCGTCCCAGCTCCATCACCACGCGAATGCCCTCGCGGTTGGTCTCGTCGCGGATCTCCGAGATCCCGTCGATCTTTCGCTCGCGCGACAGCTCGGAGATCTTCTCGATGAGGCTCGCCTTGTTCACCTGGTACGGCAGCTCCGTGATGATGATGGCCTCGCGGCCGCCGCGCAGCTTCTCGGCGTGCGCCTTGGCGCGCAGGGTGATGGTGCCGCGCCCCGTGGTATAGGCCTCGCGAATGCCGGAGACCCCGTAGATGTACGCGGCGGTCGGGAAGTCAGGCCCCGTCACCACCTTCATCAACTTCTCGAGCGGCGTCTCCGCGTTGTCCACCAGCATGACGAGGCCATCGACGACCTCGGTGAGGTTGTGCGGCGGGATGTTGGTGGCCATGCCCACCGCGATGCCCGACGAGCCATTGATCAAGAGATTTGGGACGCGCGTAGGCAGGACGATCGGCTCCTGGAGCGACTCGTCGAAGTTCGGGAGGAAGTCGACGGTCTCCTTGTCGATGTCCTGCAACATCTCGTGGGCGATCTTGGCGAGCCGGGCCTCCGTATAGCGCATGGCCGCCGGCGGATCGCCGTCGATGGAACCGAAGTTTCCCTGCCCGTCCACCAGCGGATAGCGCAGGGAGAATTCCTGCACCATGCGAACAAGCGCCTCGTACACCGGAGAATCGCCGTGGGGATGGTACTTTCCGAGCACCTCGCCCACCACACGCGCCGCCTTCTTGTAGGGGCGGTTCCAGGTCAGCCCCAGCTCTTGCATGGCGAAGAGCACGCGGCGGTGGACGGGCTTGAGCCCGTCCCGGATGTCCGGCAGGGCACGGCCCACGATGACGGACATGGCGTAGTCCAGGTAGGACTTCCGCATCTCCTCTTCGATCGGGACCGGGACCTGGCGCTCGTTAGGCATCGATCTCACGCTCGGGAGGGGGCGGCGCCCCCCTTCCGAAACCTCCCCCCAGAAGGATGGCGCGGGCAAAGCCCATGCCCGACGACCGCGGGTCGGCCGCACGGCGTCGGAAGGAGAAAAACCCCCCTCCGAGGCTAAACACCGAAGTTGGCGACCCGAAGTTACACATCGAGGTTGACGACGTCCAGGGCGTTTCGCTCGATGAACTCGCGTCGCGGCTCCACGGCGTCGCCCATGAGCACAGTGAACATCTCGTCGGCCGCCACCGCGTCCTCCGCGGTGACCTTGAGAAGGGTCCGCGTCTCCGGGTTCATCGTGGTTTCCCAGAGCTGCTCGGGATTCATCTCGCCCAGGCCTTTGTAGCGCTGGAACGCCGCCCCTTCCTTGGAGCGCTCCAGGGCTTGTCGGTGCAACTCGTCCAGGCCCGCCACTGGCAATTCCTTGCCGTCCTCGATGATGGCGGTGGGGCCCTTGGCGGCCGCTCCCACCTTCTCCCAAATTTCTAGGAGGGTGCTGTAGTCCGCCGACTTGAAGAGGTCAGTACTGAACGTGATGCTGGGGGGGCCGGCAATGAGGATGGTGTGGCCGGCAGGAGGCTCCCCCGGTTGTACCGAGAGATCGTTCCCGTTCACGGCCGCCGCGGCGGCCAGCACGGCCTCGCCGATCTCGTCGTGACCCACGCCCCGCTTGGTTCCGCGGAACTTCTGGCGGAGCAGCTCCGCCAAAATCGGCGCAGGCACGCCACGCCGGCAAAGCTTTCCGAACAGCGCGCGGTACTCGGACACCTGGCGCAGCAGCTCCAGCAACGCATCGCCGGCCAGAGGCTGCTTGGTCCCCGGCACTTTCACCGCCGCGCTCTCCACCCAGGCCGAGAGGAAGAACTCCTCGAACTCCCGCTCGCTCATCAGGTACTTCTCGGTGCGGCCCTTCTTGACCTTGAACAGCGGCGGCTGGGCAATGTAGAGGTGCCCGCCGTCGATCACCTGCATCATGTGGCGGAAGAAGAACGTCAGGAGCAAGGTTCGAATGTGAGCGCCGTCCACGTCGGCATCCGTCATCAAGATGACCTTGTGATACCGAAGCTTGCCGAGATCGAACTCGTCCGTCCCGATGCCCGTGCCCATGGCCGAGATGAGGAGCCTGATTTCGTTGTGGGATAGCACCTTGTCGTAGCGGGCCTTCTCGGAGTTGATGATCTTGCCGCGCAGCGGCAGCACGGCCTGGGTCCGTCGATCGCGCCCCTGCTTGGCGGAGCCACCGGCGGAGTCACCCTCCACCAAGAACAGCTCCCGGTACTGCGCGTCGCGCTCGGAGCAGTCGGCCAGCTTGGCGGAGAGGCCCTCGTCGTCGCGCCCGCCCTTGCGGGACAGGTCGCGCGCCTTGCGCGCCGCTTCGCGCGCCTGCGCCGCCCGCACGCACTTGTCGGCGATCTTGCGTGCGGTGGTGGGGTCTTCCTCGAAGCTCTCGGCGAGCTTGTCGTTGACGATCTGCTGGACCAGCCCACGGAGGTCGCTATTGCCGAGCTTGGCCTTGGTCTGTCCCTCGAACTGCGGCTCGGGCAGGCGAACGGAGACGACGGCCGTCAATCCCTCGCGCACGTCGTCGCCGCTGATCCCGCTCTTGAAGCTTTTGAAAAAGCCGTTGGCCTCGGCGTAGCTGGCAATGCGGCTGGTGAGGGCCGCCCGGAAGCCGGTCAGATGGGTGCCCCCCTCGCGCGTGTTGATGTTGTTGGCGAAGGAGAACACGTTCTCCTGGTAGCCGTCGTTGAACTGCAGCGCGACCTCCACCTCGATGTCGCCGCGCTTGCCCTCGAAGTAGAGGACTTTCGGGTGGACGGACGTCTTGTTCTGATTCAGGTGCTTGACGAACTCGACGATGCCGCCCTTGTAGAGGAACGTGTGGCTGCGCTCGTCGCGCTCGTCCTCGATGACGATCTTCAGCCCGCGGTTCAGGAAGGCCAGCTCGCGCAGGCGGTTGGACAGCGTGTCGAAGGAGAACGACGTCTCCTCGAAAATCGTGGGGTCCGGCTTGAACCGGATGATCGTCCCGTGCTTCTGGGTCTTCTCCCCGGCGGTCAGCGGACCGGTCGGCACGCCGCCCTTCTCGTAGCGCTGGGTCCACACCTTTCCGTTGCGGCGGATCTCCACGTCCAGCCACTCGCTGAGCGCGTTGACCACCGAGACGCCGACGCCATGGAGGCCGCCCGACACCTTATACGCGGAGTGCTCGAACTTGCCGCCCGCGTGCAGGACGGTGAGGACCACCTCCGCCGCCGCTTTCCCGCTCTCCTTGTGGAGATCGACGGGAATGCCGCGGCCATTGTCGCCGACCGAGCAGGAGCCATCGGAGTGGAGGATCACCTTGATGCTGTCGCAGTAGCCGGCGAGCGCTTCGTCGACGGCATTGTCGACGACTTCGTAGACGAGGTGGTGAAGCCCGTAGGATGCGGTGTCCCCGATGTACATGGCGGGGCGCTTCCGGACGGCCTCGAGCCCCTCGAGGACCTTGATGTCGCTCGCCGTGTAGGTCTCAGCACTCATGCAGCAACGATCCCTCCCTCCCTCACTTCCCAGCGCGCTGCCCGGGGCGCGTCCACGCGGTCCGGCGCGGTGAGGAACACCTGCTCGGCGCCCTCGACCTCCCGGAGGACGTTCGCACGGACACCCGGATCGAGCTCGGACAACGCGTCGTCGAGGAGCAGGATGGGCGGTGTTCCAGCGGCCTCGGTGACGGGCAGCACTTCGGCGAGACGCAGCGAGAGGGCCAGAAGCCGCTGGCGGCCCCGCGAGGCAAAGGTGCGCACGTCGACCCCATCCAGCTCGAGCGCCAAATCGTCGCGATGGGGACCAACCAAGGTCTGTCTCCGCCGAAGTTCCTGGCGGTATGCGCGTTCGAGCGCGTCCAGGAAGCTCGGCTGATCTTCGGCCTCGCCAATGGATGCGCGATAGCGCAGTTCGACTTTCTCCATCGTTCCGGCGAGCGCGGGATAGACGCGGGCCAGCTCCCCTTGAAGGGCGGCCACTGCGCGCCGCCGGCGATCCATCAGCTCCAAGCCAGCCGTGGCCAGCTGTTCATTCCAGGGGGCGAGCCGATCATGACTCCCGGGCCCGGATGGGTCCTGCAGCAGCCTGTTTCGACGTGCCAACACCTGGCGATAACGGACCAACGTGGTGAGATGCGTCGGATAGAGACGGCCAGCGAACCCGTCCACGAAGTCGCGTCTGGCTCCGGGCGCCCCGTTCACGATGGCGAGATCCTGCCATCCAAACGCGATGGCCCGAGCCCATGCGCACGACTCTCCGGCCACTCTCCACTTTCCTCCATTGTTCCTCGCTATCGTCCGCCTCAGGGTCGAGACACCTTCCAACCGGCGAAGCTCGCCGGCCAGCGACGCCGACTCGCTGCCCCAGCGCGGGATCTCACCCAGCCGAAAAGTCCGGAAAGAACGTCCAGTCAGGAGAAGGCCCAGAGCCTCGAGGAGGTTGGTCTTTCCTTGCGCGTTGGCTCCCGCGACCAGGTTGAGCCGCGGCTTTGGAGAGTAGCTCAGGGTGCAGTAGTTTCGATAGTCAAGGAGCTGAATCCAGCCAATGTGCACCCTCTCTAAACCTCTGTTTCTTATGACTAAAAATAGTGTTAGATCCGCATAGGCATTATAACACAGCAATAGCTGTCGTCCTCGACGCTTTTGATCACGCCGGGGCTCAAACCGTCCTTGAACTCGAAGATGACGGGATCCTTCTCGACCGCCGAGAGCGCATCGAGCAAGTAGCGAGAGTTGAAGCCCATGATGACTTCTTGGCCCGCATAGTCGACGTCGAGCGACTCCTCGGCTTCACCCAGTTCCTGGCTCGACGCCGAGATCTTGAGCGAGGCCGGAGTCAATGTCATCCGGACCGGCTTGTTGCGCTCCTCGGCAATCACCGCGACCCGACGAAGGACACCCTGAAAGGCTGAACGCACCAAGTGCAGCTTGCCCGGATGCGCCCGCGGCATCACCGCCTCGTAGTTCGGGAACTGGCCCTCGATGAGGCGCGCGGTCATCACGAAGTTCGGCATCTGCAACACGAACTGGTTCTCGGTGATGGCGATCTGCACGTCTTCGCCACTGCCGAGCACGCGCAGGATCTCCGCCACGGCCTTGCGAGGGACGATCCCCGTCACCGCGGGTGCCGTCTCCTCGAGCCCCCGGGTCGACACCGCCAGGCGATGTCCATCGGTCGCCACCAGGCGCATCTGTTTGCTCTGCAGGACAAACAGTACCCCGTTCAGGGCGTAGCGGTTTTCGTCGTGCGAGATGGCGAAACTCGTCTGCTGGAGCATCTCGCGCATGGCCTTGGCCTCGACGTGAATCCACGCGGCGGCGGCCGCCGGTACGACGGGAGGGAAGTCGTCGGGAGGGAGACCCATGAGGCGGTAGCTGACGCCTCCACACCGAATGCTCACCGTCGCGTTCTCGCCGACCTTCAAGGTCATGGCGGCCGCCGGAAGTTCCTTCACGATCTCGGCGATCTTCCGAGCGCTCACCGTGACGGCGCCGTGGCTTCCCACGCGTGCGGGAACCGACACCCGCGCACCGACCTCGAGATCCGTGGCCGTGACCCGGACGGTCTCGTCCTCGGTTTCCAGCAGGATGTTGGCGAGGATGGGCAAGGTTTGGCGAGCCTCGACGATGTTCTGAACCATCTGGACGCCGCGGAGGAAGGCATCGCGCTCAAGAACGACTTCCATAGGAGTCTCCAGATGTCTTGGGGAAAGAAACAGAGAATCGTAGTAGGAGGAGTCGCCGGGGCGGTGGATCGTTGAGAAACGAAAAAACGACCGGCGGGATCGCGCGTCGCGAGAGGGTCCGTCTGGGGACCGCTCCGGGGATGGCATGTGGGTGACGGGGGATCATACGGTCATGCCTTGGATAAGTCCGTCGATACTCCGTCGAAGTCGGGGATCATCCTGCAGGAGACCGTGGATCTTGTCCACCGCGTGCAGCACCGTGGTGTGGTCCTTACCGCCGAAGGCCCGACCGATCTCGGCGAGTGAGGCATGCGTGAGTTGCCGCGCGAGGTACATGGCGACCTGGCGCGGAAAGGCGACCGTCTTCGTTCGGGACTTCGCCTTGAGCTCTGACACCTTGATGCCGAAGAAGTCGCCAACCTTGCGCTGGATCTGCTCGATGGTGATGACCTTGTCCTCCTCGCCCCACAGGTCAGCCAGCACCTCTTGGGCGAGGTCCAGGCCCATCTCGCGCCCAGTGAGGGCGCAGAAGGCGATCATCCGGGTGAGCGATCCCTCCAGCTCGCGAATGTTCGACTTCACCCGGCTGGCGATGAGGTAGGCCACGTCGTCACTCAGTCGCACGCGCTCGATGGCCGCCTTCTTCTTGAGGATGGCCACGCGCGTCTCGAAGTCTGGGGGCTGGATGTCCGCGATGAGGCCCCATTCGAAACGGGAGCGCAGGCGCTCGTCGATGTCCGGGATGTCTTTGGGTGAGCAGTCGCTGGACACCACGATCTGCTTCCGAGACTCGTAGAGGTCGTTGAAGGTGTGGAAGAACTCCTCCTGCGTCCGCTCCTTGCCCGAGATGAACTGGATGTCGTCGATGAGCAGGAGATCGATGGTCCGGTACCGGCCGCGGAACTCGGCCGTGCGATCGTAGCGGATGGCGTTGATCAGTTCGTTGGTGAAGCGCTCGGTCGAGACGTAGGCCACCGCCATCGCCGAGAAGAGCCTGGCGCTCTGGTGGCCGACAGCATGAAGGAGATGCGTCTTGCCGAGACCCACGCCGCCGTAGATAAACAGGGGGTTGTACGCGCGGGACGGCAGCTCAGCCACGGCCTGGCTCGCGGCCTGCGCGAACTGGTTGCCCGAGCCGACGACGAATGCGTCGAAGGTGTAACGGGGATTGAGCGTCTCGATCGTCGGGTGAGGGCGGGTGCCATAGCTCCGGGGAGGCGCGACCGATTCCGCATCGTCCGTCTCGACCGGGCTATCGATGACAACGGAAATGCGGGGCTGGCCGCCGAGACATTCGGCCGCGGCGGCCTCGAGCGCGGGCAAGTAGCGCTGGGTGAGCCACTCGCGCGAGAAGCGGTTCGGAGCGCCAATTCGGACGTGGTCGCCCTCCAGCGCGACCAAGCGGCACGGGCGGACCCACGAATCGACGGCGGCGGCGGGGATTTTCTGGGAGACGGCCTCGACGAGTCGATCCCAAAGGCTGGCGAGCATAGACGGAACCCCCTACTTACACACACAGTTATCCACAGATGTGGATAACTGGAGAGACGCGCCTTTGGCTCAGGACATTAACGCAACCGGTAGAGTAACGAGGCCGCAACTTAACACAATGCCGGAGTCCGTCGCAAGCACAATGCCGGAGCCCGTCTCCAGGAGGAACGCGTGGTTGACTTGCCCATTACCGATGCCTACACTGGCCGGGTTCGGCCGACGTACGGCAGACGGAGAAAGGGGAAGTCAGCTCGATGAAGCGAACGTTTCAGCCGAACGTCCGGCGCCGAAAGAAAACCCACGGGTTTCGGGCCCGAATGGCGACCAAGGGAGGCCGCAAGGTTCTCAAGCGGCGACGGGCGAAAGGACGCAAACGTCTGACGGTGTAGCAGGGCGGCTCCCCCGGCGTGAACGGCTGACCAGCGGCGCCGAGTTTCAGGCGCTCTTCCAGAAGGGCAAGCGAGTCGATCGGCCTCTGATGGTCGTGCTGTGGCGTCAGACGGAATCCGACGAGGGCCAGCGCGCGGGGTTCACGGTGAGCCGTCAAGTCCGCGGGGCGGTGGCGAGGAACCGAGTCAAGCGCCGGCTGCGCGAGGCCTACCGGACGGCTCGAAGCGAAGCTCCCGCCAGAGTATCCATCGTGATCGTCGGGAGACCTCCCGTGGCGACGGCGGCCATGACGTCGGTAATCAGTGAGATGCGGCGGGCATTTGGAAGCATGCGGGGAGTGCGACCGACTCGATGATCGTTCATCTGCTTCTACTGGTTCTGGTTGGCTACAAGGTTTTAATATCGCCGTTGCTGCCCCGGAGCTGCCGTTTTGTGCCGACGTGCTCGGAATACGCACAGCTCGCGCTGGTCGAGCACGGCCCCGGCCGGGGTCTGATCCTGGCTGTGAGACGGCTCCTGCGGTGCCACCCGTTCCACCCGGGGGGATATGACCCACCCCCACCCGCCAGACGCGGATACGCCTGACGATGGAGAAGCGCGCAATCCTCGCCGCAGTACTCATGGCTATTCTCCTGGTCGTATACCAGACGTTTTTTCTGGGCCCGGCGGAACCGCCGCAGAAAACTCCATCGGAACCACAGCCGCCGACCCAGACTGCGCCCAAGCCGGTGCCGCCGCCAGCTCTACCGAAGCCGAGCGAGGTGGCTCCGCAAGCCGAGGCTAGCCCGAGACCCCCACAGCGGGTTGCGCGGGTGGAATCCCCGAGTTTCGTCAGCGTGGTGAGCAGCGAGGGGGGAAAGCTCCAGGAATTCAATCTCCGGTATCGGGGCGCCAAGCCCATGGTCATCGTGGGGAGTCTCGGCCCGACGGGCTTGACGATCGACGCGAGCAGCGGGCGGGAAGTCGTCCCTCTGGCCCTGTCCCCCGAGGCGGTTGCGCTGGGCCCACAGCGGCCCTCGGCGGACTTGGTCCTCACCGGGGAGTACCGGGGCCTTCGAATCCGTGAAACGCTGAGATTCTACGCCGATGACTACACGATAGACACGTTCATCCGAGTCGAAAATCCCGGTGGAGCGCCACGCGTCGTCACGGTCAGCCTGCCCTGGATCACTCAGGAATCGTGGCGCGAGCCAGAGAAGTTCCCGGGACAGCACCCCACCGAGATTCTCTGGCGAGTGAATAACCATATCGAGCGCGTCGAGAACCTCAGCGCCGTCGGCCAGCACACCCTGAACGGCCAGTGGATAGCCATGGGCAGCATCTGGTATCTGCACGCGCTCATCCCGAAGACGGCGGGGTTCAAGCTGGAGGCAGTCGGCGAGCCGGCGGTCAAGGACGATAAGCAGCCCCCCGCCAAGGCGCTGATCGCTGCCACCGCCACCGCCACGATCGCTCCTGGACAGGCCTGGGAAGGTCACGTGGTCGTCTATGTCGGTCCCAAGGAGCTCGACCGGCTCGAGGCGTTAGGGCTCGAGGGCGCGATCAATTTCGGAGGATTCCCGATGCCCCGGAGTTGGGGTGGGCTTCCCATGGAGTGGCTGGGGATGCCCATTCTGCGCCTGATGAACTGGGTCCACGATCGCATCGTCCCGAACTACGGCGTGGCGATCATCATCCTGACGATCATCTCCAAGATCATTTTCTTCCCGCTCACCGTCATGGGCTTGCGATCCATGAAGGCGATGCAGGCGCTGACCCCGCAGCTCAATGCGCTGCGGAGCAAGTACAAGAGCGACCCCCAGCGCATGCAGCGCGAGACGATGGAGCTGTACCGCCAGCACAAGGTCAATCCCGTCGGAGGATGCCTGCCCATGCTGGCGCAGGTCCCGGTCTTCTATGCCCTCTACTTGGCCCTGTCCGTCTCCGTCGATCTCCAGAACGCCCCGTTTTTGTGCTTCGGCCGGATGCCCAGCTGGGTGCCCCTGCTGGGCGGTGAGGAACTGTGGATCTGCAACCTCGCTGGCCACGATCCGACATACGTGCTTCCCATCCTGATGGGAATCTCGATGTTCGTGCAGCAGAAGATGACGCCGACAATGGGCGATCCCCGCCAGGCGAAGATGATGCTCATGATGCCGTTTGTCTTCACGTTCATGTTCCTGAATGTGGCCTCGGGGCTGGTGCTCTACTGGTTTCTGTCCAACGTGCTTCAGATCCTCCAGCAGAAGTACATGGATCGGCCGCGGGCGTCTAAAGGCGCCGGACGCGAGGTGAAGCACGCCGCCCGCGCCTGACTCGGAGGCGCACCCGGATACCATCGCCGCGATCGCGACCGCGACCGGCGAGAGTGCGATTGCCGTCATTCGCGTCAGCGGCCCCACGGCTTTGGACGTGGTCGCGCCGCTCATCCGGTCCCGGACCGCCTTGGGTTCCCTCCCGTCACATCGGCTGACGCGCGTGGTGCTCACGGACCCGCTCACCGGCCGCATGGTCGACGATGCGCTCTGCACCGTGATGCGCGCGCCTAGCTCCTACACGGGTGAGGATACGGTGGAGATCTCCTGTCACGGCAGTCCCACTTTGGCCGCGATGCTGCTCGAGCGCCTGATCCAGGGCGGGGCGCGGCTGGCCGAACCGGGCGAGTTCACGCGACGCGCCTTCGTCAACGGACGGCTCGACCTCGCGCAAGCCGAGGCCGTAGCGTTGCTGATCGCCGCTCGGACGGAACGAGCAGTCGCTCTGGCCGCCCGCGGTATCGCCGGCGATCTCTCGCGCCGCCTGGAAGTTCTCCGAGAAGAGCTGCTCGAGGTGATCGCCGGCCTCGAGGTCGTGCTCGACTTCCCGGAGGAGGTCTCGGCGCCGGAAAATCCAGAAATTGCTCATGATATCAGTAGGTTGTTGGGCGAGGCTGGCTCTCTGGTTCGGGGGGCGAAGATGGGCCGGGCTGCACAGTCTGGGGTGACCATCGCCATCGTCGGACCGCCCAACGCGGGGAAGTCGAGCCTCTTCAACGCGCTGCTCGGGCGAGACCGGGCGATCGTCACTCCCCAGGCCGGCACTACGCGGGATGTCATCGAAGGCACAATCGTTGTCGGCGGTACTCCTGTGCGCCTGATGGACACCGCGGGACTAGGAGAGCCGCGAGATCACATCGATGAGGAAGGCATGCGGAGAGCCCGCGCTGCCATGGCCGAGAGCGACGTTCTGCTCGTCGTCCTGGACGGGAGCCAAGCGCCGGACCGAACGCTCATCGCGGAGACCCAGGGGCTCCCCCACATCGTCGTGTTCTCGAAGAGCGACCTCGGCACTCATCCCAATGCTCTGCTGTTTGGCAACGCGGTTCTGGCGTCCGTGAAGTCCGAGGACGGCCTCGACGCGCTCCTCTCGCGTCTGCGAGCCGCGGTGGCGGAGCGAGCGGGTATCGACGGTGACGAGAGCGCCATTGCCGTCTCCGTGCGCCAGGTTGAAATACTCCAGAAGCTGGAGGACTCGCTTCGACGGAGCGAGTTGGCGCTGGTCACCGCCCCCACGGAGATCGCATTGCTCGAGCTGAAGGTGGCACTGGAGGCAGTTTGCGAGCTGCTCGGCGTAGATGTTGGAGACGCGGTGCTCGATACGGTTTTCTCGAAGTTCTGCGTCGGGAAGTGAGCGATCCTTACGCGAGGCTGTGCGAGGGGGCCAGCAAGATCCTCGATCGCCCACTCGCCAGCGGGGAAGCTGACGCCATCTGTAAGTATCTAGATCTGCTCGAATCATGGAATAGGGTCCATAGGCTCGTGGGCGCTTCAGATCGAAACTGGATGGTCGACAACGTGATCCTGGATAGCCTTCTGTTTCTCCGCGTCATCCCGCCGTGGGCGAATACCGTACTCGATATAGGCTCTGGAGCCGGTATCCCGGGGATCCCAATGAAGATCGTTCGCCCTGAGCTCTCGATGGTCATGGCTGAGTCTCGAAGAAAGCGGGCGTCATTCCTCTCGACAGTCGTGAGAGCACTGGCGCTGCGGGACGTCAAGGTCCTTCATGGGCGCGCAGAGTCCCTGGTCGGCGGAGGCCTTGTGTTCGACGCCGTGGTCGCGCGCTGCGTGGACGAAGGCGGCCGTATCCTGTTGCTCGGCCTCAGCCTTACTAGACCGGGTGGCGCTGTCGTTGTCGCCGGGCCCCCTTCTGGGCGGTCCGAACTAGTCCGTGGAGACTGGCGGCAGGTTATCAATCCGGTGACTGGACTCACCCGCAACTTCGCGGTAGCGACGAACTGACATCTGGGCATGTTTCACGTGAAACGCCGGGAACTGCACTTGACACAATGAGAAATAGCCGGGCCATCGCGGCGAAGTGTTATGCTCCCTCTGGCCCAGTGTTCCACGTGAAACAGGAACGAGTTGAATGGCGACGGTACTCGCGATCGTGAATCAAAAAGGCGGCGTCGGGAAGACTACGACAGCCGTGAATCTATCCTCGGCGATCGCCCTCACCGGTCGCCCAACCCTGCTCGTTGATCTCGACCCGCAAGGGAACGCCACCACGGGGATCGGTGTGGCCAAGGAGGGGTTGTACCCGACCGTCTACCACGTGCTGCTCGGAGAAGAATCTGCCGAGAGCGCGCTCCATCAGACGGGGGTGAAAGGCCTCTCTATCCTTCCATCGGACATTGATCTCGTCGGCGCGGAGATCGAGCTGGTCGGCGTGGACAGACGTGAATACGTGGTCAGAGAAGCGCTTCAATCCCTCAGGAACGCCCTCGACTACATCGTGATCGACTGTCCACCCTCCCTGGGCTTGCTCACATTGAATGCCTTGACCGCCTCAGACAAGGTGCTGGTCCCTCTGCAATGCGAGTTCTATGCTCTCGAGGGACTGGCCCATCTGATCAAGACGATCTCGAAGGTTCGAGAGCGACTGAACCCCGTGCTTGAGGTCGCGGGCATTGCCCTCACCATGTTCGAT
This sequence comes from Candidatus Methylomirabilota bacterium, assembly GCA_046726415.1. GTDB lineage: Bacteria > Methylomirabilota > Methylomirabilia > Rokubacteriales > CSP1-6 > CAVWFS01. The sequence continues at coordinate 24,189 of JBKPAK010000293.1, forward strand.
GGCCGCACCAGCATGGCGCTCCAGATTCGGGACGAGGTGAACCGCTATTTTCCCGGCCAGATCTTCGACACGGTGATTCCAAGAAGCATTAGGGTGACGGAGGCCCCGAGCCACGGGAAACCCGTCATGCTCTACGATTTAAAATCCAGTGGCTCTATCGCCTATCTGGAGCTCGCCCGGGAGGTGCTCAATGGTTCCTAAGCGTGGCCTCGGTCGAGGACTGGGCGCCCTGCTCGCCTCCACGCCGTCAGAGGGCGAAACACTCGTGGACGTTCATCTCGACGAGATCAAGCCGAATTCCAACCAGCCACGAAAGAACTTCGAGCCCGGGAGGCTCGAGGAGCTGGCGGCGTCGATGAGGGCTTCCGGGGTTCTACAGCCAGTCATCGCGCGCAAGACTCCGCATGGTTACGAGCTGATCGCCGGCGAGCGCCGCTGGAGGGCTGCACGACTGGCCGGTCTGGAACGGATCCCGGTGATCGTACGTGAGGCTACCGACGCCCAGAGCCTGGAACTAGCGCTGGTTGAGAACCTCCTCAGAGAAGACCTCAACCCGATCGAGGAAGCCGAGGCGTATCAGAAGCTCTTGGTGCAATTCGACTGGATTCAGGATGAGCTCGCCCAGAAGCTAGGAAAGGATCGGAGCTCGATTTCCAATAGCTTGCGGCTACTGCGTTTGCCAGAGGTCATCCAGGATGACCTCAAGGCGGGCCGTCTCGCGATGGGGCATGCCAGAGCACTTCTGGCGTTGGCCTTGCCGTCAGAGCAGCTCAAGCTGAGAGATGAGATCCTCACACATTCGTGGTCCGTGCGGGCCACGGAGGAAGGGGTCAACCTCCGCCGCGCGACGAGAGGGCGCCGTCGTCGCTCTCCTGAGCTGATGGCTCTCGAGGAATCACTGCAACGAGCATTGATGACGCGCGTGAAAGTCGTCGGACACGACCGTCGTGGGAAGATCGAGATCGCATATGCCAGCGCTGACGAGCTTGAGCGCATCGCGATGGCGTTGATGGCACCGATCGATCGCAAGTGAATGAGCTCTCAAGCTTCGGAAATTTGCCAGAGGCAATGAGCGACGAACGCGACCGCATCGTCGTGGGGATGAGCGGCGGGGTCGACTCCTCCGTCGCGGCGGCGATTCTCGTCGAGCAGGGCCACGAGGTCATTGGCGTGACCCTGCGGGTGTCGCCGTGGCAGAAGCCGGACGATCCCGTCCGCCGCTTTGGAAGCTGCTGTTCGTTCGAGACGACGGACGGCGCGCGGCACGTGGCCCGCCGCCTCGGGATCCCGCACTATCTGCTGAATTCCGAGGAGGAGTTCGCCCGCGTCGTGATCGATCCCTTCGTGGAAGCCTATCGGGGCGGTCGAACGCCCGTTCCCTGCGTTTCCTGTAACAAGAACCTAAAGTTCGGTTCTCTCCTCGGGCGGGCCCGGGCGTGGGACGCCGCCGCGGTGGCCACCGGCCACTACGCGCGCATTACCCGCGATTCGACGAGCGGCCGCTACCTGCTCTGGCGCGGGCGCGACGCCCGCAAGGATCAATCGGACTTCCTGTGGCCCCTCACGCAGCAGCAGCTGGCCGCCGCGCGCTTCCCCGTGGGCCACCTGACGAAAGACGAGGTCCGTCAGTACGCCCGCCGCCTGGAATTGGCGACGGCGGAGGCCCCGGAGAGCCAGGAGCTCTGTTTCATTCCCGACCACGATTACCGGGGCTTTCTCCGCCGACGGCAGCCTGACGTCTTCCGCCCGGGCGCGATCGTGGACGGCGAGGGCGCGGTGCTCGGAACGCACCCCGGCATCGCCAACTACACGATCGGGCAGAAGAAGGGACTCGGCCTCGGGCGCTCTCAGTCCGTCTACGTCGTCGATCTCGACCCTGACTCCAACGTGGTGCGGGTCGGTCCCGCGAGCGACCTCGAGCGCGTGAGGCTCCTGGCGACGTCGGTCAACTTCATCGCCTGCGCGCCCCCTGAGACTCCCCTGCGGGTGGAGGCCCAAATCCGCCACAAGCACTCGGCCGCCCCGGCGACAGTGCGGATGGTTGCCGAGGACCGCGCGGAGGTCGTCTTCAGCGAGCCTCAGCGCGCGATCACTCCTGGCCAGTCGGTCGTGTGGTACCAGTGTGATGGCGTGGTCGGGGGCGGGGTCATTCTTCGCGAACCGTGAGCCCGTTGACTTGGCCAAGCGGCGGGTGATACTTTTCACAAACCTCGTCCTCGACTGAACGAGACCGGGAGACCCCTCATGCTTCGGCGTAGATGGATGTGGACTTCTGCCAGTCTGGCTGCCGGTGTCGCTTGCATCTTGCCCTCGCTCGCCGGGGCGGCCTCCGACGGAGGACATGGCGGCGGGTTCATCAGTCTGGACAAGTCGCTCATCATCCAGGTCGTCAACTTTCTCATCCTGCTGTTCTTGCTCCAGAGGATCCTCTACAAGCCTCTCCTGGCGAAGATGTCCGAACGCACCGAGGCGATCAGGCAATCGCTGGACGAGGCCCAGCGCGCCCGCGCCGAGGCCGCTCGACAGCAGGAGGAGAACGTGGAGAGGCTGCGCGCGGCTCACGCGGAAGCGGCGTCCATCCGCGCGGCCGCACTCAAGGAAGCGGCCGAGGAGCAGAGGAAGCTCGTCGAGGCCGCGCGCGCCGAAGCCGCGCGACTCGTCGAGTCGGCGCGCGCCCAGATGGATGCCGACATCCGCCGCGCCCGCGAGGAATTGCGCCGCGAGGTCGGCGACCTCGCGATCGGCGTGGCCGAGAAGCTCATTCGCAAGAGTCTCGACGACGCCGATCATCGGCGCCTCGTCGCCGAGGCCGTCGATCAGTTCAGGAACTGACGGTGAAGGAGTCGGCGCTTTGGCAAACCGGCAGGGACCGCCAGGGGGGACTGGGCTCAGGGATGGATCTGGCCGGGGAAGCCAGAAGGGCCGGCGCAGCCCTTTCGATCGGTGGATCCGGCGGCCGCGGCCTCTGACGTGAACTGACCCGTGCGCCAGCATCACGGAACTGCCAAACCGTACGCCAAGGCCGTCTTCGACCTGGCCAGCGAGCGCGGGCAGGTGGAGGCCATTGGGCAGGAGATCGAAGCAGTGGCGGAGCAGGTCCAGGCCGAGCCGGCCCTCCGCGACTTCTTCGGTCGGCCGTGGGTGACCGCTGCCGTCAAGCGCGGTGCGGCCCTCGAGATCGCGTCGCGGCTCGGTGTATCTCAGTTGACTCGCGACCTGGTCGGGTTGGTGGCCGGGCTGGGCCGTGCCAATCAGTTCCCGGCGCTTGCCGAAGCCTACCGAGACCAGGTCGATCGGAGCCTCGGCCGAGTACGGGTGCGCGTGCACACGGCGGTGGCGCTGACCGACGATGAACGGGCCTTGCTGGCCACCAAGCTGCGCAGCGCGCTGGGGGGCAACCAGGTGATATTCGAGGAGACGGTTGACCGCAGTCTCCTGGGGGGCTTCATCGCCGAGAGCGGAAGCTATGTGGTCGATGGCAGCCTCGAAGGACAGCTGGAGCGAATGCGCCAGCGTCTGAGTCGCGGATGAGAGGCGAGCCGGGGGCAGCACGAGACCGTATGAAACCGGGCGAGCGGAGCGACGCGGGCCGAGCCCAGGCCACCTGGGCTTCTAACCGAGCGCGCGTCACCGCTACACAGCGCGGCCACCCGCGCCTGGGGCAGGCCACCTGCGCTTCGAACCGGGCACGCGTCGCCGCTACACAGCGCGGCCACCCGCGCCTGGGGCAGGCCACCTGCGCCTCGAACCAGGCACGCGTCGCCGCTACACAGCGCGGCCACCCGCGCCTGGGGCAGGCCACCTGCGTTTCGAACCGGGCATGCGTCGCCGCTACAAAGGACGAGGAATGATCAAGGCAGGCGAGATCAGCGAAATCATCAAGCGCCAGCTCGCGGGCTACGAGGCGGAAGTCGATCTACAGGAAGTCGGGCGGGTCATCGAGGTGGGAGATGGGATCGCCCGCGTCTACGGCCTCGATCGCGCCATGGCCGGCGAGCTGCTCACGTTCCCGGGCGACGTGGTGGGCATGGTGCTCAACCTCGAGCAGGACAACGTGGGCGCCGTGCTCCTCGGCGAGGACACGGCCATCAAGGAAGGCGACATCGTCAAGCGGACGAACCGCATCGCCCAGGTGCCGGTTGGCGACGCCCTGATCGGGCGCGTGGTCAATGCCCTCGGCGAGCCGGTGGACGGCAAAGGTCCCATCCAGACCCAGGAGTTCCGTCCCATCGAGCGCTATGCGCCAGGTGTGGTCGACCGCCGCTCCGTCAAGGAGCCGCTGCAAACCGGTCTCAAGGCCATCGACTCGATGATCCCCATAGGGCGGGGGCAGCGCGAGCTGATCATCGGCGATCGCGGCACCGGCAAGACCGCCGTCGCCGTCGACACCATCATCAATCAGAAAGGGCAGGAGGTCTTCTGCTTCTACGTGGCCATCGGCCAGAAGCGTTCGACCGTCGCCCAGGTGGTGAAGGTGCTGGAGGACTCCGGCGCCATGGCCTTCACGACGGTGGTGGTGGCCTCGGCCTCGGAACCGGCGCCGCTGCAGTACATCGCGCCATACGCCGGCGTCACCATGGGCGAGCATTTCCGCGACTCCGGTCGCCACGCGCTGTGCATCTACGACGATCTCTCCAAGCACGCCACCGCGTACCGGCAGCTCTCGCTCTTGCTCCGCCGGCCCCCAGGCCGCGAGGCGTATCCGGGCGACGTCTTTTACCTGCACTCGCGCCTGCTCGAGCGGGCAGCCAAGCTGAACGATCAACTCGGAGGCGGATCGCTCACCGCGCTGCCCATCATCGAGACCCAGCTCGGCGACGTGGCGGCCTACATCCCGACCAACGTCATCTCCATCACTGACGGCCAGATCTATCTGGAGGCGGACCTCTTCTATGGCGGTGTGCGTCCGGCCGTCAACGTGGGCTTGTCCGTGTCGCGGGTGGGCGGCTCCGCGCAGATCCGCGCCATGCGGCAGGTGGCGGGCAAGCTGCGGCTGGATCTCGCGCAGTATCGCGAGCTGGCGGCGTTTGCCCAGTTCGGCTCCGACCTCGACCGGGCCACCCAGCTCCAGCTCGCGCGCGGCCAGCGCATGGTGGAGGTCCTCAAGCAGGGGCAGTATCATCCGCTGTCGGTCGAGAAGCAGGTGGCCATCATCTTTGCCGGCACCCAGGGCTTGCTCGACGACCTCCCGGTGGACGCGGTGCGTCCCTTCGAGGATTTCTTCTATGGCTGGCTCGATCGGAAGCAGGCGCAGACCCTCGCGGAGATCCGAGACAAAAGGGAGATCAGCGACGCCGTGCGCGAGACGCTCACCAAGGCCGTGACCGACGCCAAGGTAGAGTTCATGGCCGCCAAGGGTATCAAGGCCGCCTGACGGACCCCGGCCGGCATGCCCACCCTTCGCGATATCCGGCGGCGGATTCGCTCCGTCGAGTCGACACAGAAGATCACGCGGGCCATGAAGCTCGTGGCGGCGGCGAAGCTTCGCCGCGCCCAGGAGCGCATCCTGGCCGCCCGTCCGTATGCCAGCAAGATGGCCGAGTTGCTCGGTCACCTGGTGGCCAGCACGGAATCGTCGGAAGGGGCCGTCCATCGGCTCCTCGAACAGCGAGAAGGGCCGCGCCGACTCATCGCGATCATCACCGCGGACAAGGGGTTGGCCGGGGCGTTCAACGCCAATATCATCCGGCGCTCGCTGGAGTTCATCCGCGAGTCGAACGCCACCGCCTTGACCCTCGTGGTGGTCGGGCGCAAGGCGCGCGATTTCTACCGGCGCCGGCAGTGGACGATCAAGCGCGATCTGATCGGCTTCTGGGACCGGCTGGCGTACAGCCACGCCCAGGAGCTGGCCGATTACTTCATGCAGCAATATCTCGACGGCGAGGTGGACGAGGTCTATCTCATCTACAACGAGTTCCGCTCGGTGGCCGTCCAGCGCCCGGTGCGCGAGCAGCTCCTGCCCATCCCACGCGCCCACGTGGAGGGCGCCGGGCAGGCGCCCGTGGACTACATCTACGAGCCGAGTCCCCAGGCCATCCTGAGTGATCTGCTGCCGCGCCACGTGCGCACCCAGGTGTATCGGGCCCTGATGGAGTCGGCGGCCGGGGAGTATGGCGCGCGCATGACGGCTATGGAAGCGGCCACCAAGAACGCCAAGGAGATGATCGACGTGCTGACCATTCAGTACAACAAGGCACGCCAGGAACGCATTACCAAGGAATTGCTCGACATCGTTGGGGGCGCGGAGGCGCTCAAGCAGTAGACGAAGACAAGGAGCCGAGGCATGAGCGAGGGATCGATCATCCAGGTGATCGGGCCGGTCGTGGACGTGGAGTTCGAGCCAGGCACGCTGCCGGCCATCTACAACGCACTCGAGGTGGTGGGGGTGGAGAATAAGGACATCTTCTCGTACTCCCAGAAGCTTGTCCTCGAGGTCGCCCAGCACATCGGCGAGAGCCACGTGCGCACGGTGGCCATGGCCGCTACCGATGGCCTCACGCGCGGCATGACGGTGCGCGACACCGGTGGCCCCATCACCATTCCGGTGGGGCCGGAGACGCTCGGGCGCATCCTGAACGTCATCGGCGAGCCCGTGGACAAGGGACCGGCCATCCACGCCAAGAAGCACTATCCCATCCACCGGCTGGCGCCGGAGTTCGAAGAGCAGTCCACGCAGATCGAGATGTTCGAGACGGGCATCAAGGTCGTGGACCTCCTCGAGCCCTACACGAAGGGCGGCAAGACGGGGCTCTTCGGCGGCGCCGGTGTCGGCAAGACCGTGCTGATCCAGGAGCTCATCAACAACATCGCCAAGCAGCACGGCGGCATCTCCGTCTTCGCCGGCGTGGGCGAGCGCACGCGCGAGGGCAACGATCTCTACCATGAGATGAAGGAGTCGGGCGTCATCGAGAAGACGGCCCTCATCTTCGGCCAGATGACGGAGCCGCCGGGTTCGCGCCTCCGGGTGGCCCTCACCGCCCTGACGGCCGCCGAGTACTTCCGCGACGAGCAGGGCCAGGACGTCCTCCTCTTCATCGACAATATCTTTCGCTTCACCCAGGCGGGCTCGGAGGTCTCGGCCCTCCTCGGGCGCATGCCGTCGGCCGTCGGCTATCAGCCTACGCTCGGCACCGAAATGGGGGCGCTCCAGGAGCGCATCACGTCGACCAAGAAGGGTTCGATCACGTCCGTTCAGGCCATCTACGTGCCCGCCGACGACATCACCGACCCCGCCCCGGCCACCGCGTTTGCCCACCTCGACGCGACGACCGTGCTGAGCCGTGCCCTCACCGAGCTCGGGATCTACCCGGCGGTGGACCCGTTGGCCTCCACGTCGCGCATCTTGGACCCGAACATCGTGGGCGACGAGCACTACGCGACCGCGAGGGCCGTGCAGTCGATCCTGCAGCGCTACAAGGACCTGCAGGACATCATCGCCATTCTGGGGATGGAGGAGCTGTCGGATGAGGACAAGCTCACCGTATCCCGCGCCCGCAAGATCCAGCGGTTCCTCTCCCAGCCGTTCTACGTGGCCGAGCAGTTCACCGGCTCGCCGGGGCGCTACGTGAAGGTCGCCGACACCATCAAGAGCTTCAAGGAGGTCGTGGAGGGCAAGCACGACGAGCTGCCGGAGCAGGCGTTCTACATGGTCGGCGACATCGGCGAGGCCATGGACAAGGCCAAGAAGCTCCGCGAGGCGGCCTAGTGGCCGATCGACTCACCCTCGAGATCGCGACTCCGACGCGGCAGATCGTGGCGGACACGGTCGACGAGGTCGTCGCTCCCGGCACGGAAGGGTACTTCGGCGTCCTGCCCGGTCACGCGCCGTTCTTGAC
>JBKPAK010000294.1:0-15467 GCA_046726415.1 Candidatus Methylomirabilota bacterium
GAGCCAGTGGTGGCCCCACGTCGAGAAGTGGAAGCCGGCGGCGCGGCTCGCGCGAAGCTGCTCGAGCTGATTCTGCCACTGTTCCTGCAGGTCATGGCCCTGCTCGACGACGTGGCCAACGTGGAATCCGATCTTCATGACCCAGCTTGCTCAGAAAATCCACGTGGACAGACCAACGCGCTCATGCCGCGGGCTCGAGCATCACGCGGTATCCCTGGCGCTCAAGCGTCTCGACGGCCCGGCGCCGAGCGCGCTGGAGGTGGCGGCGGTCGTAGTAATCGGCTCCCAGCTCGCGGTACGGGGTCTGCCGCGCCGGAACATGGTAGACGGTCACCAGCATCGCGTGCGCCACGGCGGTGCGGCATGGGCGCGTCTATGTCGCCGACGGCAACGCCTATTTCAATCGGCCCGGCCCTCGCATCGTCGAGTCCTTGGAGATTCTTGCGGCCTGCCTCCATCCGGACGCTTTTGCCGATCTCCGCGCGAAGCACCGGGACTTCGTGATTCGGGTGGATGCGGACCTGACGTCGCACCCGTTCTGATCGGCCGCCCCACCTCCTCATGCGCGGCGACGCTTCCCGATGAACGCCTCGATGCCAGTCATGGCAGCGGGGAGCAACATGTTGCGCGTCATGGTCGCGGAGGCGTCTGCGTAGGCTTCCTCCAGCCCGGTCTCGAGCTGGCGGTAGAAGAGCGCCTTCCCCAGAGCCAGCGCGTCGCGTGATTTGGCACACAGCGTGGTGGCGAGCCGCATGGTGGTCCGGCGCAAGTGTGCGGCCGGTACCACGCGGTTGAGGAGGCCCGATGCGAGAGCCTGGCGGGCATCGATGACATCGCCCGTGAACAGCATCTCGACGGCGCGCTTGCGCGGTACGGCGCGCGAGACGGCCACCGCAGGGGTCGCGCAGAACAGCCCAAGAGTGATGCCCGATACCGCAAAGCGGGCGCGCACCGAGGCGACCGCCAGGTCGCACTGAGCGACGAGCTGACATCCCGCCGCGGTCGCGATGCCGTCGACCTCTGCGATGACGGGCTGGGGCAGACGCACGATCTTCAGCATCAGATCGCTGCACGTTCGGAAGAGCCGCGCGACCCGGTGCGACGCTGGATGGCGGCGCAACTCTCGGAGGTCGTGTCCGGCGCAGAAGGCTTCTCCCCGGGCCGCGATGATCACCACCCGCACCGACCCATCGCCCGCGATGACATCCACTTCGGCGTGCAGAGCGTGGAGCAGCCCCGAGGACAGGGCGTTGTACCGCTCCGGGCGGTTGAGGGTGAGCACGGCCACGCCCGCATGGTCGGCCCGCAGGAGCGGGCGCTCGATGCGCGCCGCCCTTCGGATCACCGGCGTGTGCATAGGCGGCCCGCCTCGACGGCCCACCGAATCATGCCTGCGCCCGGCTTCGCGCGGCCCGGACGGCCTCGACCATGGCCGTCAGGGCGGGGATCACCTCGTCCCACGTCCGGGTCTTGAGACCGCAGTCGGGATTCACCCAGAGCTGTGCGGCGGGGAGGTGCCGCAGCGCTGCCTCCAGCAAGGCGGTGATCTCGTCTTTCGAGGGTACGCGGGGCGAGTGAATGTCGTACACCCCCGGCCCGATGCTGTTCGGATAGCGGAAGCGCCTGAAAACCTCGAGCAGCTCCATCTGGGAGCGGGCGCTCTCGATCGACACCACGTCGGCATCCATCGCCGCCACTGCCTCGATGATGTCGTTGAATTCGGAGTAGCACATGTGGGTGTGGATCTGCGTCTCATCGGCCGCGCCCGATGCGGCCAGCCGGAAGCACTCTACCGCCCACTCGAGATACCCGGCCCAGTCCTGGCGATGCAGGGGCAGTCCCTCGCGCAAGGCGGGCTCGTCGATCTGGATGACCGCGAGGCCAGCCGCTTCCAGATGCGCGACCTCGTCCCGGATGGCCAGCGCGATCTGCCGGCAGGTGTCCGCCCGGGGCTGATCGTCGCGCACGAACGACCATTGCAGCATCGTCACCGGCCCCGTGAGCATGGCCTTCACCGGGCGCTCAGTCAGCGACTGCGCGTACCGCGCCCACTCCACGGTCATGGGCTCCGGGCGCCAGACGTCGCCATAGATGATGGGCGGTTTCACGCACCGGGAGCCGTAGCTCTGGACCCAGCCGTGCTCGGTGAGGGCGAAACCCCCGAGCCGCTCGCCGAAGTACTCGACCATGTCGGTGCGCTCGAACTCGCCGTGGACCAGCACGTCGAGGCCCACCGCCTCTTGCTGTCGCACCGCCCGCGCGGTCTCGTCTCGCAGCAGGGCCTGGTAGCTGTCGGCCGATCGCGTGCCCCTGCGGAACTCGGCCCGAGCCGCCCGCACCCTCGCTGTCTGGGGGAAGGACCCGATCGTCGTGGTCGGCAGGACCGGGAGCGCGAGTCGTCGGTCCTGCTGCTCCCGGCGGATGGCGTAGGGACTCCGACGCCGGGCCAAGTCGGGCGCCAGGCTGGCCACGCCGCGCCGCACCGCCGGGTTGCAGAGGCGAGGAGACGAGCGCCGTGCCGCGAGGGCCGTCTCGTTGGCAGCGCGTTCGGCCTGGAAGTTGTCGCCACCACAAGTCACGTAGCGGCCCAGCAGCGTCACCTCGTCCAGCTTCTCCGCCGCGAAGGCGAGCCAGGACTTGATCGTCGGCTCGAGCCGGCCTTCGCTTTCAAGCTCCATGGGGCAGTGCAGCAGGGAGCACGAGGGGGCGACGAGCATCCGATGCGATCCGATCTTCTCACGGACGCAGGCGAGGATGACGGCCGCGCGGAACAGATCCGTGCACCATACGTTGCGCCCGTCGACGAGCCCGAGGGACAGCGACACGGCCCCTCTCGCCTGGGAGAGCGCCAGCGCCTCGTCGATCTCGTCGGGGGCGCGCACGAGATCGAGATGAACGCCGGCCACGGGCAGCTCGAAGGCCAGGGGGAGGTTGGCTCCCAGGCCGGCGAAGTACGCCGCGATCAGCAGCTTGAGACGGGGCGAGACGCGTCCGAGGCGGTTATAGGCGGTACGAATCGCCTCGGCGAGAACCGGGTCGGGATCGAGGGCCAGGCACGGCTCGTCCATCTGGATCCAGTCCGCGCCCTCACTCGCCAGCCGGTCGAGGACCTGTTCGTAGACGGGGAGCAGGGCGGGCAGGAGCGCCATCCGCGAGCCTGACAGCCCGCGCTGCTTGCCGAGATGGAGGAACGAGACGGGGCCCAGGAGGACGGGACGCGTGTGCACGCCAGCGTTCCGGGCCTCGCCGAACTCGTCGACGGGCTTCGTCGAGGCGAGACGGAACCGGGTACCGGCCTCGAACTCGGGGACGATGTAGTGGTAGTTGGTGTCGAACCACTTCGTCATCTCCATCGCTGGCTGACCCCCGCCCCGGGCCATGGCGAAGTAAGCCCCGAGCGCGCTTTCCTCGGCGGTTCGCCGGAATCGCGTGGGAATGGCGTCCACCATGACCGCTGTGTCGAGGACATGGTCATAGAGGGAGAAGTCGTTCGACGGGATGTGCTCGATACCTCGCTCGGCCTGGAACCGCCAGTGGGCGAGCCGGAGGGCTCGGGCTCCCCGTTCGAGGTCGTGCGCATCAAGGTTGCCGGCCCAGTACGCTTCGAGAAGCTGCTTCAGCTCGCGACGGCGACCGATCCGTGGAAACCCGAGGTTCGAGCTTGTGGCCATGGCTGCCTCTCCTCCTTCGACGAGCTGCTCCGAGGAGAGGAGGGGTGACGGGCAGAGATCGGGAGACCAGCAGCCCCCGAATAATGAACTACGCACGGCGCCAGCCCCGTAACCCTCCCCTCGGAGGATCAGCTTCAGGTTGTCGCTGGCAGGTCTTCGGACTCGCGGGCACTCCGGCCTTTCGGCCGGGATCTACTGGCCGTCGCTTCCCGATCCCGCGGGATCAGTGCTGATGACGGCGGTCGTTCCCGCTCACCGCTGCGGGGCAGTCCCGGATTCGCACCGGGTTCCCTTTTCACCCCTCGCCTCGAGGGGCACCGGCGACCGCTTCAAGATGATCGGGACGTGCAGCCTTGTCAAGGCGGCCGCGTGGGGTCAGAACGCGGCATCGAGGACCACCTCTCCGGTGACGCCGACCTGATAGGCGGAGACGCGCCGCTCGAAGAAGTTGGTGACCTCCTGCACGTCCTGGAGGTCCATGAAGGCCAGCGGGTTTCGCGCCCCGTAGTACTTCGGGAGACCGAGCGTGGCGAGCCGCTGATCGGCGCAGAACTCGAGATACTGTCGCACCGCGGACACGGAGAGGCCGGCCACGCCGCTCCCCAGGAGGTCCTCCGCGAACTGCGTCTCGCAGGTCACGGCCTCCTTGAGCATGACGCGCACGGCCTCGGCCATCTCCGCGTCGAAGAGCTCCGGCTCCTCGTGCCGGACGGTCTTCACGACCTCGAAGGCGAAGGCCATGTGGGCGCTCTCGTCGCGGAACACCCAGCTCGTGCCCCGGCCAGGCCGTGTAGGAGGCCGCGGGAGCCCAAGAAGTAGACGTAGGCGAAGGCGCGCCAAAGAAGAACAGCCCCTCGATGCATGCGGCGAAGCAGATGAGGTTGAGCAAGAACTGCCGCCGCTGGGCCTGGGTGTCGAGCCGATCGAAAGCCTTCATGGAGTCCAGCCAGCGCAGACAGAAATCGGCCTTCTGCCGAATCGACGGGATGGTTTCGACGGCGGCGAAGGCGCTGTGGCGCTCCTCGGGGTCGGCCACGTACGTGTCGAGGAGGGTCACAGCCCGGACAACTGGCTCGTGGACCAGGCCCTGCTTGACCGTCCCGGGAACAAGGAGATACATGTCGCCGGAGTGGGCGGGCTGGCGGAGCGCGAGTGGTCTGGGCGTCGAGCCCGAATTGGCGAAGCGCTCATCGGCTTCAAAAAGCTCCGGGGCCGATGCCTTATGACGACGTACGACCCGGACACACTCGAGCACGATCCGACCGTCCTGCGGCGGATCGTCCGGGAGATGGGCGGGCGGCTGGCCCTCGACACTTACGTCGTTCGGGGCGGGCGAATTTGCCCTCGGGGATCCGATGGAGCTGCTGTAACGAAGGAGACTCCGTCAGCGGGCAATGAAATCGCGCATTTGAATTAGGTATGGTCAAACATGTCCCGTGGGGACCACCAACCATTGTACTGGCAAGATAAACAGAAGTATCTAATTTGGACCAGCTCTCCGGGCGCCGGCCGTCGGGCTCACCACCTAAGATTTAGGTGGTCGACCTGGCGCACCCTGGGAGGTTCCCCGGGACATCGCGCCCAGAGGCCCTCGCGCGTCGAGAGGGTAGGGTCAATCAAGCGTGCAGTTCGACGACGTCGCCGTCCGCCAGCGGATGCTCGCTCCCGACCTGCCGTCCGTCGAATCCGGAGACGCCCCACACGCGCGCGTAGCGCAGCGAACGCGCGAGGTCCTTGTGGACGAGCCGCGCGACGTCCTCCACGGTCTGGCCTCGCCGCAGGGCGAAGGGCCGTTCGCGGTTGGGCGGGTGGCCCGGCACCTTGGTGTAGACCCGCACGATGCCCAGATGCGCGAACAGCCAGGGGCCGATCTCGCCCAGACCGTGCCCGGTGGCCGCCGACACGACCAAGGCCGGATAGGGCAGCCCGGTCAGCTCGAGGAGCGCCCGCAGCTCGCCCGCGGCATCGCCGACGCGGTCAGCCTTGTTGGCGACGAGCAACGTCGGGAGCCGCAGGGCGAAGGGGTCCTCGTTGTCCTCTGCGGCTGGTCCGGCTGACGCGCCGGCGGATGCCCATCGGTCGAGGAGCGTCACGCGCCGCTCGCGCAGGACCGCGTGCACCGCGGCGATCTCCTCGAGGCCCGCGGGCTCGGCAAGATCCGTGACGAACAGACACGCGTCTGCCGTCTGGAGCGTGCTGGCGAGCCACGGGACCGGATGCTCGGGCGAGACAGCGGGAAGGTCGATGAGCTGGAAGTGAACGCCCTCGTGGGGCATCATTCCCGGCTCGGGGTACCGGGTCGTGAATCGGTAGGGGGCGACCTGCGCGTCGGCGCCCGTGAGACGCCGGTGGAGCGACGACTTGCCCGCGTTCGGCGGCCCGAGCAGCGCGATCTGCGCTGCGCCTTCGGGGCGGACCACAAGCGCCGGACCGCCGTGAGCCCCACCCGCCTTGGGTCGCTCGAGCTCGGCCGAGAGCTCCTTGATGCGCCGCTTGATGTCGCCCTGGAGATGATCCGTGCCCTTGTGCTTCGGGATCACGCGTAGCATCTCCCGCAGCCACTCGAGGCGCTGACCGGGGTCGCGCGCCTTGCGGAACGCGGCCTCCGCCGCCCTGTACTCGGGCGTGAGGTTGGCCGGCACGGGCCTACCCTGTCAGCGACCGGCGACGACGAGGAAGGCGAATCGCGTGTGGCCCGCGCGGATTGCGGGCCCGTCTCCGAGTCGGAGCGGCTGCACCCTCCCGGACCGGGGCCAGGCCATCCCGGTAGAAAGCATCGACGAGCTGACAGCGCGCGCTCCGACCGTCGGCGCACCGGGCGACGGTTTCCTCCAGAACCAGCTCCATCGCTTGCAGGTCCGCGATCTTGGCGCGGACATCGGCCAAGTGCGCGGCGGCGAGGGCGCGGGCCTCGGCGCAGGGACGCTGGCGATGATCCGCCAGGTCGAGGAGCTTCCGGACCTCGTCGATCGAGAATCCGAGGGCGCGAGCCCCACGGACGAACGTGAGCCGCTTAAGGTGTTCGGTCCCGTAGAGGCGATAGCCAGCGGCGCTGCGGGCGGGTGCGGGTAGCAGCCCGACATCATCGTAGTACCTGATGGTCTCCACCCTGGCCCCTGTGCGTCTCGACAGCTCTCCGATGGCGAGACGGGCTGACGCGGTGTCCATGCCACCCTCCCGGACGCCGAGAATTCCCTTGAGTCTCTAGTTACTACAGGCTTTACCGTCACGCTACATGACGTGACGGCAGTCCCTGGGGGGTGGGTGAGGTCATGGAGCTCGAGATCAAGAACGCGGAGGAGCTGGTCGACCCCGCGCTGGAGGCCCGGTGGACCGCTCGCCGAGAGGCCCGTCTGACGGACGTCCTCCAGGCCGTCCTCCGAGCCTTAGGCGATCGGGGAGGTCCGGTCTCCCTGGAAGAGATCGCCGTCGCCCCTCCGGGCCGCGCCGTTGCCGTCGTCGGGAGACGCTGGTCGCCCTGGACGATGAGGATCTGATCCAGCTCCAGGGAGACCGCGTGGAGATCGCGTATCCGTTCTCTGCGATCCCGACGGCCTTCACCACTCCACACCGTCACCCTCCCGCACACGCTCGCTAACTGACGTCGGCCTCGGCGCTGGCCACCTCGATCCGGGGGAATCGCGCTGTTCCCCCACTACGAGAATGCAGTTGACAGGTTCGCAGTGGTTAGTGGATACTTACGGTTAGCGCGCGCTTACGATGAAGAAAACGGTGAACGCGACGGATCAGATGGCCGCTCTTGGCGATGCAACGAGACGGAACATCGTCGAGATCTTGTCGGCTCGGCCGAGTTCGGTGGCAGACGTTGCGCGGCGATTGCCCGTCTCACGGCCAGCCGTGTCTCAGCACTTGCGGGTGCTGAAAGCTGCCGGCTTGGTAACGCTGCGAAAGGAGGGAACACGGAACATCTACCAGCTCGATCCCAAAGGAGTCGCGGCGCTGCGCGATCACCTGGATTCGCTTTGGGAGACAGCCCTGGAGCAGTTCAAGACGAGGGCGGAGCGATCTTCGCTCCGACCAAAGGAGAGGCGCAAATGACAACTTTAGACAAAGCCCGAGTCCAAGTGGTCGTGCGCAAGTCGGTGCTGGTGAATGCCCCACAAGCGCATGCTTTCGCGGTGTTCACGGAGCAACACGGCAGCTGGTGGCCGCTGAAAACCCACCATATCGGTACCGCTCCGGCACAGACCGCGATCATGGAGCCACGCGCGGGAGGGCGCTGGTTCGAACGTTCCAGCGATGGCGCGGAGTGCGATTGGGGGCGGGTGTTGGTCTGGGAGCCCCCTCACCGAATCGTATTGTCCTGGGATATCGGCGCGGACTGGAAGTACGACCCCAAGCTAGGCACTGAGGTCGAG
Source organism: Candidatus Methylomirabilota bacterium (assembly GCA_046726415.1). Classification (GTDB taxonomy): domain Bacteria; phylum Methylomirabilota; class Methylomirabilia; order Rokubacteriales; family CSP1-6; genus CAVWFS01. The sequence continues at coordinate 8,051 of JBKPAK010000294.1, forward strand.
GTTCGGTTCGTCTCCGAAGGCCCGGACACTACGCGAGTCGAGTTGGAGCACCGTGGGCTCGAACGCTACGGAGCGCAGGCCGAGACCATGCGAGCGACCTTCGATTCTGAGCGTGGGTGGGGTGGCATCCTTCGAGGCTTTGCGCAGGCTGCCGCGAAAGCTTAATCCCTCCGGGTTCCGGAAAGTCCGAGCGCGCCCTTTCCGGAACCCGCCTCAGCTATCAGCCGGGGAAACGCGAGGAGTTACCGATGAGGATGAGGAGCCAGGCAGCCGCCACTCCGAGGCTGGGCTCCCCGAGAGGGGCAACCTACGTTGCATTGACTGACTGGGTCGGTCAGTATTACATGGCCCATATGGTCCGTCGGACGCCCGAGCACCGCTTCCAAGATCTCCTCGACGCCGCTACGCGGGTCTTCATCGCCCAAGGATACCGGCGCACGCAGGTGGCGGACGTGGCCGAAGCGATGCGAGTCGCCAAGGGAACGGTCTATCTCTACGTCGAGAGCAAGGAGGCCCTTTTCGACGCCGCCCTGCGATACGCCGATGCGCCGGGCCCCGTCCCAGAGTGCTCTGATGTTTGCGGGGACGGCCAGGGCGACGAGGATAGCCGGGGACATCCCGGAGCCGGGCCGAAGCCCTCGCCAGCAGCTTCTGAGCGGACGCCTCGGGACGCACGCAGTATTGTATGGGCGAGCTTGAAGGTGTCCCCGAAAGACGGGTAACCGACCCTCATGGAGGGGTCCCGCGCCTGTCCGCGACGGCACGGACGAGGAAGCTGGCGCGCCTTGCCCGGCTCACATGCCGTGTGACACCCATGGCCGGCTGCGGTCGCGAACCTACTTTCGGACTACTGGGGCCAGCCGGAGGGCACAATCATGATCTGGCATCCGTTACACTGATCACGATCTCGATCCCCAAGGAATCATTGAAGGTTGTGGTCGCCTCGCAGAAGACGGTGTCCAGGCCCCTGGCCCGCCTTTCGCGGAACTCTCTAGTGAAGCCGATGTCCCCGTTCACGAAGATCATGCCGACGCCGGCCACCAGCTGGAAGATGGCGGTCGATGCAAGGTCGCGACTGGTTCTAGTCTCGTTGAGAAATGTCGAGGTTATCCTGTTGCTCCAGTACCATCCGGACAGCCCGGTCCCGTACCTCTGGAGAGAACCTGCTTGGTCTGGCCATGCCTCCATCCTCTCAAGGAATGGAGCCCCCAGAGAACCCGGGGCGGTTCAACCTCGACGATGACGGTGCCGCCCAGCAGGACGGAGAGCTTGGGCCGGCCGGCTCTGTCAGATTCATGACGGCGCCTGACGCTGCTATACTGCTGTCCCCGAGTCGGGCTCGGGGCAAGGGAGGCACCATGAAGCAATCTATCCCGCGCCGCACAGTCCGCAAGGGATTCGGGATCGCCGTCGCGACGGCGGCGCTCGGCACGTCTCGCCCGCAGCCGACCCACGCCCAGAGCCTCCCTCGAGAGACCAAACGGTGCTACATCTACCTGGAGCACGCGGCCAGCAATCTCGAGCCCCAGGGCCGGTGGACGCCCAGGGGACAATGGGTGATCAGTGCGCTGCTCGTCCTCGATCCGCGACTTCCTCGCCAGCTGCTCCGACGGACGAAGCGGCACCGGTTGCCGACCAAACAGCGACGGGTCCCAGAGATCCACGCGCGCAAGGCCAAGAACGACTTTCGCGAATACCTCTACAAGCTCCTGGCCTCGCGCAAGGACCGGGGCCTGGAAGCCTACAGCATCCACGTCAACCAGGGGCTTCTGCGAAGCCAGGGCGACAAGGTCGGCCTCTATCAGCTCCGGCTCATTCAGGCGCTGTTGAAAGCGTGCGACCTCGGGCGCTTCCCGGAGGTCCTCGTCTATCAGAACCTCCCCTCGCTCCAGGGTCTTTCCGAGAAGGCCTTCCGTAACGGACTTCAGGGCGGTCCCTGGCTCCCCAAGGAGACTCGCCTCCGCGTCTGGGAGCACGACCCGGCCTGGGACCAGGGACCGCTTCCGGTTGGGCATCCCCGGATCCTCTCAGACGAAGGCCTCCAGGTCGCCGACCTCTTGGTCTACGCCTTCTTTCAGAAGTACCAGCATCGCAACGGCGGATTGGTCAAGCTCGTCGAGCCTATCGTGCGGCGCGAGATCGACGCGAGGGGATTGCAACGGTCGGAGCTGCGGTAGAGGAAAGAAACGCGGCGGGGGCCGCCCCGCTCAGTACCTGACCCTCACTAGCGCGCTGCCGCGCGCGTCCTGCCTAGTCGACTTAAGCGTGGACTCACACCACCCGCCGCTCAAGCAGGGTAAGCCTGATCGCCAAGTTTCGTCAAGGGCTTGTTGCCCGCCGGGGTTCCGGAAGAGGTGGTGCGTGTCGTTCGCCAGAACCCCATCCGGGTGATATCCCGACCATCGGCGCTGCTGCCGGGAGGGCCCCGGCCGCTATGCCAGCGGAGCATCGCGGACCAGGCGGCGCGACGCGGGGGAACAAGATTGGCGCCAGGCACGCGCGCAAGCGCCCTAGAAATTCCTATGCCCCCCGCCAGGTGCGAGATTTTGGCCGGGCCAGCGGCAAGCTGGCCAAAACGGACGCGATCTCGGCGGCCATCCTGGCCCACTTCGGGGGCGTGATGCGGCCGCCGGTCCGGCCGTTGCCGGATGCCCTGACCCAAGAGCTGCAACACCGGCTGGCACGGCGCCGCCAGCTCGTGGAGATGATGACGGCCGAACAGAACCGGTTGGCGGGCGCCCCGCTGCGGGTGCAGAAGCAGATCCGGGCCCACGTGGTCGGGCTGCGCCGGCAGTTGAAGAGCGTGGAAGCGGACGCTCAAGGAGCTGATGCAGCGCCGCCCGGCGTGGCGCGAGCAGGAACAGTTGCTGGTCAGTGTGCCGGGCGTCGGTCCGGTGCTGGCGACGACCTTGCCGGCCGATGTCCCCGAGTTGGGCTGCCTGACGCCCGCCTCCGGCTCCCGCCCGTGTACACCGCCCCCGGTAAGCCGAATTGGCCTCATCGAGCTCGCGCAGCATGGCCGGCCCGATGCGTTCCGCAGGGTCGAAACCGGCGCCCTCGAGGACGTCCGTGAACAGCTTGTTGGAGCGAGCCAGGTCGTTGACGAAGTGCGCCGAGCGGTCGGCAGAGTATTGCACGCGGGCTCGACGACTCTGGGCTTGCCTGGGAAATCGAGCGCGGACCCTGCGAACCAGGCTATGATTCCCGTGATCGACGGCGGCGGGGAGGTGGAGCTTGATCGGCACCGGCCCGAATCACGAGCCACGCTTGCCTTACCTCACGTGAGAGTCCCTCTAGGAGGACGCACCATGACTATTCGTCGCGCCCTCGGCGCCCTCGTGCTGCTCGCCTTTCTCGCGGTGGCCAGTGCGGCCGCAGCCGTCGGTCCGCTCGACGGCCTCTACCCTCTGACCGCGACCGCCGAGGGGACGGATCCCTACGTCCTGCACCTCGTGGTCCTCCAGAACGGAGCCACAGTCGGCATCGCCTTCCTCGATCCCTTCTTCGGCGACTACCACTACGGATTCGAGACGCTGGACGCCGAGCAGCGGCTCCAGGGGCCGCTCTTCTTCGCGGACGGGACCGAAGCGGGCGCCTTCAATCTTCGCTTTCAGGGCGGGAGTGTCGAGGGATCCGCGACTCTCTACAATTCCCCGTTCGCGTACACCGGCGCCAAGGCCTTCTGAGCTCAACCTGACTGTCGAGTAGGCGCATATGCGGCGCTGAAGTTGCCCCAGTTTCGTGGACGGTGAACAGCTGAGGTGCGCACCGGTCGGGTGGACATCGTTGGCTCATGCTTGGGCACGTTCTTCTGGACGGTTGATACTCACTTCGGAGTTCTCCGGGTCTTGGTTGACGTCCTCGCCGAGGCTCTGAAGGGCGACCGGACTACCGTCGATGTCCGAATGAATGCGTTCGACGCGAAGCTCGCCGGAGGAGGAGGGTCGAGGGCTCGGCCGTCAGCCGGGCAGACCGCCCTCGACGGCGTAAGTGACGACGGGCTCCGAGATCCCGGCGACCGCCGCGGCCGGTAGCTCCTGCAACGCGAAACGCGCATCGAGCGCCTCGCGCACGGCCGCCGTGATCAGAATGTCGGCCGCATGCCGGCGCGTGAGCTGCTCGACCCGCGAAGCGAGGTTGACCGTGCTGCCGATCACCGTGAACTCGACCAGCTCCTCGGAGCCGATCACTCCCACCACCGCTACGCCGCGATGGAGACCGATGCCGACCCGGAGCGCCGGTTGGCCCGCCAGCGCCAGCTCTTCGTTGTACTCCTCGAGGGCCTCGCGCATGGCGAGCGCGGCGCGCACGGCATCGTCGGCCTGCCATGGGTTCGGCTCCAGGGCGCCGAACAGAGCCAGGATGCCGTCGCCGATGAACTTCGAAACGTGGCCACGATGCTCCGCGATGGCCCGGCTCATGCGCGCGAAGTAGCCGTTCAGGATCTGGACGAGCAGCGCGGGCTCCATCCCTTCGCTCAGCGCGGTGAAACCGACGATGTCGGCGACCAGCACGGTGACCGTCTTCTTCTCCGCGCTCGTCGACACGCCGCTGGCGATGATCCGTTCGACGACCTCCTGCGGCGCGAAGCGTGCGAACGAGAGCTGGAGCTGCTCGAGGCTCGTCGTGGCGCTCTCCAGGCGACGGCGCAGGTGCTTCGCCTCCGCCCGGGCGCGCCAGAAGGCGTAGCCGAGAGCGGCGACGACCGCGCCGATCCCGGCGGCGAGAAACGCGCTCGATGGCATCGCGACGGCGGTCACCGGTCGTCGGCGACGGCAGAGAGTCGGCAGACGGCGTTGGCGAGCGCCGCGATGCCGACGAACTTGAGGAGCTCCTCGGCCGAGAAGCGCGGGCGTACGCGCTGCGCGTGACGCTGCAGCGAGGTGGTGCGATACCAGACCGTCTCGCGCACCAGCGGCCCGAGCGCGGCCTCCGCCGGCGTCAGCTCGGCTCCGGAGAGATGGGCGAGCACCTCCTCGTAGCCCTGCTCGGTCATCCCCTCGGCGAGCAGCATCGCGCGGGCGTGGCGCTCGGCCCAATCCGAGCCGAGGCCGCGCGCGACCACCGCGAAGACGAACGCCTTGGTGCGCAGCGGCAGGATGCTCGAGCTCCATGCGTCGTCGATCACGTCGCGCAGCGCGAGCGCGACGGGCAGCCCGTCGAGCGCCAGCACGGCGGGCGAGAACGGGCCCGTGCGCCGCTCGGCTGGAAGCGGCGCGGCACGGCCACGACGGCGGCGCACGCGCGCGTACCAGCCGAGGACTGGCCGAGCCCAGTCGAGACGGGCGTTCTTCCCGGCCTCTTCGATCGACGCGGTCGGGACGGCGAGCAGCGTCGCGAGCCGGTTGTAGTAGACGTTCAACGCGGCGAGGAACGCCAGCTCCTTGATCGCGCCCGGCTCGATCCCGGCGGCCTCGAGCGGCTTCCATTCCGCCCGCGACGGGATCGGGTTGGCGCGCGAGACGCGGCGGGCGAAGTCGACGGCCACCCGATCGGAAGGAGACAACGCCGCGACGAGATTCTCCTCGAGGCGCTCGATGCGGGATTCGCTGTATCCCTGAAAACGCAGCAGCGCGCGCCACGCCGCGTAGCAGAAGCGGCAGGGTTGTCCTGGCTGACCACCAGGCCGATGATCTCGGCCAGATGGACGTCGACGTGCACCAGGACATCGCGCTGGATGTCGAAGCGCACCTGCGAGCGGACGATCCACGGGCTGCGGCTGTAGAAGGCGACCGAGTCCATCACGAAGCCGTACTTCTTGCGCATCAACGCCTCCGCGTCGGGATCGCGGTACGGCTCGATCAGCGGCGCCTCCCACTCGATCTCGTGCAGGAGAGTCATCGTGTTGCCAGCATCATGCCTGGTTCGCGCCGCGCGCGCCATACTCCGTCCTGTACTGATCGGACGGAACAAGCGCCCCACGTCGGTCTTTGCCTTTTGCCTGGAATCGCGCCACCTCGTCCGGATGCGGGCGAGCCGACCACACCTCGCGGCACTGATCGACGCGATTGCCGCTCCGCTGGCCGCGTCGTCGTTCTTGGTCGCGGTGGCGGGGCTCTATCCGATTCGCCGAGCCTTCGAGATCGACCCCGACGAGGGCATCAACGCCGCGCTCGCCTTCCTGATCGCGCGCGGCCACCGTCTCTACTACGAAGCGTGGACCGACCACGCGCCGCCTCCAGATCTTGCGTTGCCCGCTCGCCCAGCTTAACCGTTCCGATCCCGGTCCGAAGGAGGAACACAATGCCGGTGACGATGTACCACAACCCGCGCTGCAACACCTCGCGCAGGACACTCGCCCTGCTGCGCGAGAAGAGCGTAGCCTGGATAAAGGCTCCCCTCCTCTCTAAGAGACAGAGCGTAGCCGGGATCCGGCTCGTGCTAGAAGGACCCTCACGGAAGGAGGCCAGGCTCGACAACTGACGACGCCCAGCGTTGCTGCGCTCCGATCACGATCCGCCTTCGCCTTGAACTTAATCAGCTCACCCCCGCTTTGTCCATCCAACGGTCACTCTACTGGCACGAGCACCGGAGCGCCCTTGTCCTTGATCAAGAACACCAGGAATTTCGCCGGCTTGGTACTGCTTGTGTTCCGGTCAACGACATGAACATCGTCGGGCCTTCATAGAAGGTCTGTCCTGGTGTCAGTGTTACCTGTTTTCCACCCTTCACCTGCATCACAACGGAGCCCTCCAGTACGTAACGTAAACAATCGCATGTGCATTGTGTCGGTGGATAGGGCTCGACCCGCCGGGCGCATGCTCTACTGTGATCATCAGAACTTCCCTGCCGGGATTCTCGGTAAGATCTTTCGACATGAGCGGCGTGACCTTAGCCTGCTGAGCTATCGCCGTGCCGGTCATGAGGCATAGCAGAACCAACGCAACGAGTTTGGTCGTCATAGTCGCCTCTTTCGTTCGTCGCCCGAGACCCCCCCCCCGGGTGCAACGCCCCGCTCGGGCATTTCGCGATCACCGCACCGATTGTGTCAGCGCCGGCACCGTTGGGCAGGATCCTTCCCATCTCTCTTCTCCGGCACCACAAGGTTTCCAGCCCGTCCGCCCACGTCGCCATATTCCCTTCGCCGAGTCCTCCAGCGTCGCTCCAACTAAGACCTCAGAAGCGTATTGCGGTAGACTCGGGGTTCTCAGTCTGAATGTTTGCGCGAAGTGCCCAGGACCTGCCAGCCAGCTCGAGCCAACGGGTGAGATCCTTGGGCCCACCTCGGATGCAGGATCAGGCTCTTGCCTATGAGCGGCGGAGCCATTCGTCGAGACCGATGCGGCCGAGGCGCGCTTCGCCCAACGGCACGAGCGAGCGCTCCTCGACCCGGCCGCCGAAGTATCGGGCCTCGGGGTCACTCACGACCTCACGCGGGTCGCCGACCGCCTTCAGATAGCGGGCGACGATTTCGTTG
>JBKPAK010000295.1:0-16803 GCA_046726415.1 Candidatus Methylomirabilota bacterium
TCTCGTTCTCGTCGCGGTACGGAAACATGGTTCCCACTAGGCTACATCATCGCGACGCCCCGCGTGATCACTCGCGCCCGGCGGCCGCATCGCGCTCGTTCCCGGTATTTCCCGCAAGGGCTCGTCCGCCTCGGCGGCCCCCGGGGGGGTCGGTCAGGATCTCGGCATGCCGGACTCGAACGACCCTGAAGTCGAAGCGCTCTTCACCCTTTGTTCGTCCCGCTACGGCGAGCGCCTACTGAGGAGCAGGTCGCAGGGCTGGCCGGCGTGATCGAAGGGTGCGAGCACCATTCGCTGGGTCGAGGGGGCCAGCGCCTTCGAAGACCTCGTCGAGTCCGGGACAATCGTCGAGCTAACGACGCCGGTGGGTACACCGCCTACGCGCGCGACGCCATCCTCGCCACGGACTGCCTGAAGGCCCTTCGCCTTCGAGGCGTCGCCGCGCGGGAAATCGATCGCGTTTCTCGGCCGCTGATTCGCTGGTGGCGCCCGGCCGCGCGACCGTGGCCACGCCGCCGGACGCCGACTTCCGCAGCGTCGTGGGCGGTTCGGCCCGTACCCCATGGGCGCCGTGGGCACCGGCCATCGCCGTGCCAAACGGCTTCAGCGAGGGTGGGCTGCCCACGAGCCTCCAGTTCATGGGGCGCGCTTGGGAGGAGAACGATCCTGGCCGCGGCGCCCGCCTACAGGCCCTCACCGACTCAGCTGTGGCACCCGCCTTTTGAGTAGCGCGGCGTGTCGGGGAGCTGACTGCCGGCAGAACCAGCCTGGCGCCGGTCAGAGAACCTGGGCGATCGGCGCTGGGTCGACATCGCCGCGGTTCTCCTCGGGGTGAAGTCGAGGTAATGTACCGGCGGAGTCTGGGTACCCGCCGATACCCGAGGGAGACATATGGTGGATCCTGTGCAGCTGCGCCGGCTGATTGCGTACAACCAGTGGGCTGATGAGAGGCTGCTCGCCGCGGTGGACGGCCTGAGCGCGGAAGAGCTGGAGCAACCCCGCGCTGCGTACTTCGGAAACCTCGCCAATAACCTCTGGCACATGCTGACCGTGCAGCGGCTTTGGCTGGCCCGATGGACGGGTGACTCACTGCCGCCCACCGAGCGTCCGATGATCCCGTCCTGGCGCGCGGCCTATGCCGCTTCGCACGCGGCGCTGCGCGACTACGTGGCGAGCCTGACCGCGGCCGATCTCGAGCGCCTGGTGAAGTACGCCACGCGCAGCGGCGTACCCCGCGAGCAGCCACTCGGCCAGCTGATCCTGCACTTGGCCAACCACGGTACGGCCCACCGGGCCGAGACCGGTCTGCTTCTTGAGCGCTTCGGGCACTCGCCGGGTGACCTCGACTACACGATCTTCATGAACGAGGTGCCGTAGGCGGTGGCGGGCGGCGGTACGGCGACCGCGGTCACCTGGGCCCGGCCCGCCTGGGAGCGCCGCCGCGCGCGCCTGGCCCTCTTGCTGGCTCCCGCCGCGTTCGTTCTCGCCGTGCTCTTCGTCTATCCACTGGTCCGCATGGGAAGCCTCTCCGTGCGCACCGTGTTCCCGGGCGCTTGGGAGATGACCGGCGCGCACTACGCCAAGTTCGTCACCGATCCGTACTTTCAGCGGGTGATCCTGACGACCTTTGAGCTGGCCCTCGCCGTGACAGCCCTGACCGTGGTGATCGGCTACCCGGTGGCGTACTACTTCGTGCGCTCCCGATCGCGGTACAAGCACTGGATCTTCCTCGGCGTGATCTCACCCCTCCTGGTGAGCATCGTCGTGCGGACGATCGGCTGGACCATCGTGCTCGGCAACGAAGGGCTGGCGAATAACCTGCTGCGCGGGCTCGGCGTGATCCGGGAGCCACTGGCCTTGATGAACAGTTTCTGGACCGTGACCGTGGGGCTCGTTCACGTGCTCCTGCCCTTCATGGTGCTCTCGATTGCCAGCGTGCTCGGCAAGATCGATCCCGCGCTGGAGGAATCGGCGGAGATCTTGGGCGCGAATCCCGTCTGGACGTTCTGGCGGGTGACCCTGCCCCTTTCCATCCAGGGCATCGCCGCCGGGTCTATCCTGGTCTTCTGTCTGACCATCGGCGCCTACATCACGCCGTGGTGGCTGGGGCGAGGCAAGGTGCTGCTCTTCTCCACGACGATCTACGATCAAATCCTGGTGATCATCGACTGGCCCTTCGGAGCGGCGGCGGCCATGATCCTCGTAGCGGCGACGCTCGCCATCCTCCTGGCCTACTTCGCCCTCATCCGCCGGGTGGCGCGGCGGTGAGCATGGCCATGGCGAGGCCAGGCGACACGGCGCGGCGCCGACGGGCGGAGCGGCTGCTCGCCTGGTACGTGGCCGCGGTGCTGGCCTTCCTGGCCCTGCCCATCCTGGTAGTCATACCGTCGGCGTTCAGTGCGGGGCCCAATCTCGGCTTTCCGCCGCAAGGCCTGTCCCTCAAGTGGTTCAAGAACGTCGTCGATCATCCGGAGTTCCTGCGCGCTCTCGGCATGAGCCTCGCGGTGGCCCTGATCTCTACCGCCCTCTCTCTGACCCTGGGCACCTTGGCCGCGTTCGGCCTGGTGCGCCACCGCTTCCCCGGCCGAGAGCTGTTCCAGCTCGTGTTCGTGGCGCCGCTGGTGTTTCCCGCCATCGTGTACGGCGTGGCCATGCTCATGGTGCTGAGCCCTCTCAGGCTGACGCGCACGATTCTCGGGCTCACCCTGGCCCATCTGGTGATCACCCTGCCCTACGTGGTGCGGACCCTTAGCGCGACTCTCTATGGAGTCGATCGCCGGCTCGAGGAGTCTGCGCAGATTCTAGGCGCGAACCCGTGGCGCACCTTCTGGCACGTCACCTTTCCCCTCATCAGGCCGGGACTGATCGCCGGAGCGACCTTCTCCCTCATCGTCTCCTTCGACGAGTTCACCGTGTCGCTGTTCCTCACTGGCCCGGGCCTGATGACACTGCCGTTGGAGATCTACCACTACACGGAGTTCACCATCGACCCGACCATCGCTGCCATCTCGACGGTCCTGATCGTGCTGTCGGTGGTGACCATCATGGCCATCGAGCGCTTCCTCGGCTTCGAGCGCCACTTCCAGCTGTGAGAGCGCGTCGGTCGCTCACGACTCTGATCGGCCGCGCGAGCGACCGCCCACGGAGATTCCGGCGGGGCATGGGCCGGCGACCCCTGGTGAGAGCGCGTCGGTCGCTCACGACTCTGATCGGCCGCGCGAGCGACCGCCCACGGAGATTCCGGCGGGGCATGGGCGGGCGACAGCCCGGGTGCCCATGCCCAGTCCAACAGAGGAGATAGACATGGGCCCACGTGACGAACAGCGCTACATACTGCAGTGCTTCGCCCGCGACCTTTCCCGGCGTGCCATTCTCAAGAGTCTCATCGCGGCGGGAGCCGGCGTGGCCAGCCTCACCCGCTTTGCTGAGCCCCTCGCCGAGGCCTCCGGCGCAGATGTGGCCGACCTGACGATCTTCGCCTGGCCCGGCCTCGTCCCCGACATCCTCAAGGAGCGCTCCATCGCGCCCTTCAACAAGGCCCATCCCAAGGTGAGCGTCAAGCTCGACATCAGCACCAATGCCGTGATGTATCCCAAGATGCTCGCCGCCAAGGCGAACCCCATCATCAGCGGCGGGATGTTCAACGACATCTTCGTGCAGAAGGGCATCGTGGACGGCCTGTGGATGAAGCCGGACGATGCGTGGATGCCCAACCGCAGGAATGTTCCTGGCGAGCTGATGCCTCCGGGAGGCTACGGGACGATCTTCCAGTTCACGCCGTTCGGGATCATGTACAACCCCGACCGAGTCGAGAAGCCCAAGTCGTGGGCCGACCTGTGGGACGCCAAGTACAAGGGCCGCGTGGAGATGTGGGACAGTTACTTCGACGCCTACATCGCCGCCGCCGTGATGTCCGGCAAGGGCCCCAACGTCGAGGAAGGCATCAAGCTCTGGGTACCCCACAAGCAGAACATCGGTGCCTGGACGACGTCGCCCACGAAGGTCGAGGACGACATCGCCCGCGGCGAGATGTGGCTGGCCCCCCACTGGGGCTCGTGGTGCGAGCAGGCGCGGAGTCAGGGCAAGAAGGTCGCCTTCACCATTCCCAAGGAGGGCGCCGTGCAGTGGGGCGGACACATGGTAACGGTGGCGGGCTTCCCCCCGAAGGTCACCGAGCTGACCCAGCGCTATCTCGACACCTGGAACTCCGACGAGTGCCAGCTCGGCTGGGTGACCAAGGGCTTCTTCGGCCCCGCCAACCGCAACGTCAAGATTCCGCCCGAACTGTTGAAGCTCGAGGCCATGATGACGGCGGACGACGCGGCCAAGAAGCTGATCCGCTACGACGTCAAGTCGGTCGGCGAGCGCATCCCAAAGCTCAAGGCCATGATCGACCAGACGCTCAAGGTCTGAGGACCCACGCGGGCGCAGATCTCGGTCCGCGCCAGCTATCTCGCGTGAGCGCTCTCGTCGACGTTCAGCTCGAGCACGTCACCAAGCGCTTCGGTGCGGTGACCGCAGTGAACGCGGTGTCCCTCGAGGTCGCGCAGGGCGAGGTACTCGCCCTCCTCGGCCCCTCGGGCTGCGGCAAGACGACCACCCTGCGCATGATTGCCGGCTTCGAGGATCCCGACGCCGGCGTGCTCCGCATCAAGGGTGCAGTGGTCAACGACGTGCCGACCTACCGTCGCAACCTCGGCATGGTATTCCAGCACTACGCCCTCTTCCCCCACATGTCGGTGTACGAGAACGTGGCCTTCGGCCTGCGCATGCGCGGCACGTCGCGGGCGGAGACGCGCCGTCTGGTGAGCGAGGCCATGGCTCTCGTCCGCCTCCAGGGGCTGGAAGAACGGCATCCGTCGCAGCTCTCCGGCGGCCAGCAGCAGCGCGTGGCCCTCGCTCGGGCCATCGTCACCAAGCCGGCCGTTCTGCTGCTCGACGAGCCGCTGGGCGCCCTCGATAAGAAGCTGCGCGAGCAGATGCAGATCGAGATCCGAACGCTCCAGCGCGAGCTTGACATCACTACCCTTTTCGTGACCCACGATCAGGAGGAAGCGCTCACCCTGGCCGACCGCATTGCCGTGATGGAAGGCGGGCAGATCATCCAGATCGGGACGCCCACGGAGATCTACGAGCGCCCGCGCTCCCGCTTTGTCTCGGATTTCATCGGCATCTCCAACTTCTTGGCCGGGCGCGTGGTAGATCGGGGCGCCGCCACGGTCACGGTAGAAGTCGGTGCGCTCCGCGTCCACGCCATGGGTGGGGACGGGCTCGCCCCGGGCGACCGCGTCGAGGTGGCCGTGCGCCCGGAGAAGATCCGTCTTTCCGTCGAGCCGCCTGCGCTGCCGAACTGCGCGCAGGGGCGAATCGAGAACGTCGTCTACCTCGGAGCCGTGACCTTCTATTACCTGCGGCTTCCCGGCGACGCGCGCCTGGTCGTCATGGAGCAGAACCACACGTCCCAGCCACCGGGCGCGGGGCATCCGGTGGGATCGACCGTCTACGCGGGTTGGGAGGTTGACAGCTCCCTGCCCCTCCGGCAGGGATAGGCGCTGAGAGAGCAGAGGCTCAGCCATGGCCGTCCAGGTGCGCTTCGTCGGCTCGGGGGATTCGTTTGGCAGCGGAGGGCGCTTTCAGACCTGCATCCTGGTCGACGCTCCCGACCTCCGGTTCGCCATCGACTTCGGAACTTCTTCGCTCATCGCCCTCGCCCAGCAGGGCATCGAGCACAACAGCATTGACGTCATCCTGCTCACGCACCTGCACGGCGATCACTGCGGGGGCGTGCCCTTCCTCTTGGTGGACGCCATGCTCGGCGCCAAGCGCGTCCGCCCGCTGACCATCGGGGGGCCGAGAGACCTCGCCGCGCGCATGAGCGAGATCTCGGAGGCACTGTTCCCCGGCATGCACGTCATGCAGCCCAGGTTCCCGCTGCAGTATGTGGAGCTCGAGGTTGGAAAGCCCAACCGGATCCGCGATCTCGTGGTGATTCCCCAGGTGGCCCGACACACCCGAGAGACGAACCCCCTGGCGCTCCGGGTCGAGGTGGCGGGCAAGGTCGTGGCCTACACGGGCGACGGCGAATGGACTGACGATCTGGCGAAAATCGGGCGCGATGCCGACCTGCTGATCGCCGAGTGCTACTACTACGCGAAACCCGTCAGGTGGCATCTGAACTACCTGGTGCTGGCCGAACACCTGCGGGACGTCGGCGCTCGGCGAGTGATCCTGACTCACATGAGCCAAGAGATGCTGGCGCACGCCGCCGAGATCCCGGAGGAGTGCGCCCACGACGGTCTTGTCGTCGAGGTTTGACCCGTGTCGGGGTGGGTGCACCACGCCAGGCGCACCCTCCCCCAATCCTGAGAGAGGTGGTCGGGCTGTCCTGGCGCGCGACATCCCGCCGTCTCCTCCGCACGAATCGGCAACTCGCTCCGTGCCGACCCACGCCGTATCCCCTCTATCGGCCGGGGTACGTTGAAGTCCGCGTCACGCGGCGATAGATTGTGGCGATGGCAGGCCACGGACAGGGCGACCGGAACCGCGAAATCGATGCTAGAAACGCTGCGCGTTCTGCGGGCCGATGGGCAGCGCGCGGACGAAGAGCGGCGGCGGTCCGGCGAACGGTGACGCGACGAACGGCGGGGGCGATCCGGCGACCAGTGGCGCGAAGAGCCTCCCCCGGGAGATAGTCCGTGCTCCGCTCGCCTGGCGTGCAGATCGGCGTGGACATCGGCGGCACCTTCACCGACATCGTGGCCCTCACCTCCGATGGCCGGCTGGTGCTCACCAAGGTGCCGAGCACCCCCAAGGACCTTCTGCAGAGTACCGCGCACGCCGTGCGCCGCGTGCTCCCCATGGCCGGGGCCGCCCCCGTAGACATCGCCCGCTTCATCCACGGCACCACCGTCGCCACCAACGCCATCCTGGAGCAGAAGGGCGCGGTGACCGCCATCCTGACCACGGAAGGGTTCGAGGACGTCCTCGAGATGGGCCGCCAGAAGCGCTCGCGCATGTACGACCTCGACATGGACCCCGAGACGCCGGCATTCCTGGCGCCTCGCCGCCGCCGCATTGGCATCCGCGAACGCCTGGACGCGAGCGGTCAAGTGCTCGTGGCGCTGGACGAGGCGCAGGTGCGGACCGAGGTCGCACGTCTGCGCGCCGAGGGCGCTCAGGCGCTGGCCGTCTGCTACCTCTTCTCTTTCGTCAACCCGGCCCACGAACAGCGAACGCGCGAGATCTCCCGCGAGGTCGCCCCCGATCTCAGCGTGTCGCTCTCGTCGGAAGTCGATCCCACCTTCCGCGAGTACGAGCGACTCTGTGTGACTGCCTTCGACGCCTATCTGGGGCCGGTCGTGAAGCGCTACCTCGCCGGCCTCGCCGAGGCGCTGAGTGGCCTGGGTGTGCGCGCGGTTCCGCAGATCATGCGCTCGCGCGGCGGAATCGTGTCGGCCGCCATGGCCGCCCAGCAGCCCGTGACGCTCTTCCTGTCGGGGCCTGCCGGCGGCGTGGTGGGCGCGCGCTTCGCGGCCGAGCGCTCGAACATCGGCGATTTCGTCTCGCTCGACATGGGCGGCACGAGCAACGACGTGGCCGTGGTCCTCGACGGCGCGCCCCTCATCGCCGCCGAGGGGCGAATCGGAATCTACCCCGTGCGGACGCCGATGGTCGACGTCAGCACCATCGGAGCCGGGGGCGGCAGCATCGCGTGGATCGACGGCGCCGGTGGCCTGCGCGTGGGGCCGGTCAGCGCTGGCGCCGAGCCAGGCCCCGCGTGCTACAGACGCGGCGGCGATCAGGTGACGGTGACCGATGCGAGCCTCCTCCTCGGATATCTGAATCCACAGGCATTTGCTGGCGGACTGATGACACTCGACGTCAAGGCCGCCGAAGCGGCCGTTGGCAAGCTTGCCGTCCGGATCGGCCGCGACGTGACCGCCACTGCGGCGGGGATCCATCGCGTGGTGAACGCGCGGATGGCCGACCAGATTCGCCTGATGACCATCAAGCGCGGCTACGACCCGCGGCAATTCACCTTGGTGGTCCTCGGCGGCGCCGGCCCCGTGCATGGCGTGGCGTTGGCCGAGGAGATGGGCATCCCCGAGGTACTCGTGCCCGAGGCGCCGGGAGTCCTCGCCGCCTTCGGCCTCCTGGCCGCCGCCATCGAGCACCACCATGCGCGGACCCTCCAGGGCCGTGTCGACGTCATCGGTCTCGGCGCGGTGAATGCCTGCCTGGCCGCCCTAGACGCCGCGGGGCGCGCGCGCATGCGCCAGGAAGCAGTTCCGGCGGGCGAGGTGCGCGTGGCCTATGCCGCCGACATGCGCTATGTCGGCCAGGCCTACGAGCTGGAGGTTCCCCTCGCCGCACCAGTGGCGTCCGAGCATCTGGCGGCCATCGTCAATGCATTCCACGCCGTGCATGAGCGCGTGTACGGCTATGCTCGCCACGTCCAACCCGTGGAGTTCGTC
This sequence comes from Candidatus Methylomirabilota bacterium, assembly GCA_046726415.1. Lineage (GTDB taxonomy): Bacteria > Methylomirabilota > Methylomirabilia > Rokubacteriales > CSP1-6 > CAVWFS01. Next base: position 8,475 of record JBKPAK010000295.1, read on the forward strand.
AACTTCCGCGCGACCCACACCTACCCACTTCCACCGCCGGTACTGCAAGGTTCGGCCCGCGCGCGCGGCGCCCTCGCCGATGCGTGCCTCGGCGAGCGCCGCGCCCATTTCACCCCCGCCGGCTTCGTGCCCACCGCGGTGTACGATCGCGCTCGTCTGCCCGCCGGCGCGCGTCTCACGGGGCCGGCCATCGTGGAGCAGTCCGATACGACCACCGTCATCCCGCCGGGCTACGCCGCGGGCGTGGAAGCCTCGGGCAATCTGAGAATCCGGAGAGCCTCATGAGCCGCGTCGAGATCGACCCCGTCCTTCTCGAGGTCCTGCGCAACCGCCTAGACGCCATCGCCGACGAGATGGAGCTGACGCTCCTCAAGAGCGCGGCCTCGCCCATCGTGAAGGAAGGGCTCGACGCCTCCGCCGCGCTGTTCAACGTGGAGGGAGAGACCATCGCGCAGGCCGCGGCCATCCCCATCCATCTGGGCGCTCTCGAATTCGCCGCCAAGCGGCTGGTGCGCGCCTTCCCGCCCGGTACCATGCAGGAGGGCGACGCGTTTGTCCTCAACGATCCGTACGATGGTGGCACGCACCTGCCCGACATCACCCTGGCCGTGCCGGTCTTCGGGGATGGGCGCGTGGTCGCGCTCGCCTGCACGATGTGTCACCACCAGGACGTGGGTGGCCGCACCCCGGGCAGCGTGCCCACCGACGCCACCGAGCTGTATCAGGAAGGCGTCATCATTCCTCCCACCCAGCTCTTCCGCGCGGGAACTCTCGACGAGAACCTCCTCGGCCTGCTCCGGCGCAACGTGCGGCTCCCCGAGACATTCACCGGCGACCTCATGGCCCAGGTCGCGGCCGGTCGACTGGGCGGCACGCGGATGCGAGAGCTGTTCGGGCGCCACGGGACGGCCGGGGTGCTGGCCTACATCGACGCGTTGCTCACGCGCGCCGAGACGCTCACCCGCCGCGAGATCGAGGCGATTCCCGACGGCACCTACACCTTCGCCGACTGGCTCGACAGCGATGGTGTCGATGACCAGCCCGTGAAGATCCACGTCGCGGTGACCGTCCGGGGGTCGATCATGACGTTCGACTTCACCGGTACCAGCCGTCAGGTGCGAGGCCCCTTCAACTCCGTGCCTGCCTCCACGCTCTCCGCGGTGTACTACGCCATCCGCGCGGTGTCCGATCCGACGATCCCGAACAACGGTGGCTGCTTCAGGGCCGTCGACGCCGTCCTTCCCGAGGGCAGCCTCGTCAATCCGCGGCCCCCCGCGCCGGTGAGCTGCCGCACGGCGACCATCAAGCGCATCGCCGACACCATCCTTGGCGCCCTGGTGAAGGCACTGCCCCGGCGCATGCCGGCCGCGAACTCTGGCACGCTCCTCGTCATGGCCTTCGGGGGCACCGATCCGGCGACGGGGCGGCCGTTCGTGGCCAGCGAACTGGCCGCCGGCGGCATGGGGGCGAGGCCCAGTAAGGATGGGATCGACGTCATCGAGACCGACGTCTCGAACTGCATGAACATCCCCGTGGAGTCCGTGGAGATGGGCTTTCCGCTCCGCATTCGACGGGCGCGCTTCGACACCGACTCCGCTGGGGCCGGGCAATTCCGTGGGGGGCTGGGGCTGGAGAAAGTGTTCGAGGCGACGACGACCGACGTCACTGTCTCGCACCGCGGTGAGCGCTTCGCCTCCTCACCGTGGGGTCTCTACGGCGGCCGTCCTGCCGCCCGAGCTCGCGCCTGCGTCATCCGCGCCGACGGACGCCGCGAAGACGTGCCGTCGAAGAAGATGCTGACCCTTCACCCGGGAGACCAGCTCTGGGAATACGTGGCGGGTGGGGCCGGGTACGGCGATCCGCTTGAGCGCGACCCGGATCGCGTCCGCGCCGATGTGCTGGACGGGAAGATCTCGCGAGAGGCGGCGCGCGCCGACTACGGCGTGGTGTTGCTTCTCGACGGCGGCGTGGATCACGATGCAACCAAGGCGTGTCGCGATGCGCTGCGGGCGGCGCGCGGGCCCATCGACTGGACCTTCGATCGGGGCGAGGCCGGCCGCGAGTCCTGATTGAAATCGGGGGGGAGCGCACCGCCGCTCCCCCCGATGCCCCCCAGCGGATTCGGACGGGAGGAGTGCGCGGGCTACCCCGCGCTCGAAGCGGTTAACATGCCTCGCTGACCGGCTCTGAGTCACCGCATGCGGCGTACCCCGCCGTGAACCCTGAGCGGCCAGAACAGGAGTGAGATCGTGCCCAAGATGACCGGCAAACGCGCCCTCATGGAGCAGCTGGTGGCCGACGACGTGCGCTATGTCTTCGGCAATCCCGGCACCACCGAACAGGGCTTCCTCGACATCCTGCAGGAGTACCCGAAGATCCAGTTCATACTCGCCCTGCACGAAGGCGTGGCAGTGGGCATGGCCGACGCGTACGCCCGCGCGGTGCGCCGCCCGGCGTTCGTGGAAGTCCACACCGGGCCCGGCCTCGGCAACGCGCTCGGAATGATCTACAACGCGGCGATGGGCAAGACGCCGATGGTGGTCTACGCCGGACACTCGCCCAGCCGCAGCGTGCTGCAGGAGCCGCTCCTGAGCGGGCCGCTCGTCGACATGGCGCGGCCCCTGTGCAAATGGGCGGCGGAGATCCACCACGCGCACGACGTGCCGCGCGCGGTGCGCCGGGCGTTCAAGACGGCCATGGAACCTCCGTGTGGTCCTGTCTTCCTGTCGCTCCCCTTGGATATGCTCGACGACGAGGCCGAGGTCGAGATCGTCCCGACGACGTACACAAACTGGCGCGGTCGCGTCGACTCGGCCGCGATGGAAGAGGCCGCGCGCCTGCTCCTCGCTGCCGAACGGCCAATGGTCATGGTTGGCGACAACGTCTCGGTGGCGGACGCACAGGGGGAAGCGGCGGCGGTGGCGGAGGCGCTGGGCGCGCCGATCTTCGAGTGCTACGCCTCGGAGTTCAACGTCTCCTCGCGGCATCCCCTGTACGTGGGGAGCATCAATTTCGTGTCCCCGGGGCCAGTGCGGGCGATGCTCGAGCCCTGCGACGTGCTGCTGGTGGTCGGGGCGCCCCTCTTCCGGCTCATCTTCCCCGAGCCCGACGCCACGCCACTGCGCACCGGCACCAAGGTCATCCAGATCGATCTGGACGCCTGGGAACTGGGCAAGAACCTCACGCCGACGATGGCGTTGCTCGCCGATCCGAAGGCCGCCCTCGGCGAGCTGGCCGAGCAGATTCACCGCGTGCGGACGCCAGCGCAGGGGAGGGTAGCCGATGAGCGCCGCACGCACATCGGCGAACGCATCAACGCCCAGCGCGGCCGGTACTGGGAGGAGGCCAAGACGAGCTGGGATGCCGTGCCCATCAGTGCGCCCCGCCTCATGCACGAGATCCGTCACTCCCTCCCCGACGACGCCATGATCTATGCAGAGGCCATCACCAACTCGCAGCATCTGGCCGCGGCCATCGCGCCGACCGCACCGGGGCGGATGATGCGCGCCCGCGGCGGCGGCATCGGTCCGGGTCTACCGGGCACCTTGGGTGCCCAGCTCGCGCGGCCCAGCCAGAAGGTGGTGGGCGTATGCTCGGACGGCGCGGCGATGTACTCCATCACGGCGCTGTGGACGGCGGCGCACCACCGAATCCCCGCCACCTTCGTCATGCTCAACAACGCGGCCTACCGCATCCTCAAGCTCAACATGCTCGACTACCTGGGCCCAGCGGCGGCGGGACGCCAGTTCATCGCCATGGACCTCAACGATCCCGAGCTGCGCTTCGACCGCCTAGCCGAGGCGATGGGCGTGCCCGGGCGCCGAGTGCAACGCCCCGGTGACCTCGCGCCGGCGCTCCGCGAGGCCCTCGCCCACGATGGGCCGTCACTCGTGGACGTGGTCATGGAGAGTCCCCTGCCGGGACGGTGATCGCTGAGAGATTCGGGGGCCCGCCTCAGATTCCGCTTGCCCTGAGCCGAACTGAGTGCTACTCCACGGGTGCGCTCGCGACTCGGCTCGCGCCGGTGGATCGCCCACCACACGACGAAGGAGGACTCAACGATGAGCATTTCCCTGAATCGGCGTCGCTTTCTCGCGATCTCCAGCGCGGGGGCGGCCGTCGCATCTACCGGCATCGAGGGTGTGATCGCGGCCCAGCAGGCCCCCGCCTTCGCTCAAGGCACCAAACTTCACATCGTCCGCTGGGTGGATTTCATCCCCGAGGCCGACGTGGAGCTGAAGCGCCAGGCCCCCGAGGCGAGCAAGGCTCTCGGCGCCGAGGTGACGTTCGAGTTCATCAACGCCAACGACCTGCAGCCCCGCATCACCGCCGCCATCCAGTCGGGCAGCGGGGCCGACATCTTCCAGATGCTCTGGAACTGGCCACACCTCTACGCCAACGGTCTCATCGACGTGTCCGACATCGCGGAGCCCATCGGCAAGAGCCAGGGCGGCTTCTATGACGCCTTCCCCGCCGCGTGCAAGGTTGGTGGCCGCTGGCTGGCCGTCCCGCATGCAACAGGAGGCAATGCCGTGGCCTACCGCAAGTCGTGGCACGCGGAGATCGGACTCACGGAGTTCCCGAAGACGTGGGACGCCTGGCGCGAGGCCGGCAAGAAACTGAAGGCCAAGGGCAAGCCGATCGGGCAGGCGCTCGGCCACAGCTTCGGCGATCCACCGGGCTTTTCCTACCCGCTTCTCTGGAGCTTCGGTGGCGCCGAGACCGATGCCAGCGGCAAAAAGGTCGTCCTCAACTCCAAGGGCACGGTGGAGTCCGTGAAGTTCATGCAGGCCTTCTGGAAGGACTCGTGCGACGAGGGCGGGCTGGCCTGGGACGATACGAACAACAACCGCGCGTTCCACGCCGGTGAGATCTCGGCCACCCTGAACGGGGCGTCGATCTACATCGTGGCCAAGCGGCAGCAGGACAAGATCAAGGACGAGAAGGGCGAGCCCCTGTGGCGCGACATCGACCATGCCGCCCCGCTCCCGGCTGGGCCCGCCGGCGCCGCCGCGCTCTATGCCACTTTCGAGCACGCCATCATGAAGTATTCGAAAAACCAGAAGGTGGCCAAGGATTTCCTGACGTGGCTGGCCAAGCCAGAGAACTACGGCAAATGGTTCGAAGTCAACGAAGGCTACACGGTGGGCGCCGCCAAGATGTGGGAGGAGAATCCGATGTGGGGGCGGATCGACAAGCCGCTCCAGATCTTCCGCCGCGCCGCGCGCCACACGCGGACCCTCGGGTACCAGGGGCCGCCGACGGCCAAGGCCACCGAATCGTACTCCAAGTACATCATCGTCGACATGTACGCCAAGGCCTGCCAGGGCACGAAGGCCGAGGAGGCCGTGAGGTGGGCGGAGAGCGAACTCAAGAAGATTTACGAGGGATAGTGCGCCGCGATCTGAAACCCATCGCCGTCAAGGGAGGAGGCATCGATGACCGCTCGGTTCGATCGCCGGGATTTCCTCAGGGGTTCGACGGCCACCGCGGCCACCGCGGGCCTGGAGGGGATCCTGTCCGCCGGACGCGCGCCCGGGCACGCCCAAGGCACGCGCCTGCATCTGCTCGAGTGGTCGCACTTCATCCCGGCCGCCGACACGCTCTTCGACGCCCAGGCGAAGGAGTTCGGCAAGCAGGCGGGGGTCGAGATCGCCATCGAGCGGATTAATCAGAACGACATCCAGGCCCGGACGACGGCGGCCATCCAGAGCGGGTCGGGCCCCGACATCATCGTCATCAACAACAACTATCCGCTGCTGTACGAGGGGGCCCTGGCCGACGTCAGCGACGTGGCCGACGAGTTGGGCGGCAAGCAAGGCGGGTGGTACGACTACGCCAAGGTCAACTGCGTCGCCGGCAACCGCTGGGTGGCCGTGCCCTACTTCATCATTTCCTGGGCCGTCACCTACCGCGAAGACTGGCTCAAGGAGGCGGGGTTCGAGTATCCAAAGACGTGGGACGATTTCCGCAAGGCCGGCCGCGCCCTGAAGGCCAAAGGCAAGCCCTTCGGGCAGGCCTTCGGCCACAGCATCAACGATCCCAACGCCTGGTGCTATCCCATCGTCTGGATGTGGGGTGGCATGGAGGTCGAGAAGGACGGCCGCCGCGTTGTCCTCAACAGCAAGGCCACCCTCGAGGCGCTGAAGTTCACCTTGGTGTTGTGGAAGGAGTGCTTCGACGAGGGCGGCCTGGCCTGGGACGACTCCAACAACAACCGCGCGTTCCTCTCCCAGGAGATCTCGCTCACCGGCAACGCGCCGAGCATTTACGTGGCTGCCCGCCAGAAGTTCCCCGACGTGTACAAGGGCACCAATCACGGCCACTATCCGCCCGGACCGGCCGGCCGCTTCTACTGGCTGCCCGTCTACAACAGCTGCGTGATGAAGTACTCGAAGAATCAGAAGGTGGCCAAGGACTTCATCCGCTACTACATGGACCGGCCGCAGTACGACCGCTACTTCGAGGTCATGGATACCTTCGGGATCCCCGGCACCAAGGTCTACCGGGACGCTCCGCTGTGGCGGAAGGATCCCAAGACCGCGGTGTTCCCCGAGACGTTGCAGTACGCGCGGCAGGTCGGCTACGCCGGTCCGCCCGGCCGCAAGGCCACGGAGGCCCTCAGCAAGTTCATCCTGGTGGACATGTTCGCCAAGAGCATCCAGGGAATGCCGCCCGAGGACGCCGTGAAGTGGGCGGACGGAGAACTGCGGCGGATCTACGGCGCCTGACGTTCGCCAATCTCATCGATCTCGGCGAAGGCGCGCAGCCGGCCGCGCACGGCTGAGCGCTGTCGCTGCCGGGCGGCCAGCGCCATGACCGCTCCCCCTGCCTTGCTCGCCCTGGCCGCCGCGCTGGGATTTGCCCTCGCGCGAACCGTCCTCAAGCGGGCGCTCCAGCATTCCACCCCCCTCACCGCCGTCGCCGTGTCGGTCCTGTTCACCGCGGCCTTCCTGACGGGCATCGCGGCCCTGACCGCTCCCCTCTCGCAGCTCGTGACTTGGCTGATGGCGCCATTCATCGCCGCTGGCCTCTTGGCCCCGGGGGTGGGCAGACTGCTCACCTATGTCGGCATCGATCGGCTGGGCGCGGCCCGGGCCTCGGCGGTGTCGGCGGCGGCGCCGCTGTTCGCCGTGGTCCTGGCGATTGTCCTGCTCGGTGAGCGGCCCTCGTGGAGCCTGCTCGTGGGCGCCGCCTGTATCGTCGGCGGTGGCATCCTGCTCTCACAGCGCGACCGCACCAGCACGGCGTGGCGCCGCCGGGACCTCGTCTTCCCCGCGCTAGGAGCCCTGGCCTTCGCCTCGCGCGACATCGTCAGCCGGTGGGGATTGCGGAGCTTTCCCCATCCGAGCCTGGCCGCGGTGGCCGCCACCCTGACTTCGGTAGCGGTGATTCTTCTGTTCGGGCTACGCCAGCGCGGGCAGCTTCGCGCAGATCGGGCGGGCGTCGGACTCCTCCTCCTCTCGGGACTGTGCGAGGCGCTGGGCTCGCTCGCCCTGTGGAGCGCGCTCGGTGCAGGTGACGTCTCCGTGGTGACGCCGCTCGCGCACGCGCAGCCGATCTTCACCGTCATCTTGGCGGTGCTGTTTCTGCGCGACCTCGAGCAGGTGACGTGGCGCGTGGGCCTCGCCACCCTGGTCATGGTGGGCGGCGCCATCGCGGTCGTCCGCGGGTAGGCGTCTGCCATCGAGGGCCTCATCGACGGCGGCCAGCGGCGCCCTCGTGGCCCACCCCGGCCACATCCTGCGCGAACGCGAGTGGATTCTGAACAACGCCGGTGGCGCGATGGGCCACGTCCTCCTGTTGCACTCCTCGATCACCGAGTACCTGATCGTCTTCGGCACCCCCATCGGGACCGCGGGCCACAGCGGGCGCTTCCTAGTCGAAGACTACTTCTACATCCTGGAGGGAGAGCAGTGCGCCTATGCCGAGGGCGAGCTGGACCGGCAAGTATTCCGCCGCGGCGCCTGCCATGTCTTGCGGCGCGGCCGAGGGCTACCGGATGCCGGACCGCTGCTACGCCCTGGAGTACGCGCGCGGTCTGATCCCGGCCATGCTCCCCTTCGCCATGGCCGATACCCTGACCAGCACCCTGGACCTGCGCACCTTGGCGCGAACGCTCCGCCTCTACGGCAAGGCGGTGGTGCGCGAGTTGTTACAGGGCAAGGTCTAGTCGTTCACGCCTTGCCTACCTCGACTATCGCCGCAAGGCTGGCGGGTTCGGCCCGGTGATCCACCCCAGTGGCGACGTCGAGGCCGACTTCGAGCCCATGCGCGAGTTCTACCGCGAGATCACCCCGCGGCATCCGGCTTCGATGAGCCCTCTGCG
>JBKPAK010000296.1:0-11015 GCA_046726415.1 Candidatus Methylomirabilota bacterium
TGCTCGCCGTCCTCGCCGAGCAGGAGGCGGTGCTCGGGCGCCAGGAGATGACGGTCGGTCGTCTGCGCGACCTCGTCGCCCTCGAACGCGCCGTCAAGGAAGCGGAGCGCATGCATCCGCCGCTGATCCTCCTCATGCGCCTGGTGGTCCGGGACTTTGCCGTCGGGGAGTACGTGATCCCTGCGGGCGGTCTGGCCATGGTCTCGCCCGCCGCCGCCCACCGGCTCCCCGAAGTCTTCGCCGATCCCGATCGCTACGACCCCGAGCGATTCGCTCCGCCGCGCCTCGAGGATCGGCGGGTCCGGCATGGCCTGATCGGCTTCGGGGGAGGCCATCACCGCTGCATCGGGTCGACCTTCGCGCTGCAGCAGATCAAGATCATCTGGTCCGTCCTCTTTCAGCGCTTCGAGCTGTCCCTCGCGCGCTCGGGCCACCAGCCCGACTACACGACCTTCGTGGTGGGGCCGCGCGCGCCGTGCTGCGTTCGCTACCGGCGACGGCGGCACCTCCTCGTCGCCGTGCCCGACCTCGTCCCAGCCATCGGGTCGGAGGACGGAGGAGCGGTCCGCCTAGGCCGCGAGGTAGAGGAAGCTTCGCGCCCGCGCCGAGGCCTGGAGGTTTGAAGGGAGCCGCGATCGCATCGAACTCAATCGGCCCCCCATGACAGCGGCCCGCGACCGCGCCTTCGATCACCTCCTCGCCCAACAGCGTCCGCGCGGCGACTGGGAGGGAGAGATGGTCTGGTGCCCGATCATCACCGCGCAGTACGTGATCGTGCGCCACGTCGTGGCGTGCCCGCTCGACGAACGGGCCCGCGCAGCGCTCCGGCGCCATTTCGAGGTGACGCGTAGGCCGGAGGGTGGGTGGGGGCTCCATCCCGAGTCGGCGAGCTACGTCTTCGTCACGACCCTCGCCTACGTGGCCCTCCGCCTCCTCGGGCTCTCGGCCGACGAGCCGATCCTCAAGGACGCGCGCGGCTGGCTCCGGCGGCAGCCAGGCGGGGTTTTGGCTATCCCGACGTGGGGAAAGTTCTGGCTCGCGGTGCTCGACCTCTACGACTGGCGGGGCGTGAACCCCATCCCACCGGAGCTGTTCCTCCTTCCCGTCGCGCTTCCCGTCCACCCCATCCGTTTCTATTGCCACACGCGCCTCATCTACCTCGGCATGGCCGTGCTCGTCGGTCGCCGCATCCGCGCCGCCCTGGGACCGCTCGCGACGGCCCTGCGCGAGGAGCTCTATGACGCTCCCTATGAGACGATCGACTTCGTCTCCCATCGCGACACCATCGCCCCCAGCGACGCCTTCGTTCGCCCGGGACCTCTGCTGCGCACGATGGCGCTTGCGCTGCGCGGCTGGGAGCGCGCCTGTCCCGCCGCATGGCGGCGCCGTGCCATCGACCTGTGCCTCGAGCGCATCCGGCTCGAACAGCGAACGAGCGCGTGGCAGGGGCTTTCCCCGGTCAACGGGCTCCTGAACTGCCTGGCCTTGTGGGCGCACGATCCGACCGATCCGGACCTTGGCCCGAGCCTGGAAGGCCTGGAGGCCTGGCGCTGGGAAGACGAGGCCGAGGGCCAGCGCTATGCGGGAGCACGCTCCAACGCCTGGGACACGGCGTTCGCCCTACGCGCGCTGGTGGCCGCCGGGGCGTCGGCGCCGGTGCCGGCGGTCCGGCGGGGCCTCGCGTTCCTGCGCGAGACGCAGATCAGCGAGGACCTGCCGTCTCAGACCGCGGGTTGGCGAGATTCGATCCGGGGCGGCTGGTGCTTCTCCGACGGTGCCCACCGCTGGCCGGTGAGCGACTGCACGGCGGAGGCGGTCGGCGTCCTCCTGGCCGCCCAGGCCGCGGGTCTCGTCCCCGCGGCAGAGCAGATCTCCGAGGGACGACTCGGCGAGGCCGTCGCGTTCATCCTGGCCCGCCAGAACGCCGACGGCGGCTTCGGCACCTATGAGCGGCAGCGCGGCGCCGCCTGGCTCGAGGCCTTCAATCCATCGGAGATGTTCGGGCAATGCATGACCGAGCGCTCCTACGTCGAGTGCACTGCTTCCTGTGTCGGCGCGCTGGTCGAGTCGCGGCGCGCCTGCCCCGCCCTCGCGGTGCCGGCCCTCGACCACGCCATCGCGCGCGGCCTCCGCTTCCTGCGCCGCGCCGCCCAGCGTCCCGACGGATCCGTGCTCGGCTTCTGGGGGATCAATGTGACATACGGGCTCTTTCACTTCGTGCGCGGGTTGCGCGCGGCGGGCGCCGTTCGCGACGACCCCGCGCTGGCCGCGGCGGCACGCTGGCTGATCGGCGCCCAGCGCGAGGACGGCGGTTGGGGCGAGCACTACCGCGGGGCTCGCGAGGGGCGTTACGTCGAGCATCGCGAGAGCCAGGCGGTGATGACGAGCTGGGCCCTCCTGGCGCTCATGGAGATCCTACCGCCCGGGGCCGATTGTGTCGAGCGCGGCGTGGCCTGGCTAGTCACGCGCCAACTCCCGGACGGCGGCTGGCCCCCCGAGGCCGTGAACGGCGTGTTCTTCGGCTCCGCGATGCTCGACTATCGCCTCTACCGGACGTACTTCCCCGCGTGGGCGCTCGCGCGCCACGCCGTCCTCACCGGCGCCCGGTGATCAGGGGGCTGGCCGTGGCCCGGCGGCTGGGGGCGGACTATCCCTTCGGGGATGACGAGGCGCGCCAGTGGTTCAACCTCTACGGTCGGATATTGATGGGCCTGGCGTTCCGGAAGGCGTGATGCGACAACCGCTGGGGCCAACGTGGAGGCTCCCGGCCGCCTCGAGTCCGCCTCTCACCCAGTCTAGATCTTGCCCTGGAGCAGCTCGCGCATGACCGCCTTGCCGTAGAGGCGGAACGTGCGTGCCAGCGAGCGAAGGTCGAGGGTACTGCTCAGGGTGTCGGCCACGGCGAAGGGGAGCATGGCTGGGATCAGGCCACGCGCGTACTCCAGAGCGTAGCAGCGGTCCGGCATGCGGTAACCTTCGGCGGCGCCGCGCCGCAACACGTGACAGTCGCCGGGGCGGAACACCCGCCGGTCCAGCTGGCCCTGAGCGTAGGCCCATTGCTCCCCGTCGAGCACGTAGAAGTAGTCGTCGGCCAGGAAGCGCCCACTGTGGCCCGCTGTCCCAATGGGAGTGCCGAAGACGATGAGGTATTCGGTGATCGAGGAGTGCAGCAGCAGGAAGTGGCCCATCGCGCCGCCCGCGTTGTTGAGGACCCATTCGCGCTCGCGCAGGATGTGACCGGGGTAGCGGCGGTCCAGCTCGCCCGCAATGGCCTCAATCATCTGCGGCAGCGGCTGGCCGAGGGCGCCGCGGACGACTCGGTGCAGAACCTCTGGCTCGAAGATGTATCCCATGGGCACGACACTGGCGGCGCATCTGGTTGATCGGGTGATCCCGGATGTTCCCGTGCGGCAGCGGGGGCTGTCGCTGCCCTGGTCCCTACACTACCTGCTGGCCTTCGACGCCGCGCTCTGCCGCCACGTGCTCGCGGTGTTCATCCGGGTCGTGTTCGGCTGGCTCCGGCGCTGTGCCGCCCGCCACGGAGTTGTCGATGGCCAGTGCGGGGCCGTCCCCGTCATTCAGCGCTTCGGCGGCGCGTTGAATGCCAACGTGCACTTTCACTCCCTTGTACTTGATGGCGTCTTCATCCGGCCGACGGTCCCGGCCGCGCCGCTGTTTTATGCGCTGCCCCCCCGACGGACGACGAGATCGCCGAGGTGCTCGAGCAGGTCGACGCTCGCGTGCAGCGTCTCTTGCGCCGCCGCGGGCGCTTTTCCCGAGGAGCCCGGCCAAGCCGATCCGGTGGCCTACCAGCTGCCCCGGTTGGCCAGGTACGCCGCGGCGTCGATTCAGGGACTGGTGGCCAGCGGCCCCCGCGCCGGTCATCCCGTCCGTCGCCTCCGGTCCGATGGTGGATGCGCACAAGCCCCGCTGTGCTCGGCTGAAGGGCGTCTCGCTATACGCCGATGTAGCCTGCCCGCGCACGCCCGCGCGGGCCGCGAGCATTTCTGTCGCTACCTCTTGCGCCCCCCGCTAGCCCTGGAGCGCTTGTCCGCACGACTCTGATTTCGCCATCGCGATCCTCCTTCTCTCTCGAGCCGGGAGGCCACCTGACCGGATATTCATCTCCCCCGGTCATGACGGGATAGGGATATGGTATTGCACGCGGCGGAACGAGCACAACTGGGAGGTTCCACGGCGACCGCGGTGGCTACCACCGTCAGGCTACTATTGTTGCTGCTGGGCAACCTGATCCACCAGGACGGTTGCGTCGTAGTCTGCGCGCCGCGCGGGGATCTCCTTGAAGATGGGGATCTCGATGACCTCGTCCGACTCCGGTGCGGTACGATCTTGGGCTGGACGCGCAGCTCCAAGAATGACTCGCTGATGTAGCTGCCGTACTCGAAGGCGAGCTGGTCCATCAGGAACTCCTTCGCCTCGGGCGTCAAGGGATAGGGCGCCCCCACGCGGGTCGCTCGGTTCGCCAACGCCCGCGTCACGCAGGACGCGCGGGAATGATCACCGCGCCGACCCCGAGCGCCGCGCCGGTCACGGCTCAACCTGGTGCCCTCGCCAGCCTAGCTCCCGACTGAGCTGCCCGGCGGCACGGTATGCCACGCGCCCAATGATGCCGGCGTAAGTCGGAAACGAGAGCGGAACCTGAGCCAGGTCCTTGACTCGCATTCCCGCGGCGATGGCGATCGCCACCACCTGGACGATCTCGACCGCCCGTACTCGCCGCCCCGCGTGACGACGAATCGCGGCAGACCTTGAAGACGCCTCCGGACCGGACGACGCGGGATAGTCAGGCTGCCGGCCCCCGTCATTCGACCCCACGAGGGGATCCCTCTCGTCGCCCGCGCCGAAAAAGGCGCCGCTGTTGATCCACTCCGATTGGACGAACTCGAACTGCCGTCCCAGGTGCGCCCCGACAAAGGCAAACATCAACCCCCGATACTCACAAAAACATGCCTTTGCCCGCCCCAAAGAGCTCCTCGATCAGCTTGCGACACCGCGGCGAGAGCTGGTACCCGACGCCGCGTTCCCGCATCCGCACGCGGGTGTGGGCGAGCGCCTGACCGCGCTCCACCGTGGCGATGTGCGGTTCGATGTCGCGGGCGAGCAACGCGTCGAGCAGCGTCTGCTGCTTCCAGAACTGCGCCACCGCGGCCGTGGAGTCCAGCCGGTCGCGCTCGAGGGTGGCCGCGCCATAGCTTTCGCAGCCGGCGGGGCCGGGAGCGCATGTGCGTCAGAAGACGACCTTCAGCAGGTGCTTGAGCAGCTCCTCCAGCGAGACCATGGTCAACAGCAGCGGGGTGACCGGCAGGAGGGTGATCACGGCGAGACGGATCGCGGTGTTGCGCGTGAACGGCACCACGCTCATGCCCTGAACGATCTCGAAGCTGTTGCCGAGGTCGGCCAGGGACTGCAGGTCCGCGCTTCCGACCAGCGGCTCGCCCGCCGGGGCGCCGCCCCGCAGCCACTTGTCGTCGAACTCCCGGACGTAGCGCTGGGCCAGGGTGCCGTACTCCCGCAGGCCGACGCGCCGCGCCGCCGCCAGGTGGGGCGCGAACAGCATCAAGGGCCCCAGCACGACGGCGAGGAGGAAGAGGACCACGACGAGCAGCTCGACCTTGAACTCCGGGAGTGTCTTGCCGTGGAAGAAGATCTGGTTGGCCATCAGCCCGGCGAGCAGCGCTCCGTGCGCCGCCAGCAGCGGCGCGAACGCCGGCACGATGCCCCAGAGGAAGCCGAGCCCGCCCGCGCGGTCGGGGTGGGTCGGCACCAGCCGCAGCTCACAGCCCGTCACCTGCCACAGGAAGCGCGTCCAGATGAAGAGGCGGAAATACCAGCGGAGCAGCATAAACTGGAACACGGGCACGGCCACGTACACGAGCCACCATCCGGCGAGAGACAGCTTCCGGCCGTCCGCTGTCGGAGTCGAGTACCAGGTCGGGATGTCCAGGAGGCCGTAGCGCGGCCAGAGGTACACCACGCCGACGAAATAGACGAGTGCGATGAGCACGAGCTCCGCCGTGATGGAGTTCCGCAGGCGGAGAGCCGTGGCCACGGCGGCGTCGAACCTGGCCCGCGACGCGTCCGCGATGAGGCCGCGCTCGAGGAACTGCCGGACCACCGGACGCATCCGCTGATGCACCACCAGCTCGGCCGCGATGAGCAGCGGCAGCCCGAGCAGGAAGCGGACGTGGACCTCGATGTCCTTCAGGAACGGCACGCGGACCGCGCTGCCCCAGGCCTGTCCATCGAGGCCGGAGAGGATCAGGAGCGGCAGCCAGGCGAACAGCGGGATGGCGAGCAGCCGGCGGCGCACCAGCTCCAGCGCGTCGCCGGACAGATGGGCTCGGCGGACGAGCTGGTACAGCGGTCCGCCCAGGATCACGGAGAAGTCGTAGGGATCCGGGGTTGGCGCCGCGTCGGCACGGGTCGTGGGGGCGTGCGCCGGGGAAGCCATCACGCGGCAGTCATGACGAACGCGTGGAAGCCCCACGGCGGCAGATCCAGGTAGAGCCCGCGCGACACGAGGTCGCTTCCCTCGCGCTCATAGCGAGCGGAGGATAGCAGATCCTCGAGCCGCACGCGGCGGCCGGCCAGGTCCGCGAACGGCAGGCGGATGTAACAGTGGCCCTGGTTGCCGGCGTAGTTGACGGCGACGAGACGGCGCTGGCCGTCCGGAGCCTGCCACGACCACGCGATCGCCGCCGCGCTCAGGCGCGAACACGCGATGACGGCTGGGACGAAGCCCGCTGATGCGCCGCCGCTGGGACGCGGCCGCGGTGCGCCACAGTGACGGACCGAGTAGCTCCCTTCTACCCGACGTTTGGTCTTGGCTTTCTCGCCAGCCTCGGGTTCACCCCGGCCGATCCTAGAGTTGCGACTCGTTCGGGATGACGAAGATTTCGAGCAGCCGAGCCTTGATCCCGCGCGCCCTCCAGGCCTCATACGTTACGCGCCTCGCGTGCGCCAGGTCCTCGTCGAAGACCTTCGCGAGCTGACCGGCCACCGCGGCATCGTAGACGACGAGGTTCAGTTCCTCGTTGACGGCGAACGACCGATTGTCGAAGTTCGTGCTCCCGATGGTCGCCCACGTGCCGTCCACGACCATCGTCTTCGCGTGCAGGAGCGCCGCCTGGTATTCAAAGATCTCGATCCCTCCCTGCAGCAGCCGGCCGAAGCCCCGCCGACTTGCGGAGCGGACGACGTTATGGTCGATCTTCCTCGGGGTGAGCGCGACCACCCGAACACCGCGCCGCACGGCGGCCAAAAGCGCCGCCTCCATGCGGTCGTCGGGAAGGAAGTAGGGATTCGTCAGGTAGATCGTGCGGCCGGCGGAGGCGATCGCCAGCAGGTGCAGGGTGTACATCGCGTAACTTCCCATCGCCGGCGAGCTGCGAATCACCTGAGCGCGCCGTTCGCCGCGGCTCGGCAGCGGGTTCGGGAAGTAGTCCGCTCCCCCGAGCATCTCGCCGGCGGCCTCTCGCCAGTTCTCGGCGAAAGCGCTCTGGAGCGATCGGACGACCGGGCCCTCGATCCGGACGTCCGTGTCGCGCCAGCGGCCGTCCATACGGCCGTCCCCCATCCACTTCCAGCTCACTCCCGAGCCTCCGGTGATGCCGACCAGGCCGTCGGCGATCAGGATGCGGCGATGATTGCGGTTGTTGTGCGCTTGAGGCTGAAGCGGCCCAGCGGTCGGAAGGTCACGAGCCGACACCCGCCCGCCCTTATCGTCTCGGCGTACTCTTCCGGCATCGACAGCGTGCCAAAGCCATCGAGCAGGATGTTCGCCTTGACCCCGGCCCGACACTGGTTGGCCAGCGCTTCGGCGATCTCGCGGCCGTTCTCGCCCTCCGCGTAGAAGTACTCGGCGTACGTGATGCTCCTCCGGGCTGAACGAATGGCGGTCGAGCTTGGCCGGGAAGATCTGGTTGCCGTTCAAGAGAAGCTCGACGGCATTGCCACCGACGACCGGGCTTCCGGTGTGGGCCTCCATCGTCGACACGAACGTGGGGTCATCAGTCGTGAGTCGCGGCAACACAACGTTCTGCGACGGGCTCTGGCAGGAGACGGCCACCGCCGCCACCACGCCAAGGACGGCCCGGGCTACCGTGGCCCGCATTAACCAGGCTTCCGCCGGGTTATCGGTCCGGACCCGGGTCGGCTGGATTCCTCGTCGCGAACGCGCGGCGGTATCGCGGCGGCGAATCGGTCTGGAAGCGAAGCCTGTGGGTCACGAGACGTCGAGCGGCCACGCCGCATGCACGTCATTGGAGCAGATACCGCCAGCTCATTGTCCGCGGTTGCGAGCGTCACGAAGAGGCGATAGGGCTGTCGATGGCGATGCCGAGCGCCGGCGATCTCGCGATCTATGGCACCGACACCCCGGAAGGCCACGTCTCCTACATCGCCGAGTGTGGCGCACATGCCGGCCCCTCGCCGGAGGAGCTGCACACCTTCATCGTGTATCCCTGGCACGTGACTCTGCCGGAGCCAATCGCTCACCCCCTCCAGCTCTACGACCACTTCATCTCGTATCAGGCGCCTGGCTCAGCATGAGGGTCCGCGCTCAGCGCCCGGTGCCGGAGCGTCTTGGGGCCGTCCCGGAGCCTCGCTCGTCCTCGATGTCGATCCGCCGACCTCGACAAGCCCGCCTCACTCGCTCCGATCCAATCACCCGCTTGCTTCTGCCCGTTCCTATCGGCACTCGCCCGAAATCGTGACGGCGTCCTCAAGGGCCTCGACGGTGATGTCTTCCTCCGTCAGGCAGAAGATCGGCGCGGAGGACGAAGTCCGCCGTTTCGCGATCCTCTTGGGACGCGGCTATGGACTCCCCGCCTCGGGAGGTGTTCTAGGCCCGCTCGGCCACCGCCTGAGGGTGACGCTTGCGAAGGATGACCAGACAGCCAACGAGCACGGCCGTCATCACCGTCAGGAGCATCAGCTCGAGCAAGGCGTTGCGGAAGACCGCTTCGCCCTTCTCGAGTAGCTTCGCGAACTCGGCGGTGAGCACGAGGATGCGGCGGATGCCGGCGATCAGCGCGACGAGAATGAACGGCTCCGGCACCAGCACGTGCTCCCGGAAGGAGACCTGCACCGTGTAGAGCAGCTCGACGATGATGAGAACGAGTAGGATCTGATCGAGCAGGACGACGATCTGGGCAGCCAGCGTACCGTCGAGCAGGTGCTGCCAAAACGTCATGAGGGTACTCACGAGGAGGACCACCCCGCCCCCCGCCAGCATCAGCCCGAGACCCAGATAGACCCCGTCCTCGACCCTCGTGAACGCTTGGGCAATCCGCTCGCGCACGGGCGAGCTGGATTCACGAGAAGCCCTGGCCGTCTTGAGCTCGGGCATTGAGCTCACGGCGCCGTCGCGGCGGCGACGTGAGTCAGCAATGGCCGCTCAAACCGCGTCGTAAGACATGTCAAGGCTTCTTGGTGGCTGGCACGAGACCATTTTGCCCATCCCGTGCTGCCCGACCTGCACTGTCGCGAATCCCGCAACCACGCGTCATCCGCGCGTTCCAGACCCCCGGCCGACCAGCCGACAACTTCAGTGCTTCGGCGAGATCTTCCCCGCGAAGGTCTGGGTCACGATTTTCCCATCCTTCACCACGAAGGTGTCCGTCCCGAGCTCATAGCGGTTGTCCGACGTCTCGGCCTTCCAGACGATGTAGGCCGTGTCGCCATCGATGTCCTGCCTCAACATCTCGAACGACATTCCCGGCTTCGAGAATTCCGAAAAAAGCCTCACGAAAAGCTCCCGGATGGCACCCGTCCCGCGCAACACGCCATTCGGGGTGAACAGCCTCGACGCGGCCGTGTAGTCCGCCATGATACCGTCCAGATCACCCTTCCCGAAGCAGTCAAGGTGGTGCGTCAACACGTTTTGAGTCGTCGCTGACATTGCCTCATTCCTCCCGTGCCTGGAGTGCTGCCAATCTCGGTGGGCCGGGCTCCCTCGCCCGGACCGCTCGGACGCTCTTTGCTCCGAGAATACTCTGGGGAGCTGTGGGCTACCAGCCGCTTGCCGGCCCCTGCCGAGCCACATCTGGCTGCATGCGCCCATCGTCGAAGCCCAGGAGCAGTCACCGCGCTGTACGTCGCCGGACGTCGGCCGCGCCGCGCCGAGTCCGCTGGCTCAAGCGAAAGCTGGCGAGAGACGCGGCGAGGCTGGGCCGCTCCAGCGGCGGTCACATCGCCGAACTGCTCGGCATGCGCCCGCGCAATGCGCGCTACAACGCGATTCGTTGCCCGCGAGCCCGAACGTCGCGGCGACGGGGGCGCGCCGCGCGCCGGGCGGTAGGAGAACGGAAGGACGATGGCCTAAGATTGGGCCGTGCGCCTGCCCTTCACTCCGCCGCTCCAGCCTATGCTGTCCAGTGCCGCCGAAGCTCTGCCCGCCGGAGACGGCTGGCTGTTCGAGCCCAAGTGGGACGGCTTTCGCACGCTGGTGTTTCGCGATGGCGACGAGGTCGTGCTGCAGAGCCGTGACGAGAAGCCCATGAACCGATACTTCCCGGAGCTCGTGGCGCCCCTCGCCGAGGCGCTCCCCGAGCGCTGCGTCGTCGATGGCGAAATCGTCATCGTCGGCGCCAGCGGGCTCGACTTCGAGGCGCTGCTCTTGCGCATCCATCCCGCCGCGTCGCGGGTGAAACTCTTGGCCGCGCAATCGCCAGCATCGTTCGTGGCCTGGGATCTGCTTGCGCTAGGCGACGAAGACCTGCGCGAGGCGCCGCTGTCCGCGCGGCGCGAGCGGCTCGAGCAGGTGTTGGCGGGCGCGGCGCCGCCGGTGCACCTCTCGCCGGCGACGCTCGACCGCGCCCTCGCCGAGGACTGGTTCCGTCGTTTTGAGGGCGCCGGGCTCGACGGCGTCATGGCCAAGCGTCTGCACGAGCCGTATCGGGCCGGCGAGCGCACGATGATCAAGGTCAAGCACACGCGCACCGCCGACTGCGTGGTCGCTGGCTTCCGCTGGCACAAAAAGGGTGTCGGCACGA
>JBKPAK010000297.1:0-14910 GCA_046726415.1 Candidatus Methylomirabilota bacterium
CCGAGCGGCCACTCGCAGAGCACGGCCTTCCCGGCCTGCAGGCCGGCCATGACCAGATCCCGATGACCGGGGACCCGCACGCACACGACGATGAGGTCGACCTCCGGATGCGCTGCCATGTCGCTGAACCGATGGAATGCCCGCTCGGCGCCAAACGCCGCGGCCGAGGCCTTGGCGGTGTCCTCGCGCGAGGTGCAGACCGCTTTCAGCTCGTAGTGCGGCAGAGCCTTCAGGGCGGGAACGTGGGCATTGGCCCCCCAGCCGCTGCCTCCCTGGGTCAGGGTCGCTCCCACGATGCCCACTCGAGTCTTGTCCGTCATCGGCGGGCATCCTTCAGATCGGGCACGTTGCCGGACGAGGCGGCCAGCAGCGGCGACTTCGTGACGGCCAGCGCGGCCGCCGCGGCCTCGTTTTCGGTGATCTTCGCCATCACCGCCTCGCGGGCGCGGTTGAAATACTCGCGGTTGGTGCTGACGAATTCGCGGGACCGCCGCAACCCGGCGAGATAGCCATTGATTTCCGGCACCACGTAGCGCGCCACCATGTCCCAGCTTCGCATGGTGTTTTCCGGGTTGGCCCAGTCGTGGACAAAGCCCACGACCGTGCCGAACCCGCCGGAGATCTCGACGATTGACTTGATCCGCTCGACGAGATCGTCCGGGGTGCCAATCGTGGCGGCGGCGCCGGAGGCGAACGCGGTCTTGTCCACGGCTTCATCGGGGGTCGTGAAGGGACGCGCCCCAGGCCGTTGCAAGGTCGCGGTGATGTACTCGTTGTGATGCCGCAGTAGACCGTCGCGGGCCTCGGCGCGGGCTCTCTCACGGGTTTCGGCGATGTGCCAGCTCAGCAGCACGCGCCAGTCTTTGCGGTCGACCGTCTGGCCGTGTTCGGCGGCGGCGGCCTCCGCGAAGCCCCATTGCGTGGGCAGGGCGTTCAGACCCTCCTCTGACAGCGACCCGATCGAGATGACCCCGATTCCGTGCTTTCCAGCCAGGGTCATGCCCGAGGGGCTGATCTGGGAGGCGACGGCACAGGGCATGTCCTCCTGCAACGGCAACAACTGCAGGGCGGCGTCCTGCAACGTGAACCAGTCGGACTTGGCGGTCACGCGCTCGCCGCGGAACAGGCGGCGGATGATGCCGATGGCCTCGTCTTGGCGGTCGCGGAGCAGCATCGGATCGACGCCGAGCGTGTGGGCGTCCGACGCCAGCGCGCCCGGCCCCGAGCCGAAGATCGCCCGTCCGCCGGTCATGTAATCGAGCTGTACCATCCGTTGCGCCACGTTGAAGGGATGGTGATAGGGGAGGGAGACGACCCCCGTGGCGAGCTTGATGCGCTTCGATCGCTCGCCCGCCGCGGCGAGGAACATCTCGGGCGATCCAATCATCTCCCAGCCGCTGGAATGGTGCTCGCCGCACCAGAATTCGTCGTACCCGAGCTTGTCCAGGTGCTCCACGAGATCGAGATCGCGGCGGAACTGCAACATCGGGTGCTCACCGATAGGATGGTGGGGGGCGAGGAAGGCGCCAAAGTTCAAACGCGGCATGAGCAGGGTCTCCTGGTTCGTGATGGTGCACCCCCAACGTTACCATTGCTCGATGGCGCCGAGCCGATCAGTGTCGGCCTCACCGACGCTTATTCGGAAGCGCCTGCGTCGGCCGGGCTGCTTGCGCCGATCCACAAAATCTTCCGGGTCGGGGGCCCGAACTGGAAGACGAGCGCGGTCCACATCGTCCTCGGTATGACCAGACGCGGAAGTGGAATCGTCCCCGGGATGCCGAAAATGGCCAGCGCCAGCATGGCCTCGCGTAGGCGGCGCGCCGCTGGGGTTGACAATGGCTGGGTCTTGTCTTCCGCCGGCATGTCAAGGGACTCGCGGGCAGATCGTGAATGTCGGTCTTGACCCGCCGGGAGGAGTTGGTGGTACCGAGCTGGCCGTTGCTGTCAATCAGGACCGCGAGAGCATCGTTGGCCCCGGTGGTCACGCCCCGGATGCCGGCGATGAAGGTGGCCGTCTGGGTGCCGCCGGTGCGGATGAGGGCGTCATCGGCGGAGGTGCCGGCGTTGGCGATGTGGATGTTGTTATTCCCCGTCGTCACATTGAGCCCGGCGTTGGCCCCGATGGCAGTGTTGTTGACACCCGTGGTGTTGTGAGGAGGGCGCCGTGACCCGTGGCGGTGTTGCCGCCGCCCGTGGTGTTGAACTGCAGGGCCTCGACTCCGACGGCGGTGTTTCTGGCGCCCGTGAAGTTGTTTAAGCTAAGGGTTATTTGGCCCCAAGGAGATGGCGCTGCTCGGCAGCGGGCGCCGGCGGCCCGACGTCGCCAGACGCCGATCTCTGCTGCCGACGCCAGCGTTGGCCTGATCGAACCCCGCGGCGGCTCGGACAGGCCGGGTGCGCGGTGCCGCGAAACACGGGAAGGCGGTCGAGCAATGGCGCAATCGATCACGCAAGCCCTCGACACGGTCCTCGACTACACCGTCAACCGGGCCGGCGGCGCGCCGGGCGTCGTGGCGATGGTGACGGACCGCAACCGCAATATCTACGAAGGAGCGGCCGGCAAGCGCGAGCTCGGTAAAGTTCAGCCGATGACGACCGACAGCGTGTTCGCGATCTACTCGACCACGAAGGCCGTCACCGGCACGTGCGTCATGCGACTCGTCGAGGAAGGCAAGATCGGCCTGTCCGACCCGGCAAGAAGATACGTCCCCGAGATCGCCGAGGTCGGAGTGCTGACCGGCTTCGACGCCGCTGGCCAGCCGCAAACGCGGCGGCCCAACCGCGACATCACGATCAACGACTTGATGCTGCACACCTCGGGCTTCTGCTATGAGTTCTTCAGCTCCGACGACTTGAAGTACCGCACGGCGAAGAAGATCCCCTCGGTGATCACCTGCACCGCCGCCTCGATCAAGACCGTGCTGCTGCACGACCCGGGCGAGCGCTGGACCTACGGCGTGAACATTGACTGGCTCGGCCTCATCGTCGAGCAGCAGAACCGCGGCAAGCGCCTGGGCGAGGTGATGAAGGAGCGCATCTTCGGCCCGCTGGGCATCACCGACATGGCCTTCACCCTGACCGACTCGATGAAGGCGCGACTCGTGACCATGCACGACCGGGCAGCTGACGGCAAGGTGACGGTCAAGCCCCTCGTGCTGCCGCAGCCGCCCGAACTCGACTGCGGCGGCCACGGCCTGCATGCGAGCGTGGGCGAGTACATGAAGTTCATCCGCATGTTCCTCAACGATGGCGCCGGGCCGAACGGCCGCGTGCTGAAGCCGGGGACGGTGGCGCACATGTGGGAGGACGGGCTGGCGAAGCCGGGACTGGCGAGCACCGGCTGGGTCACGTCGATCCCGTCGATCACCAACACCGGCGAGTTTTTCCCGGGCGTCGCCAAGGGCTGGGCGCACACCTTCATGTTCAACCGCGAGGACACGCCCTCGGGCCGGCCGGCCGGCTCGCTGATGTGGGCCGGATTGCCCAACTGCTTCTTCTGGATCGACCGCAGGAACGGTGTCGGCGGTTACTGGGCGTCGCAGATCATGCCATTCCAGGACGTCGCGTCATACCCGGGCTTCGTTGACTTTGAAACCGCGGCGTACCGTTCGCTGAATCTCTGACACGTCGGCGCCCGGCCGTTGACACCCCGGCGCGACCCGACATAGCATCGCCGCTGGTCGAGCCGGGGGCGCGTTCCAGCAGTTTCTCGCGCACTGTGAGCCGAGCTCCCCGGTTGCGCTGGAGACAGTCGGCAACTGGTACTGGATTGTCGACGAGATCGAGGGGGGCCGGCTGTCTCCCCAAGCTCGTGCATGCGCGCAAAGCCAAGCTAATGATGGGCATCCCCTGCCAATCGGTGAGCGCCCCACGCATGACGTCGAGAGCTCGCTCCACTTCGACGGGGTTGCGGCGCCCCGTCAACCGCTGGATGGCCGCCAGCTCGTCCCTGAGGTGTAAGCGCCGCCGCTCGCGCTCTTGCATGGCCGTCAGGAGGGCGGGAATGTCACCGCCGGCCGCGATCGCCTGGGCGAGCCGCCCGACCTCGGCCTCGAGCCGAGTCATCTCTTCGTGGAGCGCGATGCTCCGATCCTCGCCGTCGGTCGGCGTCTCGAGCGCAGAGAGGGCCTTGTAGAGCGCCGTTTCCAGGACCTCGACTATAAAAGCCCAGTTGACGGAACCGCCGTTCTCGGCACCCCCACCCCCGCCCCCCCGCCGCCGCTCCTCCCCCCCCGGCACAGTACGACCCTCGCGGACGGCTCGGCGTACGCGAGGTGGCGGGCCTCTCGGGGGAATCTTGCCCAGCTCACGTTCTTGGTCGGCTTCCCGTCGGCCCTTACCCGATTGGGCTTCCCCGGCGGCCTCGGCATCTGGCCGGTGAGCAGCCCCTTGGTGCTGCAGGTTCTGGCCGTGGTCGTCTTGGGAGACCTGCTCGAATACTGGTACCACCGCCTCGCGCATACGGTGTCCTGGCTCTGGCCGATGCACGCGATTCATCACACGCCGATCCGACTGAACACGCTCAAGGGTCCTCGGCATCATGTGATCTACTACCTGGGCCGCGGCGCGCTCGTGTGGGCGCCACTGCTCGTCATTGGGGTTCCGCCAAGACTCGTCGCGTGGCAGTTCGTGGCAGTTGTTCTGCTCGGGAGCTTGGCTCACGCCAACATCGCATTCAGGATCCCCGCCTTCGTACACCGCATCTTCGTCACGCCGGAAGTTCATCGTATCCATCATTCGATCGACGCGCGTCACGGGAACTCGAACTACTCCACGGTGTTCCCGGTCTGGGATCTTCTCTTCGGCAGCTACACGGACCCGAGGGTGGTCGAGGCGCGCGAGGCGGGAATCCATCAAGACCCCATCCCGCGGCGATTCCTCAGCGAGCTCCTGTCACCATTGACGTTTCGTCGCCTGGCCGGCAGCGCGGCAACCCCCGCCGCGGCGGGAGCTCCTAGGCTCCGGTGATGAGGGTCGAGAGCAAGGGGCCCGCACATAACACGACCAGGATGCGCCCCGGTATGCTCTCCATCGCGCAGCACGAGGCGTCCAAACCGATGGTGAAGGCCACTCGGCGCGGCTCTGACCATTCGTCCGGGGCCGAGGGTGTGTCATCGCGCCTTCAGCGTGTGCCGGGCGAAGAATGCTGCCAAGCGCTCGGCCATCCCGCGCGGGTTTTCCAGATAGAGAAGGTGCGTGGCCCCGGGGAGGACGAACCCCTCGGCGTTGGGCAACCAGGTGAGCAGCATCTCCTGACGCGCGCTCCAGATCGGCGACTGCTCCTTGCTTTTCTCTCCGACGACCGCGAGGACGGGCTGGGTGATCCGGCGCGCGTCCTCGCGTCTGAACGACCACTGCCGAACCGCCGGCAGCTCCTGACCGAAGAACGTGTCGGCGGAAGCGACCGCCTCGCCGAAGGCCGCCGGAAGCACCCGGTCGAGGACGACCCGGTAGTCGGGCCCGGTGACACCACGCATGAAGCCGTCGACGGCGCCCGCCTTGTCGCCGGCGCGGTACCGCTCAAGAACCGGCGCCATGAAGGCTCTCGTCGACAGCAGGCGCTCCGATCCGCTCGCCTCCACCGGCAGGGCGGGCTCCAGCACGGCGAGCGAGCCGACCATCTCGGGAGCGTCCAGGGCGAGCTGCAGGATGATGTTGCCGGCCGAGGAATGCCCGACCAGGTGCGCTCGCTCTATTCCCAGATGGCGCATGAGCGCGCTGAGGTGGGCCGCCTGCTGAGCGAGGCTGACCGGCCCCGGCACGCGGCTGCTGCCCGCATAGCCGATTCGATGATAGGTCAGCACGCGATATCGGCCGGCGAGGGCGGGTTCGTCGAGAAGGGGCTGGTACCAGCGGGCGAAGACTCCGGCGTGCACGAGCACGACTGGCTCACCGACCCCTCGGACCTCGTATTCGAGCTCGATGCCGTCGAGACTGGCTCGACTCATGGCGCGTGTCCTCTCCTCGGTCGCCGCGCGATGCGGCAGGGTGACGAGCCACACTACGCTGAGCATGGTAAGCGCTGCGATCACCTTCATGGCGGATCCTCCTCACCCCCCGTCCTACGCCGCGGGCGTAAACGAGCCGTAAACCGGACCGTGAAAAATCGCGTCAGCAAGCGTCTTGGCGCGGCTGGTGAGTGGTGATAGCGTCGACACCGTACAGGCGTGTTGCTGATGACACGTTTGCACCTGAGTCTCCTTGGTGGCTTCGAGGCTCGGCTCGAGCACGGCTCCCCTCTGACTTTCCGCACACAGAAGGCTCAGGCACTGTTGGCGTATCTGGCCGTGCGTGCTGGTCAGCCGCATCGCCGTGACAAGCTGGCGGCGCTCCTGTGGGGAGCGATGCGCGAAGAGCAGGCGCGCACGAGCCTCCGGCAAGCCCTCTACGACCTCCGGAAGAATCTCGGCGGCGCCGCCGAGATCCTGCGCACCGAGGGAGAAACGGTGTCGCTCGATTCCGCCGCAGTGGAGCTCGATGTCACGACGTTCACCCGGATCGCCGGCGAGGAGACGCCCGAAGCGCTGGAGCAGGCAGCGCTTCTGTATCGTGGCGACCTCCTGGAGGGATTCGGTGTCGACGAGGAGCCGTTCGAGGCGTGGCTGATGGAGGAGCGGGAGCGGCTGCGCGATCTCGCGATCGACACCCTGGCGAGGGCGCTCGCCCATCAACGCAAGACCGGCGCCTTCGCCGCCGCTCTCCGAACAGCGCGCCAGCTCCTGGCGATCGATCATCTGCAGGAGCCGGTACACCGTACGCTCATGCGCCTGCACGTGCAGGCCGGTCAGCGAGCAGCCGCGCTTCGTCAGTATCAGCAGTGCGTGGCCGTGCTACAGCGCGAGCTGGGCGTCGAGCCCGAACCCGAGACCAAGCAGCTCTACCAGGACATCCTCCGTCAACGAAGCATCCCTGGCGCATCGACCACAGGTAGCGCCGCGGGAGCGCCCGCACGTCGGCTCGCGCGGGCAGCGCTCGACCACCCGCTCGCGGAGACTCCGCTGGTCGGTCGCGATGGTCCCCTGGCGCAGCTCGACGCGGCGCTCCGTCAGGCCGAGGCGGGCCACGGCCAGATGGTCGCGATCCTCGGAGAGGCCGGGATCGGCAAGAGTCGTCTCGTCGAGGAGCTGATCGCCCGCGCCGCGCAGAACAACGGCCGGATCCTCCTCGGCCGCGCGTACGAAAGTGATCAGATCCTGCTCTTCGGACCGTTCGTCGACGCCCTCCGCGTCGATGAGCTGGCTCTCGACTCGACGGTCGTGGAGACGCTAGGTCCGGCCTGGCGAGCGGAGCTATCGACTTTGCTGCCCCAGCTCGCCCCGTCGAGCGCGACTCGGCCGCCCGAGCGGGTCGATTACCGGCGGCTCTTCGAGTGCATCGCTCAGCTGCTGCAGCAGCTCTCTGCCCGCGCGCCGCTGCTCCTCGTGCTCGAAGATCTGCACTGGGCCGACGAGCTGAGCTTGCGCCTCCTGGCGTTCCTGGGGCGTCGCGTGCCGGCCGATCGAATCCTCATCGTCCTCACGGCCCGCGAGGAAGAGCTCGCGGAGAATCCCGCGCTGCGCCGAACGCTCCAGGACCTCTCCCAACGGGAGCAGCTGCGCTCCGTCCATCTCTCGGCGCTCTTGCAACCCGAGACCGAGACCCTCGTCGGGCTCCTCGCGCCCGCTCGCAAGGCGGACACGGGCATCGAGCCGCTGGGCCGGCAGGTGTGGGTCGCCACCGAAGGGAATCCCTTCATGATCGTGGAGACGATGCGCGGGCTGCAGGACGGCACCGCCGAGGCCCTGGCGTTGCCGCAGCGCGTGCGCGAGGTCATCGAACGCCGCCTCGATCGGCTGGCGGCTGAGAGCCAGTCGCTGTTGAGCGTCGCCGCGGCGATCGGGCGAGAGTTCGAGTTCGAGCTTTTGCGGCGCGCCGCCGGCTTCGAGGAGGACGCCGGCGCGCAGGGGGTGGAAGAGCTCGTTCGACGGCGGCTGCTGACGGCCTCAGGAGACCGTCTCGACTTCACCCATCATCGAATCCGCGAGGTCGCCTACGGCGAGCTCCCACCGTGGCGTCGCCGGCGCCTGCACTCCCGCATTGCCGAGACGATCGAGGACCTGTACGTCGACCGCGTGCCCGATTTCTGGGAGGCGCTCGCCGAGCATTTCGAGCGCGGCGAGCGGTGGGCCAAGGCGACCGACTACTACCTGGCCGCGGCCGAGCGAGCGCGGCGGCGCTACGCCTACACCACCGCCGAGCGGTCGTGCCGGCAGGCCGCGACGGCGGCCGCGAACGCGCCGGACACCGCCGAGCAGCGAACGCGGGCCCTCGAGCTGCAGGGCGACGTCGCGAGCCTCCGAGGTGACCTCGAGGGGGCGAACCGGAACTATCAGACCGCCATCGACCTGGAGCCGAGCGAGCCGGCGCGCGATCGGCTGGCCAACAAGCTCCACCGGCCACGGCTCACGTGTCGAGACGGCGCCAAGCTAGCGTTCTATGAGCACGGCAGCGGGGCAGAGACGCTGCTCTTCATGAACCCGATCGTCTACGGGCTGGAGATCTTTCAGCCGGTTCTCGAGCACCTCTGCCAGGAATTTCGGGTCATCACGATGGACGCTCGCGGCACGGGGCGCTCGGATCCGCTCGGCCCCGGATACGCCACCTGCGATCACGCGGCCGATGTCGGGGCTGTCATCGAAGCGGCGGGCGGACCGGTCACCGCGATCGGCATCTCCAAGAGCAGCAGCATCCTGGTCCGATTGGCGATCGCCGCGCCGTCGCTCGTCAAGAAGCTGGTGCTCATCGGTACCGTGCTCGACTTCTGGCCCAACACGGCCTCGCCGGCGGCGAGCGAGGTGGACGGCCAGTTCCGCGCGGCGCTTCGTGCCGGCGACATCGAGCGCGCCATGCGCCTCTTCGTCGCGACCATCGTCACCGACCCGGAGACGGGCGAGCTGGCCGAACAGCTCACTCGAACTCTTCTCCGGCTGCCGCGGGACACGATCCTGAGTACGTGGGCCCCCGATCCCGACGTCGACATCTCTCCGGTGTTGTCTCAGGTGAAGACTCCGACGCTCGTCCTGCACGGCACTCGAGACCAGCGCGTACCGTTGAGGACGGCGCATTACCTGGCTGAGCACCTGCCCGACGCCCAGTTGCACCTCTTCGAAGGCGTGGGACACCTTCCGATCTTCACGGCCACCGCCGAGTTCTGTGAGGTGCTCCGACGGTTTGTCAGAACCGGAGAGACCGGCGGCGGCCGGGTCGAAGGGCGTTAGACCTACCTTCCCGCGGCGAGGGGTCCTCGAAGAATGCGGCCTGGATGCGCTCCCGTGTGCTCTCCGTCGCGCAGCACCACCTGGCCGTTCACGATTGACGCGTCGAAGCCGACGGCCTTCTGGCGCAGGCGCCGGGCACCGGCCGGCAGGTCGTTCCCGACCTCGGGCATGTCGGGCGCCACGCGGTCGGGATCGGAGTGAGGTGGAGACGCGTCATGCTGGCCTTCCGAGCGTGTGGCAGACCATGGCACGGCGTGTGCCGGCGGTCATCGGCTTTGACGCGATTTTTGACGCCGGCTGGGACGGATCCGGAACGCCCGTCCATCTACATGTATAAGTGAACGCCGACTCGCGGGTGTGGGGCGGCATCCACTTCCGCAGCGCCTGCCAGGGAGGCCTGGCCCTGGGCGAAGACATCGGGCGGCACGCGGCCGCCCAGTATCTCCAGCCCTATCGGAAGTGAGTGACGTCACGACTGAAGCGCGCGGCGCATCGCAGCCCGGTGACAGTACGGGCGCTATACTACTGAAGCCCTCCGATGCCCCGCGCACCGCGATCCAAGCAGGCGATTCGCGAGCAAGTCTGGTCGCTCCTCACCGAGGGCGGCGTCGCCCGGTTCCCCGGGGCGATGGGGCGGATTCCCAATTTTATCGGCGCCGAGGCGGCCGCCAAGCGCCTCGCCGAATCGCCCGCCTGGCGCACCGCCCGGGTGGTGAAGTGCAATCCCGACGCCCCGCAGCTGCCGGTGAGAGTGCTTGCCCTCCGCGAGGGCAAGCGCCTCTTCATGGCCGTGCCGCGCCTGCGGGAGGAGCGCTGCTTCCTCGAGCTGGACCCGCGGCGACTCGCCGGCCGTGAGCGCGCGGCGGCGAGCATCGGCGGCGCCGCGCGCTTCGGCCGACCCACGCTCCCGAAAGACATGCCCAAGATCGATCTGATCGTGGCCGGCTCGGTCGCCGTCGATCGCGACGGCGCCCGGGTCGGCAAGGGCGGCGGCTTTTCCGATCTCGAGTTCGCGCTCCTGACCGAGTTAGGCCTGGTCGGCCGGTGGACCACAGTCGCGACCACGGTCCACCCGCTTCAGGTCGTCCGCGCACCCATTCCAATGCTCGCTCACGACATTCCACTCGATCTGATCGCAACCCCAGACAAATTGATCGCCTGCCCGCGCCGCCACAAGCGCCCGGCGGGCATTCTCTGGAGCGCCCTGCCCGAGGAAAAGATCGCCGAGATTCCCGTCCTCGCCCGGCTTGCGCGACGCGGCGCCCCTCAGGGCGCCACGTAGACCATCCACGACGCGCCGAAGCGGTCGGCGACCATCCCGAAGCGCGGGGAAAAGAACGTCTTGGCCAACGGCATTTGCACCTGCCCGCCGTTGCCCAGGGCGCCGAACAGCCGTTCCGCATGGGCCTCGTCGCGCGCGGTGACCGCCAGTGAAAAGCCCTGGAAGGTCGGCTGCCCCGAGCATTGACCGTCGGAGGCCATCATCTCGGTGTCGCCGATGCGGAAACTCGCATGCATGACCTTATTCTCGGCACCGGGCGGGACCATGCACTGCTCGTTGGGCTCGGGGTTGTCCTTGAACCGCATCAGCATCGTCACCTCGGCGTCGAGTGCGCTGCGGTAGAACTCGAGAGCCTCTTCGCAGCGACCGTCAAAGAACAGGTACGGTTGCACTTGCATGGCATTTCCTCCTGATTGGTGAGGGATCGCTATGGCTTCCGGTTTGCGGCAGAGCCGCCCTGCTTCTTCTTCGCCAGCTGCTTTTCGAGCTCGCGCTCGCGGTCGATGGCCGGGCTGGGAGGGAAGTCGTCCAGCTCAAATACTTGGCGGAGCTCGATCTCGCTCTCCTGCGCCTCGCCGTGGGGAGGGGGGATGCGCCTGGCCCACTCGATCGCCTCTTCCTTCGACTTCACCTGGATCAGCCAGTAGCCGGCGATCAGCTCCTTCGTCTCGGCAAAGGGACCCTCGGTCACGATGGTCTTCCCGCCTGAGAACTTGACGCGCGCGCCCTTCGAGCTCGGGTGGAGGCCCATGCCGTCAAGCAGCGCGCCAGCCTTGAAAAGCTCCTCGTTGTACTTCGTCATGGCGTCGATGAGCTTTTCGTCCGGCATGACGCCAGCTTCCGAGTCCTCAGTGGCCTTGACGATCATCATGAATCGCATCGCGGTCTCTCCTTGTCGTTTCAGTCCAGGGCCGGCCACCCGGATGGTCCGGTAGAGCCTCGGCCCGTTTGCTAGTCGATCGAGGGGTGGCGAGATCGACACGTCGAGCGATCGTTTTTTCGCCTCGGTCGTCGATGGTCTAGGAGGCGGCGTTCCGGCAATCTCGATAGACATGCGGAGGATGCGGGACGTCCCGGCGCGCTGGGCCGCTCCCAGCGGCGGCGAGTTCTCGCGCAATCTGAATCCGCTCAGAGCAGTCTGCCGTTCAGACGGGTTGCGTCCCTCTCACGCCCGTCCATCGGATGGCCACATGACGCGCTCCCACCAGCCCGGGTGAAGTGTGCGAACAGGTTTCGCGCATCCACCGCGGATGATCGTCCCCGTCCCGACGCCGTCCTTCAATTACTTGAGAGGTAGGAGTTCACGCGCCGCGAGAGCGCGAGCAGGGCGCGGTACGAGCCAGATGTACTTCGTAGTTGAACTAGGCTCCCGACCGGCTATCCGGCCTGGGCTTCGGCGAGATCCGCGAACCGGCAGAGCGCGCGACCGCCGAGACATTCCGAGCGACTCGAATGCGGTGACGGCCTGGCGTTGCCACAGGCGAACGTTTGGGTACAGTTTCGGCGACTCGCAGAATTACGACTCTCAAAACTGAGACTCGTATAACTGCGACTCGCATAGAAGCGACATGGTGAGGCTGGCCAATCCCTTCCCCGCGGGCACCATCGTCACCGGTCATGATTTTGCCGACCGGCAGGACGAGCTGACGCTGTTGCGCGACGAGCTTCTGCAGGGGGGCCGGGTCTTCCTCCTCGCCTACCGGCGTTTCGGCAAGAGTTGCCTGATCCACGAGACCCTCCGCCAGCTCGAGGCCAACCACCACGCGCTGACGGCATACGTGGATCTCTACCGGGCCAACTCGGAACGGGAGCTCTGGGAGCTGTTCACCAACGCCCTTCTGGCGGCGAGTCGCGCGCCGGTCAAGAGACTCATCGAATGGGTTGCGGATCTCGCGCGCGGCTTCCGGCCGCGATTCTCCATCGACCCCAAGACCCAGCAGCCGGTGGTGACCCTCGATGCGCCACGGACCCCGGCCGAGCTCGCGGACGTCCAGGAGTGGGCCCTGCAGCTGCCGCCCAAGCTGGTCAAGCAGGCGGCCCGGCCGCTCGTGATTGCCTTCGACGAGTTCCAGGAGATCCGGGCCTTCGACGGCGCCCGCCTCGAAAAGACCCTCCGGGCCGCGTTCCAGAGCCACCGGGGCGTGGGCTACCTGTTCGCCGGCTCCAAGCCGCACCTCTTGCGGGAGATGGCGCAGGAGGGCAGTGCCTTCTATCGATTCGGACGGTTGATCGAGCTCGGGCCGGTCGCGGAAGAGCACTGGTTGCCCTACCTCACCTCGCGATTTCGTCGGGGTTCAGTCGAGATCACATCCGACGTCGTCCGAGCGATCGTTAGTCGCGCGGAGGGGATCCCCTACTATGTGATGCGGCTCTGCCGCGCGCTGTGGTCGCGCGGTCTGCACGCCGGGCGCCTGACCGAGGCAGACGTGCGCAACGCGTTCACCGATCTCGTCGCCGAGGGGGACCACCTTTTCGCGGAGGCGTGGGACGCGCTGACCCTGGCCCAGCGCCGCGCGCTCACCGCGGTCGAGGGCGACGCGGTGTTCTCCGAGCGGGTGCGCATTGCGTACGAGCTCGGCCCGTCTTCGACCTTGGCTCGCAGCCTCGACCGGCTTCGAGAGCTGTCGTTCGTCGCGCGCGAGCGCACGCGAGACGGTGCGCCATTCCGGTACCGCATCGTCGACCCGGTCCTCCGTGCCTGGGTCCTTCGCGGCCGCCCCCCAGGGCCTGGTGGCGGGAGTCCGGAACGAGCTCCAACTCCACCGCAACCGGCGGGACAGCGCGCGACGAGATCATCGGCAAGGGCACGCCGAAGACATTGAAGGCGGCGTACGGGCGAGTGCTATAGTCGGGCACCGCCGCCCATGGCTGCATTTCCGACAGGGAAGGAGACTCATCGATGCGCTCTCTCGCCCGCCCCCTCGCCGTCATCCTCATGCTCGTCCTCGCCGGAGGCGCCTGGCTCGTCGGCCCCGCCCCGGCCGCCGACGACGTCCGCATCGCGCTGATCGCCCCGCTGTCCGGCCGCTGGGCCCGGCAGGGCCAGCTCAAGAAGATGGGCGCCGATATGGCCATCGAGGAGATCAACAGCCAGGGCGGCATCAAGGCGCTCGGCGGCGCCAAGATCGCGCTGCGCGAGGGCGACGCCGGCGACAGCGTGGAGAAGGCGGTGAGCGCGGCCCAGCGCGTGCTCACCCGCGAGAAGATCAGCGCGGGCATCGGCTCCTGGCTCTCGTCGTTCACGCTCGGGGTGACCGAAGTGGCCGAGCGGCTCCAGGTCCCGTGGCTCTCGCTCTCCTACGCCGACAGCATCACCGAGCGCGGCTTCAAGTACACCTTCCAGACCTCGCCGGTCTCCTCGCTGCAGGCCGAGCAGGCGCTGGACCTCGTGACGGATCTCGCCAAGAAGAACAACAAGCCCATCAAGAAGGCCGCCATCGTCGGCGACAACACCGCCGCCACCGTCTTCTTCTTCAAGCCGCTGCGCGAGAAGCTCCTGGCCGCCAAGGGCATCGAGCTCGTCGTCGATGAAGTCTGGACGCCGCCGCTGGCCGACGCCACGGCGATCGTGCAGAAGCTGCGCGCGACCCAGCCCGACATCATGTTC
Organism: Candidatus Methylomirabilota bacterium; assembly: GCA_046726415.1. Lineage (GTDB taxonomy): Bacteria > Methylomirabilota > Methylomirabilia > Rokubacteriales > CSP1-6 > CAVWFS01. The sequence continues at coordinate 14,147 of JBKPAK010000297.1, forward strand.
TACGGCGGCACGAACTTCCCCGACTCGATCCAGGTGCTGCAGAAGGTCAAGGAGTTCGGGGTAAAGACGCCGATCCAGGGCGTGGGGGCGTGGCTGGTGACGCCTGAGTACGTCAAGGCGGTGGGCAAGGAGCTGCTCAACAACATCCAGTCGGTCGTGGCTTCCCATCCAATGAAAGGCCAGGACGCCCTCGTGAAGAAGTTCGTCCAGCGCACGGGCGAGCCCTTCATGACCCAGGATCCACTCTGCACCTACAGCCACGTGTGGCTCATCAAGGAGGCCATCGAGCAGGCGAAGTCGGCCGATCCCAAGGCCATCCGCGAGACGCTGGCCAAGATCGACATCAGCGCGGGTCCGGCCACGGCCGCCTTCTATCCGCCGCGCGTGAAGTTCGACGAGCGCGGCCGACGAGTCGGCGCCGCTCCGCTCATCGTGCAGTGGCAGGGCGGCGAGCCGTATACGGTGGTCCCCGCCGCCGTGGCCACCCGGCCCATCGTCTGGCACTAGCAGTCGCCGCGCTCGCTCATCGTGGCTGAGCTCCTCCAGTACGTCGCCACCGGACTGCTGGTGGGGGGCGTCTACGCCCTCATGAGCATCGGGCTCGCGCTGATCTTCGGCGTCATGCGCGTGGTCAACTTCGCGCAGGGCGACTTCATGATGCTCGGCATGTACCTCACGTACTTCTACGCCGTGTCGGGCAATGTCGATCCGCTCCTGGGCGCGCTCCTGACCATTCCCCCGTTCTTCGCGCTCGGCTGGCTCGT
>JBKPAK010000298.1:0-13076 GCA_046726415.1 Candidatus Methylomirabilota bacterium
GGCCCTGAGCGAGCCATCCCCAGGTGCGCGAGGAGTTTCCGGATCACGGCGGGTTCGTGCAGCGTGGCGATCAGCCGCAGCCGACCCCCACAATGCGGGCACGCCAGAACATCAATCGCGAACGCCCGGTGCATGAGGGCCACCCAGCTCCAGGCGCGCCAACCGCTCTTCACCTTTGTGCCCTCCGAGCCTGCGGCCTGCGGCGTCAAGGTCGTGCGCTCGGGCGCCACGCGTCCGTACGCGACCACGCGCTCGCGCCAGCGGGCGCGCGCAGCCAACACGCCATGGCAAATCAGCAGGTTCGTTTCCGGCCGCGGCGGCATCGCCGCGAGACGCTCCAATAACTCCAGCGGCTCGAACACCAGCTCGCGCGTGCCGTCGTGCCACGCCGTCTTCAGCTCCAGCGCGACGCGCCCGTCGCTCCGCAGCCGCAGGCGCTCCTGCGCAAAGGGCGGACGCAAGACATAGCGGCACAGACGCTCCAGCCCCGCCCGATCGTTCGCTGACACCCACACGTTGGCGTGCAGATCGAAGCCCTCGAGATGAGCCTGCCGGGCCCGCGCGACGTCACGGCCTCCGTGTCGCGCGCGTCGCCGAGCCGCCGCACTCGCGCCCCCGCGCGCGAGCCTCGCGCCACCCGCCCCTGCACCGAGGCCCCGACGATCCCCGCCAGCACCGGAGACTCCTCGGCGAGCCGATCCGCCGGCCCCGTCGCGTCGTCGGCCGGCTCCAGGCCGTGGCGCACCAGCAACCGCTGCACGCGGTGGCGGATCGTCGTCAGCGCCGCCGCGACCTCCGCGTCGCTCGGCGCCGGCGCCGGCTGAAACGTCATCGTGCGCCCGGCCGCTTCAGTGAACACTCCGTCCAGCACGAGGGTGTGGAAATGGACATTCATGTTCAACGCCCCGCCCGCGCGTTGCAGGGCCGTGACCATGCCGGTCTGCCCGCCGTCAATGCCGCGCGCGCGAGCGCCGCGCCGGTAGACGTCGCCCAGCGCCCGCGTGTACACGCGCAGCACCGCGCGGCTCAGTCCGTGATTCCACGCCATCTGGTAGCGCAGCCGATCCGGCACCGTCAGCACCCACTGCCGCACCGGCACCCCCGGCAGCACCTCATCCACCAGATGCGCCGCCCGCTCCGTCATCCGCCGACCCCCCCAGCTCGGACAGAAGCCGCGGCCTTTACACGAAAACGGCACCAGGTGCTCGCGCGCGCAGCCTTCGCACTGAAACCGCGCCACGCCGGCCTCGTACACCCCGCACAGCAGAAACTCCCGGAACTCGCGGCTCGACAAACTGCGGCAGGCCCGCGCCGTCGCCGGCCTCGGCCACCGCGCCCAGGAAGGCGTCCAGGTGTTCGGAGATCACCTGGTGCAGCACGGTGTGCTCGGCGTCTCGCGGACGATACACGGGCGCGAGACATCCCATGCCTCTGGGTAGCGCGCCCGCGCCGCCCTGCCCATGCCCAAAGATGGATACGCCAGCTCAGGACCGCGTCCGGCTCACTGATGTGCCTCGACTCGCGCCGGAGCCCGCGGGCGCGCGAAGGCTCGTCCTCCGCGCCGCTCGGTCGTGAACATCCGCGATTTCCTAGATGCGCACATTTGGCACCTGACCGGGCGTCGCGATACGCTACGCGCGCGCCGAGGCGCCCGCGGCATCGCCGCGTCCGGCGCCGGTGAAGCCATCGCGATGACGGGCCCGGCGACCTCCGCGTGGCCGCGACTGCTCGCGCCGGTGGGTCGCGATCCGGAGTGCGACGCCCGCAGGAGCGAGCGAGGAGGTGAGCGCCACATGTCAGAGCCGATGCTGACGATTCACAACCACCATTCCACGGCGTGCGGGATCCCGCCGACGTTCAGCACCAAGGCCGCCAACCTCTACATCGGCTACTTCGAGAACCGGCACGGCGAGCAGTGGATCTTCACCTGCAATCGCGCGACGCGCGAGGCGAGCCTCCGCGGCGGGGACACCGGCTGGGCCCGCGCGCACCCGGTGCGTGACGGACGGGTCGACGGACTGATCCTCACGCCGGAGGAGACCGCGTGGCTGCACGCGTGCTGGAGCGCCGTGCGAGCGTAGCCGGCTCCCCGGCGGGCACGGCGCGTTCTCTGCCGGCCGGCCGCGGGCCAAGCTCGCTGGAGGAATCGCGTAGTCGAAGACAATCTCGGTCCCGGGCGGTAGAGAGGCGACGAACGTCAGCGTTTCCCTCACGGCGTCGAGGGTTAAATAGACGACCACAACTCCGCGCCGCCGATCCTCAGCAGCGTGCCATGCTCAACGCCTATCTATCGGAGATACAGCTCCGCTACGATAGGATCGCCGGGCGCCACATCGAGTCCACCGTTTAAAACGCACCCGAATTCCTGGACACCATCCTGACTGAACCGAAGATGGTGACCATGGAGGGTGGGGATGGCGAACAGACCTCGGAAACGAACGCCACCTGAGAGTGACGGTAGTTCCCTGGCCGCGGGCGTGAGGGCATGTGGGAAGCTCTACGGACGAGCCTCATCAGGCAGCGACCTCTTGAACCATGACACCGACCCAGTGCAATATCCGCACGTTCAGGAGTAGGCATGATCATCGTCTCGGGAAGGATCTACGTGCCCGGTAGTCAGGCTACGAACATACGGACCGGGGGGTCGACACCCTAGTCCGCTTGGGATCGGAGGCCTCGTCGATGACAAACGGCGGTGTCGTGAAACGCCCGGCCGCCCCTCTGGGCTGCCTCGGGTTGGCCCTGGCGATCTGGCTGGTCGGCGGCGGGCTGTCTGTGACGCCGGCCGCGGCGCAGGCGTGCGTCGGTACAGTCGACGCCCCGGCCGGCAAGGTCTGCGGGCTGGCGATCGCTGCACCGGCCACGACCGGCCGTGCTCTCTACAGTTATCGCGGCATCCCCTATGCGCTGCCACCCGTCGCTGACCTGCGCTGGGCTCCACCGCAGCCGTACCCGCGCTGGCGCCATCTCCGCCCCGCCACCTCGTTTGGTGCCATCTGCCCGCAAGATGGCGCGACCGGCGATTCGGAGGACTGCCTGTTCCTCAACATCTGGACGCCGCGCGCCGCCGTCGAGCGAGACAAACGGCTGCCCGTCATGGTTTTCATCCACGGCGGCTACTTCGTTTACGGCGCCGGCTCCCTCCCCCGCTATGACGGCTCCTACCTCGCCGCGTCGGGGAACGTGGTCGTGGTCACCCTCAATTACCGCTTGGGCTCCCTGGGCTTCCTGGCCGTGCCGGAGCTGGGCCTGACCGGTAATTACGGCATCCTGGACCAGCGCCTGGCCCTGCGCTGGGTGGCGGAAAACATCGCGGCCTTCGGCGGCGACCCGCGCAAGGTCACGATCTTCGGCGAGAGTGCCGGGGCCATGTCGGTGGGCCTGCACCTGTTCAGCATCCCCGCGGACCGCGGCCGCTTCCGGGCCGCGATCATGGAGAGCAACCCGCTGGCCATCTCCTATCCGAGCCTCCTGGCGCAGGTGGAGGCGAAGTGGCAGGAGTTCCGGCTGGCCTTGTGCTTCGAGGCCAACCTGCCCCTGAACTGCACCTTCGACCTGGCCGCGCTCCGCGCCCTGCCGCTGGCGGTCATCGAGAACGCCGACGGCGACTACGAGTCGCTGACCGACGTGATCGGGCGGCTGCAGGTGCCGACGGCGATCGCCGATCTCCTGCCGTGGACACCGATCGTCGATGCGCAGATCTTCTCGGGCGAGACGCTGATCCAGAACCAGCCCTACCAGGGGTTCTACAACGGGCCGAACGGCACCGCCGAGTCCAAGCCCTACCTGATCGGCGTCAATCGCGACGAGGGTGCCCTGTTCGCGGACCTGGCCAATCAGGCGGCTGGCGGCATCAGCCAGTCCAACTATCAAGTGCTGCTGGAGACGGTGTTCGGGACGTCGGCCGCCACCGCTATCGTCGGCTTCACCGTGGGCGGCGACCGGCCCTACGACCCCACCGACCAGGGGACGCTGCCGCCCTGGTTCGTCAACTCCCCGCAGGCCGCGGCGGTCAGCACGCTGATCAACGACTTCGTCTTCCGCTGCGGCAGTTTCCTCGCCACCGACAACGTCGTCGCCACACCGGGCGCCGAGCGGGTTCACGCCTACCTGTTCGCCCAGGCCCCCATCTATAGCAGCGACGGTTCGACCGCCTGCGCGCCCTTCACCGCCGATCCGGGCATCCAGAACGCCTGCCACAGCTTCGAGCTGCCGTACATCTTCAACACCCTATCCGCCACCAACGCCACGCTGATCCCGCCGGCCAACGCGCGCCTGGCTCGCCGGATCGCGCGCCACTGGACCAACTTCGCCCGCATCCTCGACCCCGGCCCGAGCTGGCGACCCTACCGCGCCACCTCGGCACCTGGCGGCAGGAACATCGAGATCCTGAGCACCGGCAGCGCCGCCACCGGCACCCTGCCGGTGCCCGCAGACCCCATCGCCGCCTCCAACTGCGCCACCTTGTGGGCCGCCCAGCCCCCGTTCACCGGGAGCTTCCCCGCGCAGCTGGCTGATTCGGGGGAGCCATAGCTCCGGGCGATGGCACGGGCAGGACGCCGCCCCTGCCCGTGCCGCGCCCGCTCGACCTGGAGGAACGCTAGGATAAAGAGGCGTCAATGGCAGCGAAGCCGACGCCCATGCAATCCTTCCACTCGGCCGGCCGATCCCGCAGCTGGCCCCGGACGAGGCGTGGCGGCCGCGCGACGCGCCGCTGGTCGTCACGAGCAGAACGCGGAATGCGGTCGCTGCACCTTAATCATAGTCTCGCCTCACGACGATCTGGGCCCTGCTCGTCGGCTACAGGCTCCTCCGCCTCGGTCAAGCCTGAAGCTCTCAGTCGCGGCCGCGCGTGGTGGCGATGTCGACCTCGTTTCCGGCTGCGTCAGCCAGCGTCCACCACGATGGAGCGAACTCGTCGCGCACCATGCGGCCGCCGGCGGCGAGCGCGGCCGCGATGCGAGCCTCCGCCTGCTCGTACGGCACCTATATGGCGACGTGGATCGCGCCGCCGCCGTCCGCGCGCGGTGTATTCATCTGCTCGAACCAGAACCCCGGCCCCCGACCGCGCGGATCCACGAGGTCCTCGGCGGGACTGTCGCGGCGAGGCTCATACCCGAGCGCGGCGCGCCAGAGCGGCATCACCTCGGGGGGAGAGGTCGCGCCCGGGATGACGAGCAGGCTCTGAACGGGCGACGGGTCGGCAGACAGGCCCAACCGTCGGGCGGCCGCCGAGATCTGGCGGGCCATGTCGACGTCGCGCTGGCTCACCCCGTAGTAGTCGTCGGTGTACGTGATCAGGCGCACGGTCACACCATCGTGCCGCAGGTCAACGTCGGGCTTGTGGTCCTCAACGCCAGGCAGCTGGCTGATCGCCTGCACGAGCCGTGCGCTTGCCGCAAACGATGCGGTCGGGAAGTACGCGCACGCGCCGTCGCCGATGACCCGCCAATCTTCGACGCCCTCGGACTCATGGAACTGCTTCGGACTGATCCGGTCGGTCATGCGGGTCTCCTTGTCACGGCCAGCGTCTCGACGCGACGCCCCACTCCAACGAGCAGGTGGAAACGCTCGCCCGCACGCTGGTCGATCAATTCGCGGCGATGGGCGGCGTGCCCGCTCGCCGCCGTCTTCGATCGGCCCACCACGATCGCGCTCGCCTGGAAACGCGACGGCGAGGTCCTCGAGTGGAATGCGACGTTCGCCCAAGTCATGCTCGAGCTCGGCGTGGCGGTCGAGCTGTGCTGGCCCGCCCGCGGCAATCAGAAGGGATCCGTCGAAAATCTCGTGGGCCGGGTCAAGGGCTCGTTCTTCAAGCAGCGGCGCTTCCTCGATGAGGACGATCTCCGGCAGCAGCTCGCCGAGTGGCACGTGGACGTCCAGACACGGATTCCGTGCCGCGCGACGGGCGTGACTCCGGCAGAACAGATGGTCGAGGAACGCCGGCGCTTGCGGCTCCTGAAGGTCACGCCGGAGGCCCTCGCGCTGCGGATCCCGATTTGGGTCGGGCCCACCGGGATGGTCCTGCACGACACCCATCTGTCGGGAGGAAGCGTCCCGGCGGTAGCCGTGACGGGCTACGGAGTCGTCGAAGATCGCATCCGTATTCCTCGTTGGCTTTCAGGTGCACTTCCGAAGCCCGTCGAGCTGGTCGAGCTTGGTAACCCGTCGTCGCAACTGTCCCTCCCACAGGGATCGCCCGCGAGCTGGCAAGGGTCGGCGATTACCCCTACCTGAGCCATGTCCTGCCATCCCCTGCCGGCTCAGGCCAGCAGGAAGAAGGGGCCGACGTGGGCGCCGTGCTCCGTGTCCTGCGCACCGCCACCGGCGTCGACTTCGCGCGGTACAAGTCGGCCAGCGTCCGCCGCCGCATCGCTCGCCGCATGCTGTTACAGAAGATCGACGACCTCGGGAATTACGTCCGGCACCTCCGCGAGACGCCCGACGAAGCGCAGGCCCTACGCGACGACATCCTCATCATGGTGGATCAGGCCACCACTGCGCGGGCCCTCGAAGTGATCGAGCGCAACACCCTGCTGCAAGCACGCCTGATCGAGGACCTCCTCGACGTCTCGCGCATCGTCGCGGGCACTCTGCGTCTCGAGGCACAGCCCACCATGGTCGCGCCGGCCGTGCACGCGGCCCTCGCCGCGATGCAACCCGTGGCCGAGGCCAAGAGGATCGTGCTGGAGAGGGCCCTTGACGAGACGGCCGGGCCCGTCCGTGGCGATTCGACCCGCCTTCAGCAGATCGTCTGGAACCTCGTGTCTAACGCGATCAAGTTCACGCCGAGCGGAGGTCGGGTCGAGGTCCGCCTCGCGCGCCGAGGACCCGCCGTCGAGCTCACAGTGCGCGACACCGGCAAGGGGATCGCGGCCGAACAGCTCCACCATATCTTCGCCCCGTTCGGAGTCGCGCACAGCACCTCGCAGCTCCAGGGAGGTCTGAGGCTCGGACTCACCATCGTGCGCCATCTCGTGGAGCTCCACGGCGGGGCCGTTCAGGCCGAGAGCGCCGGCCCCGAACAGGGGGCGGCCTTCACGGTGACCCTCCCGCTCACCGAGGAACGTCCCGCCGACGAGGCGGAGGTCCGCACGCTCGCGACCAGAGGAGTTGCGGTCGCTCGACTCCCGGCGTTGGGGGGCGTCCGGGTCCTCGTCGTGGACGACGAGGCCGACATGCGCGAGCTGCTCAGAACCATCCTCGGGCAATGCGGGGCCGAAGTGACCGTCGCCGCGACCGGCCGGACGGCGCTGGAGGTGCTCGAACAAGTCTCCGGGGCGGTGGGACCGGGTGTCATCGGCGTCGGTGAGGAGGGCGATGCCGCCTGGCTTCGGCGTCTTGCCCCCAGCAAAGGCGCGGCGGTAGTCGTCGAGCACGTTCACGCGCTCTTCGATCTAGGCGCCTGAACGAGGTCGCCCCGCGCGCAGGACGCACAACTAGCTCAACCGGCGCGCCTGTCAGGAGCAGGAAGAGGAGACCACCGAGGACCAAGCCGCCCCGCGCACGCGCACGAGATCGCACGACGGCGAGCACCGTTGGTCGACCGGCTCTCCTTGCACGCGCTCAATCCACGGAGACCAGGCTACTCAAAGGCCGAGCAACCTCGCTGCCACCGGGGAAGGACGCGTCCTAATCTAACGGACTGCCGGCTATTGCTCGTGTCTCCCTGGGGGCGCCAGGTTAGGACGGCGTCGGTTCGGTTCTGTAGTCTCGTTCTCGAATCGGAGCAGCTCGACGCCGGAGGGTGCGCCGGCCAGCCGAGATCGCGCGAAGCGGGTATGGATTCGAGTATGTCAGCATAAATAATGTCTCTGGAACCTGCGGAAGTCGTGTGCAACCGGATACCAGCACACCCTAACGATGGCGGCGACAGCTTCGCGCGGAGGTACCGCTACGGGATTTACACAGCCTGGTGGCACCCGGAATGCATTACGTTGTTGGGCGATGGGACAAGGCGTGACACCCGCGCCCGCAGGGGTGGGATGAGTAGCGTGAGCAATCCTCCCCAAGAGCAGCCTCTAGCCTTCGAACGCAGGCTCCTCGCCATCATGAGCGGGGACGTCGCCGGTTATAGCCGCCTGATGAGCGATGACGACGTCGCGACTGAAGACCTTGACGGTCTACCGTGACGCAATCATCGCCATGATCGAACGTTACCGCGGCAGGCTCGTGGACTTCACGGGGGACAACCTGCTGGCGACGTTCGCCAGCACGGTGGACGCCGTCGAGTGCGCCTCGGTCTTGCAGGCAGACCTGGCGAAGCGCAATGCGGAGCTGGCCGACAGCCGGCGCATGGCGTTCCGATTCGGTGTGAACCTGGGCGAGGTCGTCCTCGACGGCGAGCGCATCTATGGTGATGGAGTGAACGTGGCGGCCCGTCTCCAGGGTCTCGCGCAGCCCGGCGGCGTCTGCATTTCCGCAGCGGTGCACGAGCAGGTCGAGAACAAACTGGCGATGGGTTTCGACTGCGCCGGAGAACATACGGTCAAGAACATCGAGAAGCCTGTGGTTGTCTACTGCGTGCGTATCGCAACACTCGCTGACGTCGACACCGACACCTCCGCCGACGCCCCGGGGCCGGCTCCGGGCGCCTCGACGCCGTCGCTGCCATCGCCACCGCGTTGCTCAATCGCCGTTCTGCCCTTTGAGGACCTGACTGCCGACTCCGCTTCCGGCCCATTCGTATCAGGGCTCACCGAAGACCTGGCGACCGACCTCGCGAAACTTGCTGACGTCACGATCGTCGCACTCCCGGAGCAGGTGAGTGGTAGCAGCGCGGACGCCATCGCTGCCCAGAAGGCGCGACAGCAGCTCGCCGCGAGCTACCTCCTCGAGGGCAGCGTGCGCAAAGTCGAGGACATGGTGCGAATCACGGCCCAGCTCGTCGAGGTCACCACGGGCCACCACGTCTGGGGCGAGCGCTACGATCGGCTGCTCGGCGACATCTTCGCCGTGCAGGACGAGGTTGTGAAGAGCATCATCGTCGGCGTCCAGGCGGCGCTGGCGCTCGGTGACGACGCGGCCGCGCGATGACACCGATACTGCGCGCTCCCTGAGTCTCGCGCGCTTCGCGCGGGCCCATCCTCGACGATCCGTAGCTGGCGCGTCGCGTTAAGAATGCCCGTTATTTGCGGCTCTCCCGGCGACTGCCGCCATCGCCCGCAGGTCTGAGGTCGTGTGGCGCTCGCCACCGTGTTTCCCAGCCAGGACTCCTTACACTGATCAGGCCATCAGTTTTGGTGGTTGCCGCCCGTCTTTCGGCTGCGAGATCACCAGGGGTGCCCACCACGAGAATGCTTCCTGAACCGCTGGAACCCTCGAGGCGCCATCGCGACCCTTCCCGCTGGAATACACCCAACGACACTGGTGAAGTCAGAAGCTCGCTGGAAAATGAAATGCGCGAGTTGGCCGAGACGCGCAGACACTGCGACTCTAGGAGCGGCGAGGTCTGGTGCCGATGAGCACCGGCTGGAAGAATCGGCCATCGACCCGCTCGACATCAGTAAACCCAACCTCGCGCATAAGTTCGGCGACCCGAGCAGGCGCAATCGCCAGATAGCTGGTCGTCAGGACCATCGTTCGTCCGTCGGGATCGTTTACCGGCACGATTTCAAAAGCCAGTTCATACCGAGCCCCGCGCCATGTCCACACCTGACGAAGGCTGTATCGGCGCCCGTTCCACAACCGTTCACAGTATGGGTGTGTTTCAACGGTCCCAGGCGGTGGTGGCACACCATAATCGCGCATGGTGATAATGTAACCACCTGCTGGCCGTGCGCAGCGGAAGCACTCCTCGAGTGCTGTCCGGATCTGCCCCTCGCCTTCGAGATGGGAAGCGAGTTGTCGGCGATCAGCACGACATCGACACTTTGTGAGCGTGCCGCGAGAGCTCGGAAGTCAGCGACGAGGCAGCGCAACCATTCGCACGACGAACCTGCTCGAGCGGCTCTTTCTCGAGGAGCGTCGCCGCACGAAGATCATTCCGCATGCGTTCGGCGAGCGCCCGATGCTGAAGCTGATGTACGCCGCCGTCATCCGGGCGGCCCATGGTGGCGCGGGATCCAGGTCGGCGAGTTCGAGCAGCGTCAGCTCCGCGCCATCCGCGAGGAACTGAACCGTGCACACGCCCAGCGCGTTGCACCCGCCGTCGCCCCCACCAAGCCGGCACTGGTCCACAAGCTGCGGAAATGATCCTCGCCGTCGTGATGACGCATCGCGCGCAGCCTCATACGGCACGTTGACGACCGGGGCCACTATCTTGGTATGCCACTCAGGCGACGTTGCGAGGCGGCGCGACGCGCCCCGAACGCGATCCGCTCTCGTGCATCCTCGCCTCGATTATCCAGCGCCGATCGTACTTGACCACGACACTAGGAGTCACTCCGGTAGCAATGGGCCGCCGTCACCCGGCAAAGCGCCTGGGCGGAGGGAGCCGATGGAGTGTGGTAGAAATGGGGGTCTGCTCTGTGTCTGTTACGCGCCGCTGATAGGGGGCAGCGATCGCCCCAGTGATAAAGAGCCTGGGCGACGGCCTCTGGATCGGCGACGCCGGCTGGCCAAGCGCGTCGCCTTCGCCCCCGTCCAGGCCGGGGTGACGGGAGGCATCCCGGCGAGCAGAGCATCAGTCGTCTCGACGCGCCCGACATCTTGACGCTCAATCGGTTGCTAGCGCCCGGCGCCGCCGCGATGTGGCGGCCCTCCTCGTCGTCGATCTGGCGACAGCCGACGAATCAGAACCGGGCGATCATCGGCATTCGAGTTGCACGAGTCTAAGAGCGCGCTCAGGGCGGCGCGGGATCGCTGGATTTCCGTATCACTTCAAAACTCGCGCGAGGTTCACCGTGCGCGGTGTCCGATGGGAAGCCACCGCAGGATGTTTGGACTCAGCCGAGACCACCGCGCTGCGATGCCGCTACGCAGGCCGGCGAGACGCCGGCGGCCGGGCTCATCCGCCGGCTCGGTCTGACCGAAGCGGTCCTCCTCACTTGTCTCGGGATCAAAGGGCAGCTTCTCGGGATCGACCACTCCGAGCACCGCCTGCTGCACGGGGTTCGGCGGACCGTGCCGCTGCAATCGCGCTCCGGGTCGCCGCGTCAGCGCGTCGAGCCGTGCGATGAGACCGGAGGCCGGTCGGAGCTGCCAGACGGCCGCTGGCCCTGACAGCCCGCCGTGCTCGGCGAGGAGGCTGATGCGCACCCGCCGAATGGCACAGATCAGGCGCCGCTCATCCAGTGAGCCGGCCCTCGCCTCGCAGGAGGCGTTGAGCTCGCTATCCACCCCCATGCTTCTGTTCGTCATGTTTGCCGAGCCGATGGTGAGGAAACGGTCGTCGATCACCATGACCTTGGAGTGGATGTAGGTGGTGCGAAACGTCTCATTGGCCCCGTCACACAGGGAGTAGTAGCACCCCAGCGCGTGTCCTGTCTCGCGAGCGACTACGGCGAGCGTCTCCAGATTCTTGGCCTGCCGCAGACCGACAGCCAGCTCTTCCTTGAGCGCTTCGGCCCGCTCGTTCACGACGATCGCGATGTCCAGGGACGGCCGACCCTCCGCGCGCATCCGATGGATGAGAGCCTCGCGAATGACCCGGCTACTGAAATACTGCGTTTCGATGTAGATCAGGCGTTGGGCCGCCTCGATCCCGTCGAGATACAGGTTCTCGACTTCCCTGACCGTCTGTCCGTCGGGTCGAGGATCCGTGCGGCTGAATGACACGCGGGTGGGGCCGAATGACACCCCACGACGCACGTCGGTCCCAAGGTGAGGATCACCCCCGGCGCACACGGCAAAGGGCTCGCCCCCTGCGCGTGTCCACCGGTCCACGAAGAGACGTTGCAAAAGGCCTGCGGCCTCTGTCCCAATCAGACAGGCCTGGACATCGTGATACGGCTTCGTCGGCCGGCCGCGGCTCAGGCGCGCGGGATTGACCGCCCGATGACGGCGATCATCCCAGCGCGCCTCGCAGACGTCCATACCGCCCAGGAACGACACTCGCCCGTCGATGACGACGAATTTCTGATGATGAGAGCCCCCGGGGGCAGGGGTCTTGTCGAATCGAAAGTGCAAGCGTGAATTGGTCATCCAATGGAAGATCACGCGCTGCAGCCACTCTCGCTCGGGAGCGAACGCCAGATGAAAATCCCAGGCGAGAATTCGGATGTGGAGAGATGGACGCTCCTCGCACAGCTCGTTCAGAAATCTGAGAAACCGGACCTCGGTCCCGCGAGGCGCGTCCACGCCGCGCAGGAGGGGTACGCCGCTATCGAACTGCCATCCCGACATCAGAATCGAATGACGGGCTCCGGCGGCCGCCCAGTAGAACGCATTGTAATAGTCCGCCGCGTCGATGACGACGCTGCCGGCTTCCGTCGATGCCTGTTGCCAGGCATTACGCCCGGGCTGGATAATCCTGGTCACAGGATCCTCTCGCGCACTCCACGGGCGCCTCAGCCGTCGCCACACGCGACCGCATCCCGTGTGATGGCGGCCACACATGAGCGTGGGCGTCTACGGGGTCACGTCGGTCGCGGGGAGGCGAAGGACAGCGGGCGGGCTCCCATGGCCCGGCGGCGTCCTTGACGTCCGAATCCACTTGCGTCAATGGAAGATTGTCCGTAATACTCGAATGGCCTTGCGCACAAACTCCAAAAATTCCTTCTGCTCGTCATCCCGCCCAGTCGAGCCAAGCCAACTCAGGTCATTGCAATAGCTATTGTTGCTGCCCTGCGCTTGGCTCAGTTCATGGCCGCCCAGCACTATCGCTCCGGTCGACTTCCCTCCGAGACCGTCACCGTCTGCGCCACGACTTTGCCGTCCCGACCCGCATAGCTCACCGTGACCCCTGTCGCCCGCTTTCAGATCGGCCATCGAGCCGGGCTGAGTTCCCTTTCGGACGCTCGTCTTGTCATCGACGCCAAAGGCCCACTCGCGCTCCTTGTTACGCTCCTTGCGTCACGACGAAGCCATCTCCGGTCGCGCTCTTTACGGTACCAGTGACAGTTCCAGTCCCGTCCTTTGGTTTGGCGGTCTCCTGAGACGGCGCCGAAGCTGTGATGCTGACCAGAGTCCGAGAC
>JBKPAK010000299.1:0-30479 GCA_046726415.1 Candidatus Methylomirabilota bacterium
GGACCCATCAGGCCTCTTCAACTCCAGCCTCGATGGCAACACCAGGCGTGCCATCGACTTCCACGAGGGCGAGAAGATTGACGAGGAGGCATTGAAGGCTCTTATTCGCGCGGCCGTGACGCTGAACGCGTCCCGCGCCCACGGCTGATCGAACTGAAGGGGGTAAGACGCATAAGAGCGATTATGGTCAATCGCAGCTCCAGGTAGATCAGCACGTGAGCCGTGATCCCCATTTGTCGAAGCCCTGTGACCGACATTTTCCCTCGAATTTCAATAGGAAGCAACAGCTCTCCCCTCGGCGGCTGGGACCGCTGGATGACTTTCGCGATGCGCCAGTCAGTTATGACGGCGCGGGCGCGCAAGAGTGCCTCAGCGCCGAATTCATTTCATCGATGCCAAATGCGAGGCTGATCATCCCGCTCCAGAATGTCCCCTCCAAGAGAAGGCGGCTGCGCCAGCACCAATTTGCGCGCTTCATGCGTCCGCAACGGAGCTGCCGCTCGTCATTTTCGGCCTCCGGCTACGCGCAGATCCGGGGACGTGCGAGAGGCGAGCTCTTTTGGTCGGAGCGCCGTGCGAGACTGCGTCTGCCTAACAAGCCGTTGAAGCAGACGGGCGCCAGAGCCACGGCCGAAGGCCGTGGCTCTCGCGCCCGCAGCTTAACGGCGGTACGTTGGGGCGCAAGATGAATCGTCGGTTTGCGGTACTACTGGCAGCAATTGGCATCGGGGCGTGCTCAGCGACTCCACCACTTGAAACGCAGGGCACACTCGATAGCAGCGATGCGGGCGTATACGGCCTTATCCATCGTGACGGACACCTGACCGACAAGAGACACAGAATGGTGCAAGGCACGGAACGCTGGAGATTGGAAGAGGAGGGCTTCCTCCCCTACGAGCGCGCGCGGCGCTGCCCGCACGAGCACGCCAAGAAGGCGGCCGCCTGGTCGAGGCTCCTAGAGCCCTGGACGGTGGGCCGGTCGAGCCCGCGCGAGCACAGCGCGCTCCTCCCGGTCGGGTAAGCCTCAAACCTCCGCCCGCATTTCGCGCGTCCATGCCCCCGCCCAGGAAGACCGCGAAGAAGCCGGCCAAGAAGCCCGTCAAGAAGGCCACGAAGAAGGCCGCGCCCAAGAAGTTCGGACGCGCCGGGACCGCGGGGAAGGCGGAAGGGGACGCGCCGGTCTTCTCCTACATCGCGCAGCTTCCGGGCGAGCAGAAGGCCATCGCTTCGAAGCTCGACGACATCGTGGCCAAGAACGTGCCGGGCGTGAAGCGCGCGATGAAGTGGAACGTCCCGTTCTACGGCCTGGAAGGAAAGGGGTGGTTCTGCGCGTTCGCCGCGTTCGCGAACCACACCTCGGTGAACTTCTTCCGCGGCGTGAAGCTCAAGCCCGTCCCGCCCGACGGCGGCGTAAAGGAAAACCGGCGCGTCGTCTACAAGGCGCTCGCGGACGTCGACGAGGCGCAGCTCACGTCGTGGGTCCGGCAGGCGGCCGCGCTCCCGGGATGGCTCGCTCCCCCGTCGCGCGGCGGTGGGTGATGGACGAGCGCGTTTTCCACGGAAGCGAAGCATGGGTAGACTTCGCGTCCTGTCGGGACGCGAGGTGTGTCGCATCCTTCGGCAGCACGGATTCGTCGAGCAACGCCGCCGCGGCAGCCACGTCGTAATGCAACGCCGCGGCGACACTGGCAGCATCACTGTTCCGGTTCCAGACTACCGTGAAACTCCCGATCGGCACGCTTCTGTCGATCATCAGGCAGAGCGGGATACCGCGGGAACATTTCGAGGAGTGATCGAGAGAGCGCGTTTCATCGGTCGATCATGCTTGGGGGGGTGGGGGGAGGGTCGTCGTGGTGGGACGCAATGGGACGCGACCGACCGCGTCTTGCAGCATTTCGCAGGATCGCGTCGCGCAAATTCTCAAGAAATCGGGTGCCGGGCGCATCGAATCCCTTACCCTCCACCACCTAGCACGTTGGCCACTCAGACGAGACGCTCGGCGAGTTGTGGCGCCGGGTGGCGTAGAAGGGCCGGTTCTGGTGCAGATGGCCAGTCCCGGCCCTTCGCGTCTTCGGTAGGCGCGACCCTGGGCGCGCGCATGGCCAGGGCCGCGCGTCGGCCACGACGAGGGCGAGTTCGCACACCGGGCCTAGCTCCTCGTCGAGGTCGACCGCCTCGACCCGGTCCCTGTGAATCTTCATGAGCCCGAGACCAGTCCGAGCTCCCCGTGCCAGAGGGGTCGCGCGCACGGCAATGGCGACTAGCCCGCCTATCGGTGAGCCGAGAGCAAGTCGAAGCTGCTCGAGTGTCTGCCGCGGTCCGAGCGAAAGGTCAGATCTTCTTGGCGGTAGGCCGCGTCGGGCACGCCTTGTGATACCAGATGCTGCCGAGCTTGATATGGTTTCCGTTTCGACGAATCCTTAGCTTACAGCGCGGACAGGTCCCCACAGCGATCACCTCCTCGTGACTGACCAGATCTGACCGCGATCGGGAAGGATTGGCTCCTAGTATAACAAGGGCAAGCGGAGGTGGTCCGTGGCGGAGTGCCTCTTCTGTCGTATCGTGGCGCGAGAGAGCGCCGCGGATATCGTCTACGAGGACGACGCAGTCGTCGCCTTCAAGGACATCTATCCGAAGGCTCCGGTGCATCTGCTCATCGTGCCTCGCCGCCACATCGCGTCGATCACCGAACTCGATCCCGCCCACGCGGAGATCATCGGTCGGTGCTTCCTAGCGGCCCGCCGGTTAGGCGAGGCCACAGGGTTTGCGTCGCGCGGGTACCGGATCACCGTCAACTGTGGGCCAGAGGGT
Source organism: Candidatus Methylomirabilota bacterium (assembly GCA_046726415.1). Classification (GTDB taxonomy): domain Bacteria; phylum Methylomirabilota; class Methylomirabilia; order Rokubacteriales; family CSP1-6; genus CAVWFS01. Next base: position 2,812 of record JBKPAK010000299.1, read on the forward strand.
GGCCAAGTTGTCTACCATGTCCACTTCCACTTCACAGCGGGCCGTCCGCGGGGCGGGTAAAACAAGCACCGGCCTCGGGGCCGAAACCCCGAGGCCGGTGTTGATTCTGATCGCCGCGTTCTACTTCAGCGCGGATATTGCGGCGGAAGCCTTGTCCTTCGCCGCCTTCATATCGCCAGCCTTGCAGGCCGCCTCGGCGTCCTTGATCAGCCCGGCGATCTTGCTCATGTCCGTACCGGCGCTCTTCGCACCAGCCAGCGACCGCGGGGCCTGGACATCCTGACCACGGGGTGCCTGCACATCCTGACCACGGGGCGCCTGGACATCCTGACCACGGGGCGCCTGGACATCCTGACCACGCGGCGCCTGGACATCCTGGCCGCGCGGGGCCTGGACATCCTGACCACGGGGTGCCTGGACATCCTGACCACGGGGTGCCTGGACATCCTGACCACGGGGCGCCTGGACATCCTGACCACGGGGCGCTTGGACATCCTGACCACGCGGGGCCTGGACATCCTGACCACGCGGCGCCTGCACATCCTGACCTCTCGGGGCCTGCACATCCTGACCTCTCGGGGCCTGGACATCCTGACCACGCGGCGCTTGGACGTCCTGGCCACGGGGCGCCTGAATGTCCTGCGTCCGTGCGCCAGCTAGCGACCGCGGCGCCTGGACATCCTGACCACGGGGTGCCTGGACATCCTGGCCACGCGGGGCCTGGACATCCTGGCCGCGAGGCGCCTGGACATCCTGGCCACGCGGGGCCTGGACATCCTGGCCGCGAGGCGCCTGGACATCCTGGCCGCGAGGCGCCTGGACATCCTGGCCACGAGGCGCCTGGACATCCTGACCACGCGGAGCTTGGATGTCCTGGGTTCGCGCGCCAGCTAAAGACCTGGGGGCCTGCACGTCCTGGCCCCTAGGAGCCTGGACATCCTGACCACGGGGGGCCTGCACGTCCTGACCCCGTGGCGCCTGGACATCCTGCCCCCGCGGGGCCTGAACGTCCTGACCTCTCGCGGCTTGGACATCCTGTCCCCGCGCCCCAGCCAGCGATCGCGGAGCCTGAACATCCTGCCCGCGCGCGACGCCGCCCTTCTTGGCCAACAGCTCCTTCGCCTGCGCCACTTCAGGAGGGCAGTTGGCCGCCTCGCCGATCGGAACGAACGCGATCATGACTGCCACACTCATTACGGCTGCCAGAAGTCTCTTCATCGCTCCCTCTTTCCAGTGCTGGTGAACTGCACCACGGCCTACTCCTTCAGGCTACTCCTTTGCTCTCTACTCCCGGGCCAAGCTCTCAGGCCAACTGTGCTGCCCGCGCTTCCGCATCTTGCTAGTTGAGCAAGGCCGATGCCAGAGAGGATCTAATCTCAACATGCTGATTTTGTTGGGTAAGAACGGTCGATTCCGTTCGTTGGGAGACGCCATGCCCGAAAGGATCGGCTCATGGAACCGGCATTCTGCCCGTCCTGGCCTCGCCAACCAGGTTGCCGGCGATTTCGAGAAGGCTCACCCAGCCTCAGAGAGTTCGTCGGGATCACCGGTTCCTCGGGGACAGCGTCGGCGACGCGCTCGTGAGCGGCGATCTTTGCGTTCTCCCAGCTCGCCGGCGCGGTCTTTGCGCTCTCCCAGCTCGCCGACGCCGTCGCAGCCGCGGTGAAGGGGCGCGCACACGGCTGTTTCCTCATGCCGTGATTTTAACCCTGCTCACCCTCGGTTTCTTCGTCCGACGGGGTTGCAATGCGTTCATCGAGCGATCCCTCGGCGAGGTGACAGGCGTCGCCTTGTTTCGCCCACATTGGTGGCCTCGCAGCGGGCATAGTCCCCGAATTCTCGTGCGGCCCCCGGCGTGGGGCGCGCCTATAATTCGACCCATGCCACAGCGCGTGCGCATCGATCGGCTGGTCGTGGATCTGGGGCTCATCCCAAGCCGCGAGCGAGCGGCCCGCCGAATCATGGCCGGAGAGGTGCTGGTGGATGGCCAGCGCATCGACAAGGTAGGCGCCCTGGTATCCCCGACGGCCTTCATCGAACTGGTCGGCCGCCAGCGCTTCGTGAGCCGGGGTGGCGACAAATTGGCACACGCGCTCGAGCACTTTGCCATCGACGTCAAAGGGCAGGTTTGTCTCGACGTCGGCGCGTCCACCGGGGGATTTACCGACTGCCTCCTTCAGCGAGGTGCCGCCCGGGTTTTCGCGGTTGATGTGGGCACGGCACAGTTGGACACGAAGCTTCGCGCCGACGATCGCGTCATCGTGATGGAAAACACCAATGCCCGCACGCTCGACCGCCGATTGTTCGACGAACCGCCCACGCTTGCTGTCGTGGATGTTGCGTTCATCTCCCTCCAGAAAGTCCTGCCGGCGGTGTTCGGGGTCCTCGCCTCCCGCGGACAGGCCGTCGCGTTGATCAAGCCCCAGTTCGAGGTGGGGCGGGGAGCGGTGGGCAAAGGGGGGGTCGTGCGGGAGCCTGGGCAACACCGGGCGGTCATGGCGCGCCTGGCCCGCTATTCCATCCTGCGCGGCTGGCATGTCCTCGGAGTGACCCCCTCACCGTTGCGCGGCCCTAAGGGCAATCGCGAATTCTTCCTGCACCTCTCCACGCACGGACGCACGGCGGGCAACCTCGAGACCCTCATCGACAAGAGCGTCGAAGTCTCGGCATGACCCGCGTCGGCATTGTCGCGAAGCCCGACGCCATCGAGGCGCCGGCCGCCGTGACTCGCCTTCTGGACTGGCTCTCGTCGCGCGGACTCGGCGCGGTGCTGGACAAGGAGACGAGCGGCCTTGTCGCCGAGGGCGGGACGGCGGTGCGGCGGGAAGACCTTCCCGGCCAGGTCGACTTCCTCGTCGTCCTAGGCGGCGATGGCACGCTTCTGTCCATGGCCCGTGCGGTCGGCAACCTAGGGGTGCCCATCCTCGGCGTGAATCTCGGGGGCCTCGGCTTTCTGACCGCCACGACGCTTGACGAGATGCTGGCCGCCGTGGAAGCCCTCATGGCGGGCGCCATGACGATCGAGGAGCGCATGATGCTCGCCGCCCGAGTCCGCCGACGCGACGAGTGGCTGCCCGCCCACGTCGCGCTCAACGACGTCGTCATCCTGAAATCCGCCATGAGCCGCATCATCAACCTTTCGGTCTCTGTCGAGGGGCGCCACGCCACCGCCTATCGCGCCGACGGGCTCATCATCTCGACGCCGACGGGCTCGACCGCCTACTCGCTGTCGGCCGGGGGACCAATCCTCTTTCCCCTCATGGACGCCATCGTCCTGACCCCGGTATGCTCGCACACGCTCACGAACCGTCCCATCGCGTTGCCAGGCCACGATCGCATCGAGGTGACCCTGCGCAGTGCCCAGCAGGTGATGTTGACGCTCGACGGCCAGGTGGGGGTAGAACTCGAAGAAGGCGATAGGGTGGAGATCCAGCAGGCCGCCGCCCGCATCCGCCTCGCGCGGTTTCCCCACAAGGATTTCTTCTCGGTGCTGCGGACGAAGCTGAAGTGGGGTGAGCGGTAGCTGCCTGTCGCTGGGCGGATACGCCTTGAGGGCGAGCGCGGAGCGCGCCTAGCATCCCTGCCATGCTCCGCGAGCTGCGCGTTCGCGATCTGGCGGTCATCGAGAACGTCGCCGTGCCGTTCCAGGCGGGCCTCAACGTCCTGACCGGCGAGACCGGCGCCGGAAAGTCGATCCTCATCGACGCGGTGCTTCTCCTGCGGGGCGCGCGGGCTCAGGCCGATGTCATCCGAAGCGAGGCGGAGTCGGCGCTGGTGGAGGGGGTGTTCGCCGTCGATCCCGGCAGCGCCGCGGCCGAGGTCCTCAACCATTCCGGATTGTCGACGGAGAACCAGGAGATCGTCGTTCGCCGAGAGCTGACGCGGGCGGGGCGACATCGCGCCTTCGTGAACGACTCGCCGGTGACGGTGGCCCTTCTCGAGCGTCTCGGTGATCACCTCGTCGAGGTGCACGGTCAGCACGAACACCAGCGCCTCTCCGAGCCCGCACGGCAGCTCGAGATCCTCGACCGTTTCGCAGGTGCCGAAGGCGTGGGCAGCCGGGTGGCGACGCTCTACGCCAAGCATCGCGCGGCCTGCGACGAGCTCGAGCACGTCCGTGCCGCCGAACGCGATCGCGCCCAGCGCGAGGACCTGCTGCGCTTCCAGGTGAGCGAGCTGGAGGCGGCCCGCCTGCGGCCGGGGGAGGAGGCAGAGCTTCGCGCAGAGCGGCGTCGCCTCCAGTATGCCGAGCGCTTGCTGGCCGGCCTCGGAGAGGCCGAGGCGCAGCTCGACGACGAGCGGGACTCGGCGCTTTCCCGGATCGGGCGTGCCGCGAGGATTCTCCGCGATCTCGGCCGCCTCGACGCCAGCTTCGCCGCACCGGCGGAGCCGCTGGACGCGGCGGCCGTCCTGCTCGACGAGGCTCTCCGCGCCCTGCGCACCCTGCGCCATGAGGCCGCCGCCGAGCCGGACCGTCTGGAGGAGGTCGAAGAGCGCCTCGAGGTCATCGCCCGCCTGAGGCGGAAATACGGCGAGAGCGAAGACACCATGCTCGCCTTCCAGAAAGCCGCCGCCGCCGAGCTAGAACGGCTGGCCCACCACGAAGAAATCGTGGCGGAAGGGGAACGCCTCCAGGGCCAGCTCCAGGCGGAGCTCGAGGCGACGGCCAACGAGCTGGCCGAGCGACGGGCGGCGGCGGCGCGCCGGCTCCAGGCACGGGTCGAGCGCGAGATCCGCGCGCTGGGCATTGAGCGTGGCCTCTTCCGCATCGCGCTCGAGCCCCTCGGCGCTGTGTCGGCCCGGGGCTCAGACCGCGCGGAGTTCCGCCTGTCCGCCAACCCAGGGGAAGAGCCACGAGCGCTGGCGCGGGTGGCCTCCGGCGGCGAGCTATCGCGCACCATGCTGGCCCTACTCGCCGTGCTGGCCGCCGCCGACGAGGTGCCCACGGTGATCTTTGACGAGGTCGATGCGGGCATCGGGGGCCAGACCGCCGGTGTGGTCGGTGACCGCCTGGCCACGGTGGCCGAGCAGCGTCAGGTCCTGTGCGTGACCCACCTGGCCCAAATCGCCGCGCGCGCCGGTCATCACCTCCGCGTGGCCAAGATCGTCCACGGTGGACGGGCCAGGGCCACCATCGAACCGCTGGCCGCACGAGAGCGGGTGTCGGAGCTCGCCCGGATGCTGGGTGGTGAGACGAAGGCCGCGCTGAGCCACGCGCGGGAACTCCTGGCCGAGGTCCGCCGCGTGCGCCGTTGAGGCAACCTCGAGGGTGAGCTCGGGGCAGCCGGTATAATGTGACAGCATGCTCGACACGCTGCTGAAGAAGATCTTCGGGACCAAGCACGAGCGCGACGTCAAGCGCACTCAGCCCATGGTGGCGGCCATCAACGCCGTGGAGCCCTCGCTGGCGTCGCTCTCCGATGCGGCCCTTCGAGAGAAGACCGACGAGTTTCGCACCCGGGCCGCGGCCGGGGAGTCACTCGACGCGCTCCTCCCGGAAGTCTTCGCGGTCGGCCGGGAGGCGGCCCGCCGCGCGGTCGGCATGCGGCACTTCGATGTCCAGCTCATCGGCGGCATGGTGCTTCACCGCGGCGCCATCGCGGAGATGGCCACCGGCGAGGGGAAGACGCTCGTGGCCACCCTTCCCGCGTATCTCAACGCCCTCCCCGGACGAGGCGTGCACATCGTCACCGTGAACGACTACCTGGCCAAGCGCGACGCCCAGTGGATGGGGCCGCAGTACCACGCGCTCGGCCTCTCCGTGGGGGTCATCCAGCACGAAGCCTCGTTCCTCTACGACCCCGCCTACGTGACCTCCGACATCCGCCTGACCTCGCTGCGCCCGTGCAGTCGCCAGGAGGCCTATCGGGCGGACATCACCTACGGGACCAACAACGAGTTCGGCTTCGATTATCTCCGCGACAACATGCGCTTCACCCTGGAAGAGCTGGTCCAGCGCGAGCTGCATTACGCCATCGTCGACGAGGTGGATTCCATCCTCATCGACGAGGCCCGGACGCCCCTCATCATCTCGGGCCCCGCGGAGGAGTCCACCGAGCTGTACTACCGCGTCGATCGCATCATTCCCCGCCTGAAGCGGGCGGCCACCATCGTGGAGGGAAAGCTCTCGGAGGTTGAGGCCCAAGCGGTGGGCGACTTCATCATCGACGAGAAGGCCCGCGCGGTGGCTCTGACCGAGCAGGGTATCGAGACGTGCGAGGGGCTCCTGCACATCGACAACCTGTACGATCCCCAGCACATCACCGTGCTTCACCACATCCAGCAGGCCCTGCGGGCGCACTCCCTCTATCGGCGTGACGTCGACTACATGGTCAAGGACGGCGAGGTGATCATCGTCGACGAGTTCACCGGACGCCTCATGCCGGGCCGACGGTGGTCGGACGGGCTCCATCAGGCCGTGGAGGCCAAGGAAGGGGTGCGCATCGAGCGCGAGAACCAGACGCTGGCCACCATCACGTTCCAGAATTACTTCCGGATGTACGCCAAGCTGGCCGGCATGACGGGCACCGCCGAGACAGAGGCGGAGGAGTTCGCCAAGATCTACAAGCTCGATGTCACCGTGATTCCCACGAACCGGACGCTGGTGCGCCTCAACCAGCCGGACGTCGTCTACAAGACGGAGCGCGAGAAGTTCGACGCCGTGGTGAATGACATCCTCGAGCGCCACCAGAAGGGTCAACCGGTTCTGGTGGGCACCGTCTCCATCGAGAAGTCCGAACAGCTCTCGAAGCTCCTCAAGAGGCGCGGAATACGCCACGAGGTCCTGAACGCCAAATACCACGAGCGGGAGGCGGAGATCGTGGCCCAGGCCGGCCGCGACGGAGCCGTCACCATCGCGACCAACATGGCCGGCCGGGGTACGGACATCCTCCTGGGCGGCCACCCCGAGTTCCTGTCAAAGGAACTGTTGCGCAAGAAGGGCCTCGATCCGGCTAACGCGCCGCCGGATGCCCGTGCCGCGGCGCTCGGCGAGGCGCGCCGCATCACGCAGCCCGAGCACGAGCACGTGGTCAGTCTCGGTGGCTTACACATCGTGGGCACCGAGCGCCATGAGTCGCGCCGGGTCGACAACCAGCTGCGCGGGCGCTCGGGCCGACAGGGCGACCCCGGGTCGTCGCGCTTTTACCTCTCGCTCGAGGACGACCTCCTCCGCATCTTCGGTTCGCAGCGGATCCAAAAAATCATGGAGCGGCTCGGCATGGAGGAAGGCGAGCCCATCGAGCACCGGCTGGTGACCCGGGCCATCGCCACCGCGCAGAAGCGGGTCGAGACGCACAACTTCGAGATCAGGAAACACTTGCTCGAGTACGACGACGTCATGAACAAGCAGCGCGAGGTCATTTACGGCATGCGCCGCCAGATCCTGGATGGGGAGAGCCAGGAAGCCACCGTGACCGAGTGGATGGAAGACCTCGTGGGCAGCGTGCTCGACAGCTACGCGTCCGGCGACGCGCACCCCGAGGACTGGGACTTGGCCGGCCTCGGCGAGGCGCTCTTCCAGCAGTTCGACGTGCGGGTCCCTCCCGCAGAGTTCAAGGAGATCGCGGCCCGCGACGGTCTCGAGGAACTGGTGGGCACCATGGTGAAGGAGCGCTATGCCGCGCGCGAACGCGAGCTGGGCTCCGACCTCCTGCGCGCCCTGGAGCGGCACGCTATGCTCCTGGTGATCGACCAGCAATGGAAGGATCACCTCCTCTCCATCGATCACCTCAAGGAAGGCATCGGGCTCCGGGGCTACGGTCAGCGGGACCCGCTCATGGAATACAAGAAGGAGGCCTTCGACCTCTTCCAGGACATGACGGAACGGGTCAAGGCGACGGTGATCGAGCGCCTGTTCAAGATGCAGGTGATGGCCGAGGCCCCGCCGGAGATGCCGGCGCCCACTCGCCTCGCTGCAGCGCAAGAGTCGCGCGGCGAGAGTCCGCTGCCCTCGGGTCGGCCTGCCGTGGACAGCGGCCCTCGTCGAGCCCCGGGACCATCGAGGCGCCCGCCGGCCCAGAAGATCGGCCGCAACGACCCCTGCTACTGCGGGTCGGGCAAGAAGTACAAGAAGTGCTGCTACCTGAAGGGGGCCTGAGCGAGCTCCATATCTAGGGGTTTACGCGGTCCCCTAGCCCAACTGATGGTGTTTTTTTCTTAGGGTTTGAGCATGGGGCCGTGATAGAAAACCTCATGCGCCTTGAGCACATCACGCTGCACGGCTTCAAGTCCTTCTCCGAGCGCACCGTCCTCAAGGTCCTCCCTGGGATCACCGGCATCGTGGGGCCGAACGGGTGCGGCAAGAGCAATATCGCCGAGGCGGTGCGGTGGGCGCTCGGCGAACAGAGCGCCAAATCGCTGCGCGGGCAGCGGATGGAGGATCTCGTCTTCCACGGCTCGGCCTCTCGTAAGGCGGTCGGCATGGCCGAAGTCGATCTGGTGTTCAGCAACGACGGCACGCTCGCCGTGCCGTGGACGGAGATCGAAGTCACCCGGCGCGTCTACCGGACGGGGGAAAGCGAGTACCTCCTCAACCGGACGATGTCGCGGTTGCGCGACATCCTCGACCTGTTCGCCGGCACGGGCGCCAACCCGCGCGCGTACTCGATCATGGATCAGGACAAGCTGAACCATGTCCTGACCGCCAAGCCCCACGAGCGCCGCGGCTTCATCGAAGAGGCCGCGGGCATCGCGCGCTACAAGCAGCAGCGGCACGAGACCGAGGGCAAGCTCGACGCCGCGCGCCAGAACCTTGTGCGCGTGCGCGACGTCATGGACGAGGTGAAGCGTCAGCTCGGGTCCATCGAGCGTCAGGCCAAGCGGGCCGCCCAGTACAAGGCGCTGGAGAGTGAGCGCCGCTCGCTCGCTCTCACCCTCCTGGCCGCCGATTATTCCCTGCTCGCCGCCGAGGGCGAGCGCCTCGGCCAGGCGATCGCCGAGCGGCGGGATGCGGAAACGGCCCTGCAGGCAGAAGCGGCCCAGATCGCCGCGCGGACCGCCGTCCAGCGCGCGCGGCTTCAAGAGAGCGAGCATGAGGTCGCCGATCTCCGCCAGGCGGTGCAGAAGGTGCAAGGAGAGCTAGAGCGTCTGCTCGAACGGCGCGAGCAGCTGGGCGTTCAGCTCCGAGAGCTGAGGGACGAGGAGCAACGCCTCGAGGACGACCGACAGTCGACGGCGGAACGCCTCGAGAGCATCGGGCGCGAGCGCGAGATGCTCTGGGAGGCGGCCCGGGAGGCCGAGACGGTCGTCCAGGAACGCACGCGCGTCGCCGTCGATCTCGACGCCCGGCTGACGCACTGTCGAGCGTCTCTGGCCGCGGATCGCGATCGGTTGGAGGCTCGGCGCCAGGAGCAGATGCGCGTTGTCGCCGAGCGGACCGATCTGATGCGCCAGGCCGGTGAGCTGCGCGAGCGGCAGACGCAGTTGGCTCGTCGCCACGGACGACTGTCCGGCGAACTGGCCGACGCCAACGCCGAGGTTCAGCGGTTGGACGATACGCGGGCCGGCCTCGAAGCGCAGCGCGATCGCGGAGCAGCGGAGCTGGCTGCTCTGATCGCCGAGCGGGAACGGCTGACATGCGAAGTGGACGAGGAGGCGCGCCGGCTGGCCGAGACCGAGCGTCGACTGGCCGACACACGGCTCATCCTGGCAGCTCGCCGTTCGGGTCTCGAAGGCCTGCGCGAACTGGAGCGCGCCCGGGAAGGTTATGGAGCCGGGGTTCGCGCGGTCTTCGGGCACCGCAGTGCTGCCGAGGGCGATAGCCCCGGTCGGGAGGCCACGGTCCTGACAGGTATCGTGGGGACCGTCGCCGACCTCCTCGAGGTGCCGATCGGCTTGGAACGCGCCGTGGAGGCGGTGCTCGGCGAGCGGCTGCAATGGGTCGTGGTGGAGCGCTTCGAGGACGCGCGAGCGGCGGTGGCCCATCTGCGCGCGCATGGCGCTGGTGCGGCCACCTTCCTCCCCCTCGATCACTTGCCGATCGCGCCCGAGCCGGTGCCCGACGACAATGGCCTGCGATGGGCGGTGCGCTCGGTGGGCGCTTCACGCGACGGGCTCGCTCGCTACCTCCTCAGACGCGTTGCCATTGTGGAGCACCTGGACCACGCCGAGGCGCTGTGGCGGCGTAACGGAGTGGTGGCGACCTACGTCACCCTCACAGGTGAAGTGCTGGGTCCAACCGGCCGGCTGCGTGGAGGGGCCGACGAGGCTGAGGCCCCCACGGCGGAGCAGTCGTTCCTGGCCCGCAAGCGCCGCCTGCGCGAACTGGGCGAAGAGGTGCACGGGTTGGCGCGCGCCGTCGAGGTCGAGGAGGAAGCCCAGCGGCACCACGAGGCTGCGGTATCGGCCCGGCGAGCGGACCTGGCGGCCATCGAGGGATCGCTCCGTGCACGCCAAGCCGATAAGGTTGCCATCGACAAAGACTTCGAGCAGGCGGTGCGAGAACACGAGAGACTCGACCGCCACGGTGAGACACTCCGCGTGGAGTGGGCACAGGTGGTACGGGAGGCCGATGAGACCGCCGAAACACTCGCCGGCTTGGGGCGTCGTCTGCAGCTCGCCCACGAGGCGGAAACCCGCCACGAGGAGGCGATGGCTGGTCTCCGCGCGTCCATCGACGCCGCCCGGGAAGACGAGGCGGCTCTCAGTGGCGAGCTGACTGCCTGCCGTGTGGAAATGGCGTCGGCGGCGGAGCGGATGGAGGCGCTGGGGCGCGAACGGGTCCGCCTCGACGATATGGAGACGGATCTGAGCAATCGGCAGGCGCAGGCGCGCGGGCGGCGCGCGCAACTCGAGGAGCGGTGTCAGTGGCTCGGAGCCGAACAATGGCGCGCCGATGAAGCGGCGCAGGGGGCCGCGGGCGAACGCAATCGCATGGAAGAGGCCGTTCGGGGCGCCGTCGAGCAGCACGAGCAGTTCCTCGACCAGCTCTCGACCACCGAGGCCGGAGCACGGCGAGTGGACGAAGCCCTGAGAGAGCAGACGACAGCTATCCACGAGTGCGAGCTTCGCGCCACCGAGGGCCGGGTGCGGCGCGAAGAGCTGCTCCAGGAAGCCAGCCGGACGTACGGTCTGGAGGATGAACCGGCGTTGCGCGGGCTTCACGACCCAGCCTGCGACCTCGACGCGGTGCGCCAACGCTGTGCCACGCTCGCGGAGAAGCTCCAGGCCATTGGTCCGGTCAACCTGGTGGCCGACGAGGAGTATCGAGAACTGGACGAGCGGTTGTCCTTTCTGAGAACGCAGCACGACGACCTGACCGGGTCGATCAAGGATCTCGACAAGACCCTGCGCGGCATGACCCGCACCGCGCATGAGCGCTTCAGTCAGGCGTTCACGGACATCAACGCGCACTTCCAGGGCATCTTCGGCCGGCTATTCGAAGGTGGCCGAGCGGAGCTGAGGCTCGTGGAGCCCGAAGAGGGCGAAGATCCCCTGGAGACAGGGGTCGAGCTGATGGCGCAGCCGCGCGGCAAGCGGCTGCAGTCGGTCACCCTGATGTCCGGGGGAGAGCGCGCCCTGACCGGGCTCGCCCTGCTCTTTGCGATCTTCTATTACCGCCCGAGCCCGTTCTGCGTCCTGGACGAGGTCGATGCACCGCTCGACGACGCCAACATCCATCGTTTCCTGCGCGTGCTTCGCGAGCTGACCAGCCGCACGCAATTCCTGATCATTACGCACAACCGAAAGACTATGGAAGCGGCGGATGCCCTCTATGGCGTCACCATGGAGGAACCGGGGCTTTCGAAGGTCGTATCCGTGAATCTCCGGGCCTGAGTCCGAGGCCCGGGCGGTGGCCTCGCGAGTGAAACTGCTGCGGGAATACGCTAGACTCGTAGTGGTGGTGCATGGCGTCGACCGGCAGCTTTCTCCGTGAGCTTCGGGAACGACACGGTGTCTCCCTCGAGGAGCTCGCGCGCACGACCAGAATCGGACGGCGCTTCCTCGAGGCGCTAGAAGCCGACGACTTCAGCTCTCTTCCCTCCGGGCCGTTCGCCAAGGGCTTTATCCGCGCCTACTGCCAGGCCCTGAATGAGCCCGCCGATGAAGCGCTCGCCCGCTACACAGCGACGACCGCCCCGAGCGTTCCCGGCCCCGCCCGCGAAGTCCCCCCCCCGCGCGAGAGTAGCCGCCGGGCGCCAGTATTCGTGAGCCTCGCTCTGCTTATCGCTCTTGGTGCGGCGCTGACCGGCGTCACCCTGGCCCTGCGCGCAGGCCGTGGAGGTGAGGATGCGCAGCGGCCGGCGAACACGCCTCAGCGAGCTCCGTCGTCGCGGCCCGGAGAAGCGCCCGTGAGGCTCGCTCCGCCGGCGTCACCGCCGCCATACTCGGGGCCCACGCGGCCCCCGCCACCTCCGCCCAGTGCGACGGCGCCACCGGTGGCCGAGCCTGTGCCGTCAGCGCCTTCCTCGCCATCCGCCACCGTGCCGGCTCCGCCGGGAGTCGCTCCACCCTTCGTGGCGTCGACCGGCACCCCCTACCGGCTCGTAGCACGCGCGTCGGATCCGACGTGGATTCGCGTGCGCTTGGAGGGCGGCAGGACCATCGAGGAGACGATCCCCGCCGGTGAGGTTCGCGAGTGGGTCTCGAACTATCCCTTCGAATTGCGCATCGGCAATGCCGGCGGCGTCGTCTTGGAGCTGAACGGACAAGTCCTTCCGCCACTTGGAGCGCGGGGCGCCGTCATCACTCGCCTGGTTCTGCCCTCGGAATCGCGGTGAGTTTCCTGTCGGGCCTCGGCGAGCGCTTGCGCCAAGGGCTCAGGCGCTCGCAAGAGTTTCTCACCGGCGAGCTGACGGCCGTACTTGACCCCGAGCGTCCCCTCGACGACGCACTCTTCGAGGAGCTGGAAGAGGTGCTGGTCGCCGCAGACCTCGGAGCGCCGCTCGCGGCGGATTTCGTCAATCGGGCCCGCGAGGAGGTGATGTTCGGGACCGTGACCAAGGCCTCTCAGCTTCGACCGCTCTTCCGGCGCTTTCTCCTGGATATCCTCGCGCCGGCGGCCCAGGGTCTCGCTCTCGATCATCGGCCTGCCGTCGTCGTGATGCTCGGGGTCAACGGATCGGGCAAGACGACGACCTGCGCCAAACTGGCCGCCGCGCTGAAGGCGGAGGGCCACCAGGTCGTGCTGGCCGCGGCCGACACGTTTCGCGCTGCGGCCATCGAGCAACTCGTGGCGTGGGCGGACCGCGTGGGCGTCGACGTCATCCGCCAGGCCGCCGGTTCCGATCCGGCGGCGGTGGTGTTCGACGCTCTGAAGGCCGTCACGGCGCGGGACGTCGACGTACTCGTCATCGACACCGCCGGGCGGCTTCACACGAAGTCGAACCTGATGGACGAGTTGGCCAAGCTCACCCGGGTAGTTACCCGCCAGCTTCCCGAGGCGCCTCACGAGAAGCTGATGGTGCTGGATGCCACCACGGGGCAAAACGGCTTCGCGCAGGCCCGGATGTTCCACGACGCGATCGGACTGACCGGGGTCTGTCTCACGAAACTCGATGGGACGGCGAAAGGTGGGATTGTCGTGCGGATCGTTCGCGAGCTGGGGCTCCCCGTGAAGCTCATCGGCGTCGGCGAGAAGGTGGACGATCTCCAGACCTTCGAGCCCACTCGCTTCGTCGACGCCCTCGTACCCGCGGCGTGATGCTGTCCCCGAGCGAAACGTTCCGAGGCGTGATGTTATCCCGGAGCCACCGAGCTGCGATGCCGCCCCGGGCCGAGGTTCCCACGGCGTGATGTCGCCCCAGAACGACGAGGTCTACATGCGTCGCGCTCTGGACATAGCGGAACGCGGCCGCGGTCTCACATCGCCCAACCCCATGGTAGGCGCCGTCGTCGTGCGCGAGAACGTGGTGGTGGCCGAGGGCTTCCATCGGCGTGCCGGCGAGGCTCACGCGGAAATCGAGGCGCTCGTCGCGGCGGGCGAGCAGGCCCGCGGCGCCACGCTCTACGTGACATTGGAGCCGTGCTCACACCTCGGCCGCACGCCCCCCTGCGCCCGCCAGGTCGTGGAAGCCGGAGTCCGACGGGTCGTGGCGGCGCTGGTGGATCCCAATCCGCGGGTGGCCGGGCAAGGCCTGGCGGCCCTTCGCGCAGCGGGGGTCGAGGTCGCGGTGGGCGTGCTGGAGCGAGAGGCCGAGCGACAGAATCGCGCCTTCCTCACCACCATGCGCACCGGCCGACCCCATGTGACGCTGAAGGCCGCCATGACCCTCGATGGCAAGATCGCCGACCGCCACGGCACCTCACAGTGGATCACCGGTGACTCCGCCCGTCAGGAGGCGCATCGACTTCGGAGCGAGATGGATGCCATCCTCGTGGGCGTGGGAACGATCGTGGCCGATGATCCCGCGTTGACGGTGCGGCGTGAGCGTCCCTGGCCGCGCGAGCCGTATCGCGTCGTCCTCGATTCGAGGGCTCGCACTCCGCATGATGCGCGTGTCCTTCGCGCGGGCACAGCGGCCCGCACCCTCGTGGTGGTCAGGGATGACACCCCCGAGGAGCGCACCAAGCAGCTGGAAGAGCTGGGTGCCGTGGTCGTGCGCGTCGGGGCGCGACAGGGCCGCGTCGATCTGGGCGGGGCGCTGGCCGAACTCCATCGGCGTGAGGTCCGCGCCCTCCTCGTCGAAGGTGGTGCCGAGGTCCACGGTGCATTTCTCGATGCCGGCCTGGTGGATCGGGTCGTGATGTTTGTCGCTCCCCTCCTCCTTGGAGGGCGTCAGGCGTCCTCGGCAGTGGGGGGAGCGGGGCTACCCCTGAAGGGCGCATTGCGCCTGACCGATCTGTCCATCCGCCACGTCGGGGCTGATCTCCTGCTGGAGGCCGAGGTGGCCAGGGAGCGCTCCTAGTGTTCACCGGCATCGTCGAGGAGGTCGGGCGGGTGCGTCGTTTCTCCCGAGACGGCCAGACGGCCCGCCTCGAACTCGAGGCCGATGTCACCACCGAAGGAAGCGAAATCGGAGCCAGCGTCGCCGTCAATGGGGTCTGTCTCACCGTGGTCGACCGGTACGCGAACGGCTTCGCCTTCGAGCTTGGTCCCGAGACCCTGGCCGTCTCGACCTTGGGGGAGCTTCGGGTGACTGATGGCGTGAACCTCGAGCGCCCTCTTCGGTTCGGAGGCGCCCTGGGCGGTCATCTCGTCCTCGGGCATGTAGACGGGGTGGGCACGGTCGAAGGGGTAACCCGTGTAGAATCAACGGCCAGGATACGGATCGCGCTGGGCGGTTCGGAGCTCGAGCCTCTCCTCATCGCCAAGGGTTCGGTGGCCGTCGACGGGGTGAGCCTAACGGTGGCAGCACTCGGGGTGCGGACGTTCGAGATCATGCTGATTCCGCACACCCTTTCGTCGACGACCTTGGGAAAGCTCCGGCCGGGCCAGCGCGTCAACATCGAGGCGGACGTCATCGGCAAGTACCTGCAGCGGGCGCTGGAGCTGAGGGGGATCGCATGATTCGGTTCGCGACGATCGACGCGGCCATTGCGGAGATCCGCCGGGGGCGGATGCTCGTGGTGGTCGACGACGAGGATCGCGAGAACGAGGGAGACCTCGTGATGGCGGCCGACGCGGCCACCCCGGAGACCGTCAACTTCATGGCAAAGTACGGTCGCGGCCTGATCTGTGTCCCCATGACGGGTGAGCGACTCGACGAGTTGAAAATCCCCATGATGGTGACCGACAACACAGCGCCCATGGGGACGGCGTTCACAGAGACGGTTGATGCCCGGCGAGGCGTATCGACCGGGACGTCGGCTTACGACCGCGCCGTGACGATTCTCGCCCTCGTCGATCCCGCGACGCACCCAGAGGATCTCACGCGGCCGGGCCACATTTTCCCGCTGCGCGCCATGCCGGGCGGCGTGCTGCGCCGCGCCGGCCACACCGAAGCCGCCGTGGACTTGGCGCGGCTGGCCGGGCGGGCCCCCGCTGGCGTCATCTGCGAGATCCTCGACGAGTCAGGGGGTATGGCGCGCGGACCGGAATTGGCCGAACTGGCCGAGCGGTTCGGCCTCACCATCATCACGATTAAGGATCTCATCAACTATCGCCGGCGCCATGAAAAGCTGGTGCGCCGGATCGCCACCACCAGGTTGCCCACCGAGTTCGGCGAGTTCACGGCCGTGGCCTACGAGACCACGGTCTATAACCGCGTCCATCTCGCCCTCATCATGGGTGATGTGACGGACGACGAACCGGTGCTCGTCCGGATGCACTCCGAATGCTTGACCGGCGATGTCTTCCGCTCGCGACGGTGCGACTGTGGATCGCAGCTGGAAAAGGCGATGGCGATGATTCAGGCCGAGGGCCGCGGTGTGGTCGTCTATCTGAAACAGGAGGGTCGCGGGATTGGGCTTCACAACAAGATCCGCGCCTATGAATTGCAGGATCAGGGGAAAGATACGGTGGAGGCCAACCAGGCGCTGGGGTTCTCGGCCGATCTGCGCGACTACGGGATCGGGGCACAAATCCTGGCCGATGTCGGTGTGAGGAATCTCCGCCTCCTGACCAACAACCCGAAGAAGATCGTCGGGTTGGAGGGCTATGGGCTCCACTTCGTGGAGCGCGTGCCTATCGAGATCCCGGCCACCGAGGCCAACCGCAAGTACCTCAGCACGAAGCGCGACAAACTCGGCCACCTCCTGACCTCGCTCCCCGACTGACTGGCCGGAGAAACGCGGTGCATGGGTGGGGCCGTGGGACGTGTCGAGCAGGAACCGCGTTTGCCGACGTCGCCGCGGAGCAATTGGTAAGGCGGGGAGGGAGAGGTGGTCACCGCCTCCGCCATCGCCTTCATGGCGGTGAGAGGGGTCGGGGAGAAGCGGCGCCCCCTCACCCCGACGTCGATTGATCACATGACCGGATCGGCGCCCCGGCCCCGCCGCCCCCCGCCGCGACGAAGCGTCCGCGGGCGCTTCGCCATCGTGGCGGCGCGCTTCAACGAACCAATTGTGATGCGCCTCGTGGAGGGTGCGAGGCATGCCTTCGCGGAGGCCAAGATCCCGGCCGTGCTGGTGGAGCTGCACTGGGTCCCCGGATCGTTCGAGCTTCCGCTGGCCGCCCTCCACCTCGCTGCGACGAAACGGTACGCCGCCATCGTGTGTGTCGGCGTGGTCATCCGCGGGGAGACCCCGCACTTCGAGCACGTCGCGCGGGAAGCGGCGGCGGGAATCCGCCAGGTGGCACTGACCACCGGCGTGCCCGCCACCTTCGGAGTTATCACAACCAACACCGAGGAACAGGCCTGGGCTCGGGCGGGGGGCAAGGTGGCCAACCGCGGCGAGGAGGCGGCCACGGCGGCCCTGGAGATGGCGGGGTTCGTCCGGCGGATTACCGCCGGAAAGGGCGGGACGGGTGGGTCGGCGTAGGAAGGCGCGGGAAGTTGCCCTGCAGTTTCTCTATCAGCTCGACGTCAGTGGCGACGACGATCCCCGATCGCCCGCCGAGGAATTTTGGTCGCGACATCCCGTTGACCAAGAGGCCCGGGCGTTCGCCGAGGAGTTGGTCGTCGGCACCAAACGGAACCAAGGCAAGATCGACGCGCTCATCGCCCAGTCGGTCGAGCACTGGGATCTCGAGCGCATGTCCGCGGTGGATCGCAACATTCTCCGCGCGGCGGTCTACGAGCTGCTCGGGCACCCCGAGGTACCGCCCAAGGTGGCCATCAACGAAGCGATCGAGATCGCCAAGAAGTTCGGGACTCAGGAGTCGAGCCGCTTCATCAACGGCGTGCTCGATCGCATCGCGCGCGAACTGCGAGCGGTTCTCTGAGCCGTCCGTCGTGCGCTACGCCATCCTGTCGGACATTCACGGCAACCTCGATGCGTTGCAGGCCGTCCTGGCCGACGCGGCCCCGCGCTCAGATGCCCTCCTCTGTCTGGGGGACGTCGTCGGCTACGGGGCGGATCCAGAGCCCTGCCTCGAGGTGATAGCCGAACGAGCGGTGGCCTTTGTCGGGGGCAATCACGAGCACGGAGTGGCCGGGCTTCTCGATCTCGACTGGTTCAATCCCTATGCCCGGGCGGCCGCAGAGTGGACCCGCGAGCGGCTCGACGATGACCATTGCCGGTACCTGGCCGCACTGCCGCTGGAGTGGGAGATGGTGGACGCGACGCTCGTGCATGCCTCCCCCATCCAGCCTGGAGAATGGGACTACCTCGTCACCGCCGAGGATGGCTTCTCCGCTTTTCGGGGTTTCGCCACACGCCTGTGTTTCGTCGGCCACTCTCACCGTCCCGCCGTGTGGTCGCTGGGATCGTGGGGTCCCCAATTTCAGCCGGGGAACGTCGACGTCAGGATCGATGCCGGCCGGCGCTACATCGTCAACGTGGGAAGCGTGGGGCAGCCGCGTGATCGGGACGCGCGCGCGGCCTATGCGATCTGGGATGTCGAGGCAGGTCGGATTTTCGGACGCCGAGTCGCCTACGACGTGGCCGCCGCCCGCGGGAAGATCGAGCGGGGGGGCTTGCCGAAGTTCCTCGCCGACCGCTTGGCCATCGGCGCCTGACGCGCGTGCCCTCCCGCGAGACGCTGATGTGCGCGGCGACGACCGCCGTCTCCGGAATCGCCCTGGCCCTCGCCTACCCGCGCTTCGACCTCTCCGCGCTCGCCTGGGTGGCGCTGGTCCCCGTGATCGTCATTGCTCTGGGGCGGGCCCCGGCCGTCGCCTTCGGCTGGGGATGCCTGGCCGGCGCCTGCTTCTTCTTCATCCTGCTGCGGTGGCTGAACTTCACCTTCTCCGTCTACAGCGCCATCCCCTGGCCGCTTATCTACGCGCCGACCGTGGCCCTGGCCGGCTACTGCGCCCTCTATGTCGGCCTCTTCGCCGCCGTGCTGGCGTGGCTGACAGCCCGCCGCTCCATCAGCTGGGCCCTTGGGGTGGCGCCGTTCGTGTGGGTGGTCGCCGAGTGGGTTCGGGGACACTTCCTCGGTGGGTTTCCGTGGGGCCTGCTCGGCTACTCCCAGTACCGGGAGCTCGTGGTGATCCAGGTCGCCGAGCTTGGCGGCGTGTATGCCGTGTCGTTCGTGCTGGTCGCTGTCAACAGCGCGGTGGCCGGGATCTTCGTGGCGCCGCGGCGCCGGGCCCTGGCCGGCGTGATCGCCGTCGCGATTCTGGTGACGGCGACCCTCGCCTTCGGAGCGGTGCGGCTCGAGGCGACCGAAGCCCGGCGCGCCGACACGGCGCGGGTGGGCATCATGCAACCCTCGATCGAGCAACCGCTCAAGTTCGATCCGAACCACGCGGCCCAGACGCTCGCCATTTACGTGGAACTGACTCGCCGCGCCGCGGGCGATCAGCCGCGCCTCCTCGTGTGGCCAGAGACGGCCTTGCCCGGCGCCCTCCGCCGCGACCCGGCGCTTCGTCATCTCCTCAACGACTTGGTCAGGACCTTCCATGTCCCGATCGTGGTGGGGTCGATCGATGTCAGCGATGGCGTGCCGGTCTCGTACCGGAACAGCGCCTTCCTCGTGACCGAGCGAGGGCTGCAGGAGCGATATGATAAGATTCAACTCGTTCCGTTTGGTGAGTACGTGCCCTTTTCCGCGCTGCTGGGGTTCGTCCGCGGCTGGGCGGAGTTCATCGCTGATCTGGAGCCCGGCGCGCGTCCGCTCGTCTTTCCCGGCCCGCCCGCGCCGTTCGGCGTCGTGATCTGCTATGAGGGCATCTTCCCCGAGCTTGTGCGAGAGTTTGTGAAGGATGGCGCGCGGTTCATGGTCAATATGACGAACGACGCGTGGTTCGGGATGACGAGCGGCCCCCCGCAGCACTTGGCGATGTATCCGTTCCGCGCGGTGGAGCATCGGCTCGCCGTGGTCAGGGCGGCCAACACCGGGATCTCGGCCTTCATCGCACCGAGCGGGCGGATCGCGCGCTCCTTGCCGCTCTTCGAGCGGGGGACGCTGGTGGACTCGATCGCGCTGCACCCGACCACCACGCTGTACACGCGATTCGGCAACTGGCTCGTCTGGCTTTCGGCGGCCATCACCACCGCCGGGCTGGCCGGGGCGCTGAGCCGCCGGGCGCCTGAGGCCATCGCATGATCGCCGGCGACGCTAAGCGCGAGCTCACCGACCTGGTCCGCCGGATCGAAGACGTCCGGAGGCATCTTTGACGTTTCGGCCAAGGAGAAGCGCCTGGCCGAGCTGGAGGCGGAGATGGGCACGCCGGCGTTCTGGGAAGATAACCGCCGGGCCCAGGAGCTGATCCGCCAGCGCTCCGAGCTGTCCCGCATCACCGGAACCGTGGCTGAGCAGACGAGAAATGCCGAAGACCTCGCCGTCTTGATCGAGCTGGCCGCCGACGAGGACGACCATGGGCTCGGGGAGGAGATCACCAGCGGCCTGGCGCGCCTGCGTGCCGCGCTGGAGGGCTTCGAGCTGAAGCTCATGCTGTCGGGAGCGCACGACAGCAAGGCGGCCATCGTGTCCATTCATCCGGGGGCGGGCGGCACGGAGTCGCAGGACTGGGCGCAAATGCTCATGCGCATGTATCTGCGCTGGTTCGAGCGCGCGGGCCTCAAGGGGGAGGTGGTGGATCTGCTCCCCGGCGAGGAGGCCGGCATCAAGTCGGCCACGATCGAGGTGAGCGGCGAGTACGCCTATGGCTACCTGCGCGGCGAGACGGGCGTGCACCGCCTGGTGCGCATCTCCCCTTTCGACGCCTCCAAGCGCCGGCAAACGAGCTTCGCCTCGGTGTCCGTGACCCCGGAAGTCGACGATGTCGAGGTGGTGGTGAAGGACGAGGAGATCCGGGTGGACGTGTACCGCTCGTCGGGACCCGGCGGGCAGGGAGTGAACACCGCGGACTCCGCCGTGCGTATCACGCACGTGCCCACCGGCATGGTGGTGGCTTGCCAGAACGAACGATCGCAGTTGCGGAACCGCGACACCGCCCTGCGTATCCTCAAGGCCCGGCTGTACGAGCTGGCCGAGCGAAAGCAGCGCGAGGAGCTGGCGGAGTTGACGGGGCAGAAGAAAGAGATCGCCTTTGGCAGCCAGATCCGCTCCTACACGTTTCATCCGTACCAGCTGGTCAAGGATCATCGGACTGGTTTCGAGGTCGGCAACGTGGAGGGCGTGATGGACGGCGACCTCGACGAGCTGATCAAGGCCTACCTCTTGTGGGCGAGGGGACGGGCGTGAGCGAACAACCGGAGAACGAGCAGGTCCGCCAGCGCCACGAGAAGCTCAACGCGCTGCGGGCGCGCGGCATCGACCCCTTCGGGGGGCGCTATCCCGTCACCCACTGGGCGCGAG
This sequence comes from Candidatus Methylomirabilota bacterium, assembly GCA_046726415.1. Lineage (GTDB taxonomy): Bacteria > Methylomirabilota > Methylomirabilia > Rokubacteriales > CSP1-6 > CAVWFS01. Next base: position 24,062 of record JBKPAK010000299.1, read on the forward strand.
GGTTGACGGAGACCCTGGGTGCCGCCAGCGACGACGAGCTCAAGACCTTGGGCCCGGTGAGCATGGCCGGACGCATCGTCGCCGTGCGGGATCACGGCAAGACGTGCTTCGCCGAGCTGATGGACTACACCGGCCGCATCCAGCTCTACGCTCGGGCCGATCAGCTCGGCGATGAGTTTTCCCTCTTCCGACTGCTCGACGTCGGGGACTTCATTGGGGTCACCGGCGAGCTGTTTCGGACGCGGACGGCGCAGCTCACCGTCGCCGTGAAGGTTTTCAGCTTCCTCTCCAAAGCGCTGCGCCCGCTGCCGGAGAAGTGGCACGGGTTGCGCGACGTCGAGACTCGGTACCGGCGCCGCTATGTGGACCTGGTGGTGAACCCGGAGGCGCGCGAAATCTTCGTGCTCCGTGGCCAGCTGGTGCGGGCCATCCGCGCGTTCCTGGACGCGCGCGGCTTTCTGGAAGTCGAGACGCCGATGATGCAACCCATCCCGGGGGGCGCGGTGGCCCGTCCGTTCGTCACCCACCACAACGCGCTGGGCATCGACCTCTACCTGCGCATCGCCCCGGAGCTGTACCTGAAGCGCCTGGTGGTGGGCGGATTCGAGCGGGTCTACGAAATAAACCGGAACTTTCGCAACGAGGGCGTGTCGACCCAGCACAACCCCGAGTTCACTATGCTGGAGTTCTACCAGGCGTACGCCGACTACGGCGATCTCATGCAGCTGACGGAGGAGCTGTTCGGGGAGCTCGCCCGCACGGTGCGCGGGCGGCTCGACCTCCCCTGGGGCGAGCACGTCATCGATCTCACCCCCCCCTGGCGCCGGCTGACCTTCTTCGAGGGTCTCTCCGGTGCCTTGGGCCTCACCGTCACCCCGGACACTGACCCCGGCGTGGTGGCCGAAGCCGCCGCCGCGCGCGGCGTGACCTGCGACCCAGTGGCATCGATGGCGACACTGTGGAAGGACGCCTTCGAGGCCCTGGTGGAACCAACCTTGATCGCGCCGACCTTCGTCCTCGATTTTCCCGTGGAACTGTCGCCGCTCTCCAAGCGGAAGCGCGAGGATCCCAGGCTGGTGGATCGCTTCGAGCTGTTCATCGGCCAGCGCGAGCTCGCCAATGCCTACAGTGAGCTCAACGACCCGATCGACCAGCGCGAGCGCTTCCTGGATCAGGCCGCGGCGCGGGCGAGCGGTGACGACGAGGCCCACTGGCTGGACGACGACTACGTGCGGGCCTTGGAGTATGGTATGCCGCCCGCCGCGGGGGAGGGGATCGGCATCGACCGCCTAGTGATGCTGTTCGCCAACCAGCCGTCGATCCGCGAGGTCATCCTCTTTCCCCATCTTCGGCCGGAGGGTGGTCGCCGCCCAGGCGACGACGCGGAGGAGGCGTGAGACAGGGGATGCCCTTCGAGCTGTTTCTCGGCCTCCGCTACCTGCGGGCGCGCGGGCAGCGGGCGACCATGTCGCTGTTCGTGTGGATTGGGGTCGGCGGGGTCTTTCTGGGCGTGGCCGCGCTCATTGTCGTGCTCGCGGTGATGACCGGTTTCCAGGACGGGATCCGCGACCGCATCATCGCCGGCAATCCTCACCTCCTCCTGTTTCAGGCGGGCGGTCGCGGCCTGATCGGAGCAGACAACCTCGCCCACCGGGTCGAGAAAGTCTCGGGGGTCCAGACCGCCACGCCGTTCGTCCTCCAGCAGGCGCTCTTCAGCAGCGCCGGGGGCGGGGCCCAAGGGGGACTGGTCCGCGGTGTCGATCTCTCCTCGCCGGCCGTGGCGTCGGCGATCACGAGTCAGCTTCGGCGAGGTTCGGTGGAGCCGCTGTCGAAGGGCGAGCCCGCCATTCTGCTCGGCCTCGAGCTGGCCCGGGCGCTCGGCGTTGTCACCGGAGACAGCGTCACCTTGATTTCGCCGCAGGGCGCCATGACTGCCGTAGGGATGGTCCCCAAGATGCGGCGCTTCACGGTGGCGGGGACGATCGAGATCGGCATGCACGAGTTCGACGCCTCCATCGCCTACCTCTCGCTCGGGGCGGCCCAGGAGTTCGCCGGGCTGACCAACGCCGTCACCGGCATCGAGGTGAAGCTCACCGATCCGTTCGCCGCTAAGCGGGTGGGACGGGCGGTGGCCGCGGCGCTGGGACCGGGCTTCTGGATGCGCGACTGGATGGAACTGAACCGCAACCTCTTCGCCGCCCTCCAGCTCGAGAAGCTCGCGCTGTTCGTGATCGTCACGATCATCGTGCTGGTGGCGGCCTTCGCCATCATCGGACACTTGGTGCTGCTGGTGGCGGAGAAGCGCAAGGAGATCGGAATCCTCAAGGCCATCGGGGCCTCTCGGGCGACCATCACCACGGTGTTCTTGGTCATCGGCATGACCATCGGTCTCATCGGAACGGTGAGCGGGAGCCTCGTGGGCCTCGCCCTCATCTGGATCCAGAACACATTCAAGATCATCCGGCTGGCGGGAGACGTCTACCAGATCGACTACCTGCCCATGAAGCTGACGCGCGGGGACTTCGCGCTCATCGTCAGCGCCACCCTCCTGCTCTCGTTTCTGGCCACCGTGTTCCCGGCGCGACGGGCGGGGGCGCTGGCGCCCGTGGATGTCCTGCGCTATGAGTGACGCCGGCGCCCGTGGTTGTCTGCGCGATGAGTGACGCCGGCGCGCTCCTGATCGTCGCTGAAGACCTGGACAAGGAGTACCGCTCGGGACCAGAGATGCTCCGTGTACTGCGCGGGGCATCCCTCATCCTCCGGGCCGGCGAGATGGTGGCGCTGGTGGGTGCCTCCGGGGTAGGCAAGTCCACCCTCCTGCACATCCTGGGCGCCGTGGATCGGCCCACGGCGGGGCGCGTGCTCTTCGCGGGCGAGGACGTGTTCGCCCGGAGCGAGGCAGCACTCACGCGATTCCGTCGGCAGGAGGTCGGCTTCGTCTTCCAGTTTTACAATCTCCTCTCAGAAATGACGGCGCTGGAGAACGCCATGGTGCCGGCTCTCCTCCAGCGTGTCCCGACTCGAGAGGCGCGGGCCCGCGCCGCCGATGCGCTCGCCGACGTCGGGCTCGGCGACCGCCTCCAGCACCGCCCGGGCGAGCTTTCCGGAGGCGAACAACAGCGGGTTGCCATCGCTCGCGCGCTCATGAACGCGCCGCGCGTGATCTTGGCCGACGAGCCGACCGGCAATCTCGACCCCAAGACGAGCGGGGTCATCTACGACCTGTTCCTGCGCTTGCAGGCGGAGCGCGGGCTCGCGCTCCTCATCGCCACCCACAATCCCGATCTGGCGGCAAGGGCGGACCGCGGCTACCGGTTGGTGGAGGGGCGAACCGTCGAGCACCTCCGCCGAGCCGTTGCGCGCGATGAGGACGTCGAAGAATCGAGGGGTTGAGTGACGCGCGACGAAAAACGGTGGCGGCGCTTTCTTCGGTGGAGTATAGTGAGAGCGACTAACTAGCCGTCCGCGAAAGCAAAATCGCGTGCGGGCGGTACTGAAAAGGGGTGAGGGGGCGACCTGTGTTTGAACGGTTCACCGAACGGGCACGTCGGGTGATCATCCTTGCGCGTGAAGAGGCGGGGCGTTTCCGCCACGATTTTGTGGGCACCGAGCACGTCCTTCTCGGCTTGATCCGCGACGGGGAAGGCATCGCCACCGCCGTCCTCCAACGGCTCGGGCTGAGATTGGAGACCGTGAAAGCTGAAGTCGAACGGGCGCTCGCTGGCTTCCCCAAGACTCTCACCTTCGGTGAGGTCCCGTTCACTCCACAGGCCAAGCGGGTCCTCGAGCTGAGCATCGAGGAGGCCCGACAGCTCGGCCACAACTACATCGGCACCGAGCACCTGCTCCTCGGGCTCATGAAGGAAGGCCAGTCCATTGCCGCCAAGATTCTCGAATCGCTGGGAGCTCGGCTGGATGAAGTTCGACAGGAGACGCTCGCCCTTCTCGGCGATCAGTACTATCCCCGGCCCAAGAAGCGCTCCCAGACACCCGTGCTAGACGAATTCGCGCGCGATCTGACCCAACTGGCCCGCGAGAGCAAGCTCGATCCCGTCATCGGACGCGAACAGGAGATCGAGCGCGTCATCCAGATTCTCGCCCGCCGGACGAAGAACAACCCCGTGCTAATCGGAGAACCCGGGGTGGGCAAGACGGCCATCGTGGAAGGCCTGGCCCAGAAGATCGTGACCCACGACGTCCCCGACGTGCTGGTGAACAAACGGCTCCTCCAGCTCGATCTCGGAGCTCTCGTGGCCGGCACGAAGTACCGCGGCCAGTTCGAGGAACGCCTCAAGGCGGTGATGAAGGAAGTTCGTCAGTCGGAGAACGTGATCCTGTTCCTCGATGAGCTGCATACGCTCATTGGGGCCGGCGCCGCTGAGGGGGCCATCGACGCCTCCAACATGCTCAAACCGGCCCTGTCGCGCGGCGAGATCCAGACCATCGGCGCCACCACCCTCGACGAGTACCGGAAGTACATCGAGAAGGACGGCGCCTTGGAGCGGCGGTTCCAGCCAGTCATCGTGCGCGCCCCCAGCGTGCCGGAGGCCATCGAGATCATCCGCGGACTCCGCCACAAATATGAGGCCCACCACCGCGTGAAGATCACCGAGCAGGCCATCAACGCCGCCGTGATGCTGGCCGACCGCTACATCACCGACCGCCAGCTGCCCGACAAGGCCATCGACGTCATCGACGAAGCCTCTTCACGCACGCGCCTCATGGCTCTCACTCCGCCCCCCGAGATCAAGGAGATCGAGAAGGAGCTGGAGCGGGTCATCCGCGAGAAGGACATGTACCTGGAGGCCCAGGAGTTCGAGAAGGCGGCGGCCCTTCGCGAAAAGGAAAAGGTGCTGCGTGCGCGGGAGGAGGAGCTGAAGCGGGAGTGGGACAAGAACAAGGGCAAGGGGACGCAGTCGGTGAACGAGGAGGATGTCGAGTTCATCGTCTCGCGTTGGACTGGCATTCCGCTGGCCAAGCTCGAGGAGAAGGAGTCCGAGAAGCTTGCCCACATGGAAGAGGCCCTGCATGGCCGGATCGTTGGCCAGGACGACGCCGTGACCGCGGTGGCTCGGGCCATCCGACGTTCTCGGGCCGGTCTCAAGGATGCCAAGCGGCCGGTCGGATCGTTCGTCTTCCTCGGGCCGACCGGCGTCGGCAAAACCGAACTAGCCCGCACCTTGGCCGAGTATTTGTTCGGCGACGAGAACGCCCTCATCCGGGTCGACATGTCGGAATACATGGAAAAGTTTGCGATATCCCGGTTGCTGGGAGCGCCCCCCGGGTACGTGGGCTACGAGGAAGGCGGCTACCTCACCGAGAAGGTCCGTCGACGTCCGTACTCGGTGGTGCTCTTCGACGAAATCGAGAAGGCCCACCCGGACGTCTTCAACATGCTGCTCCAGGTGCTCGACGACGGCCGCCTCACGGATTCGCTCGGCCACGTCGTCGACTTCAAGAACACCATCCTCATCATGACCTCCAACCTGGGCACCAGCCTCATCGGCAAACGAGTGTCCCCGGGGTTCCTCCAGGAATCCGATGAGGCGTCCTACGAGAAGATGAAGGACCGGGTGATGGAGGAGTTGAAGCGGGCGTTCCGGCCGGAATTCCTCAACCGCATCGACGACATCATCGTCTTCCACTCGCTCTCGGTCGAGCACATCAAGATCATCATTCGCCTGATGATCGCCCGCATCAACAAGCAGCTCGTGGAGAAGGGCATCGAGCTCGTGCTCACCCCGGTCGCGGAAATGACGCTGCTCGACAAGGGCTACGATCCCACGTACGGTGCCCGTCAACTGCGACGGACGATCCAGAGGCACGTCGAGGACCCCCTGGCGGAGGCCATCGTGCGCGGTCAAGTGCCGGAGAGCGCGCGCATCGAGGTGGATGTCGAGGGCGGCAACTTCGTGTTCCGCGAGATTCGCCCGGTCGAGACGCCTCTGGCCCTGGCCGAGCACTGAGCGGGATCGTCCGGGGCCGCGGGTGGCGGCGGGAACGCGGCGGCACCTTGCGGTTCGCCTCCCGTTGGCCCTGGTGCTTCTGGCTTGGGTAGGTGGGGGGGCTATCGCCCACGCCCAGCCCCAACCGCCCATCATCATCAAGGAAATCACGGTCGAAGGGAACCGCCGCGTCCAGGAGGCAGTGATTCTCGGGCGCGTGCGGAGCGCCCTGGGCAGCCCGTTCAACCCCGGCCAGCTCTCGGATGACATTCGCGCCATCTTCGCCCTCGGTTTCTTCGACGACGTCCAGGCCAAGGTGATCGACTTCGAGGGCGGCGTGCGCCTCACGTTCGTGGTGAAGGAACGGCCCTTCGTGCGCGACATCGCGTTCGTCGGTAACAAGGTCTTCAGCACCGCCACCTTGCAGGAGAAAGTCGAGGTCAAGCTCGGCAGCGTCTACAACCCGGTGGAGG
>JBKPAK010000300.1:0-17378 GCA_046726415.1 Candidatus Methylomirabilota bacterium
GATTGCGGACATGTTCAACAAGCACAAGATCATCCCCAAGGGGGCGATCGCCTGGGACAATACCTCCAACAACAAGGCCTATCAGTCACGTCAGGTGATCTTCGTCTTGAATCCCACCAGCATCTACGCTCATCTGGCGGACTCCGACAAAGACCTGTACAACGTGACCGGGCTGCTGCCGGTCCCGGCAGGGCCGGCGGGCGCCATCGAGGAGCTCACAAACACGGAATGGCTGCTCTTCAAACACAACCCCTATCCCGAAGTGGCCAAAGGGCTGGCCGAGTACTGGATGGCCCCGGACAACTTGAGGGTCACGATCGAGGAGGGCGATGGCCGCTGGGGGCCGCCCTACAAGGGCATGTACGACTCCAAGTTCTGGAAGCGGCCGGTGTTCCAGCACTGGCGGGTCATGCTGGAGCGGGGGCGCCAGTTCCCTTCTCCGGGGACCATGAATGCCGCCTCCGGCGAGGTGCTGGCCACCTTCGTGATCGGCCGCATGATGCACCGAGTGCTGGTCGAAAACTGGGACGTCGAAAAAGCGGTCGTGGAGGCGCACAAGAAGGTCGCCGAGATCTACGCGCGTCATCAGGCGGGGTAGGAGAGATAGCCGGCAGGCGGCCGCTGTCCTGTCGGCGCCTGACAAGGGTGCGCGGCCCGAGCAGGGGTCTCTGGTCAGGCGCGAGCGCTCAGCCCGCCGAGCCGTCCGGGCTGGCCAGCACGACGGTGTAGCCGTCGGGATCGCGCAACCAGCATTCCCAGTGGTTGGGACCACCGTCACCGGTCGGTGGGTTGCGATGGCGCGGCTGGACGACGTGGGCTTTCATCTCGACCACCCGTTCCATCGCAAGGTCGAAGTCGTCGATCTCGAACCACAGCAGCACTCCGTTTCCATAGGGCTTGTCGTCAGGATCACCGATGAGCCCGTGGTGGTGATCGACCTCGAAGCGGTGAAGCTGGAGGATGAGCGCGTCATTCGAGACCAGTCGCTCGTATTCCGGCCCACCATGAGCGCTCCGGCACCCGAGGAGACGCTGGTACCACCGGCTGCTCGCTTCGACGTCGGTCACCGAGATGAGAGGCTGTGGCCGCATGAGAACCTCCGTCTTGATTCACGATAAGCCCCTGTGAACCTCCGTCTCGATTCACGAGAAGCCACCTGCGAACCTCCATCTCGATTCACGAGAAGCCACCTGCCTGCCCACGCGCAATTCGGCACGGGATAGGCGACGGTGATCGCTGAGGCGACCCTTCATACTGCCCGGCCCTTGCCTGCGCGCTCGCCATGGAACACAATGCCCCCACCTCAGCGGGCGAACTCGGCGCCGCAGTTCGCCATCGCGTGAATGACGCGCCGGCCCCGGGGTGCCGGTGCGGCTCGCGTCGCGGCCAGTCGAGCATTTGCGGCAGAGCGAGCTGAGTCCCGGGCCGGTTGGTCGTGCCGATGCGCACGGTCGACTTGGCGGGGAGGTCGCATGATGGCTGCGTTCCGCGAACTGCCGCCTGCATCCCGTGGGTCAGGCTCGTCGGGCGTGTCGTTCTCCGCCTTGGCGCGGCCCCGATGGCAGCTCGACCTTAGCATCGACGTTCCCCTGCTGCCACGGGTCGATCACGAGCCCGAGCCGGCGCTCGCCATTCGCCAGCGGCTGGCCCGCCGGGAGTTGACCCTGCCCCCACGGCTGCCGTCGACGAGTCTCGTGCGCAGTGACATCGCGAGGACGCCGAGCCGCTCCTTTGCCGGGGTACCCGCCATTGGGTCCGCCTACGACGGATGCCTGGCGGTTGGGGCGAGAGCATCTGCTCATCGCCGAGAACTTCGCGGTCGCCATCTACGCCAAGGCGTCGGGTGCGCTCGTGTCGCCGCCCACCAGCCTGGCCGGGTGGTTCCCGAACCGCCCGCCCAGGGCGAACTTCGTCTTCGATCCTCGCGCGCTCTACGACCAGTACGCTGACCGATGGGTCGTACTCGCCCTCGCCTTGACCCAGCAGCTCTCCGCCGGCCCGGTCGAGGGGTCGTGGCTGCTTCTCTCGGCGTCCGAGGGCGCCGATCCGGCCGGTGGCAGGCGCAGCACGGTCGTCGACACCTTCGACGATCGGGTCACGCCACCGAACTGGGCCGACTATCCGAGCCTGGGAGTCGACGAGCGGGCGGTATACGTCACGTACAACGTGCGGGGCGGGGTGGCCAGGCTGCTGATCTTCGCCAAGGCAGATCTTTACCACGCTGGCTCGCCGACCTTCTTCGACTTTCCCCGGCTCGAGAACCCGACGGGAGGTGCCGCCGACTCCGTGCAGCCCTGTCATCACTTCGGACCGACGGCGGTGGCCCATCGCGTGAACACGGTGGAAGGCACCGGGCCCGCGCAGGCCATCACGCTGTGGACGGCGAGCTGGGCGTCCGGGACCCCGACGCTCTCGTCGCACAGCATCGAGGTGAACCCGTATGTGACGCCGCCGAACGAAGCCGCTCAGCTCGGGGAGAAGCCGCTCGCCGTGGGAGGCACGCGGGTCCGAGGCGCAGTGTGCCGCGCCGACTCGGTCTGGTTTGCCTTCGCCACGGCGTACGGAACCGGGTTTGATGACGACGCCTGGATCGCGGCGCGCTGGTGTCGGCTCGACACGCGGGCAGGAACACTGATCGGCCAGGACGAGTTGGCCGCGGAGCGGGCGTTCTACGTGTTTCCCGCGCTCATGGTCGATGCCGCGGGGAACCTCACCCTCGTCGCCAGCCGGTCGGCGCTCGACGGACATCCCTCGCTCCACTATGGGCGGTGGCCATCTTCGGAGCCCTCGACCGCGGGCGAGCTGGTGGCGGGACGGGGACCCCACCTGAGGTGTCGGGGCGACACGCCCTGCTCGCAGCCCGGCGCTCGCAACGGATGGGGTGACTACAACGGGATCGCCCTCGACCCCGCCGACGAGACCACCGTGTGGGTCTTCGGAGGCGTGGGGCACGAGAGCGACAAGACTCTCTGGGCGACCACGATCGCCGCCTTGTGAGGGGTGCTCGTGTCGCGTCCCCCGGCGCCATTCCGAGACACGAGGAGTGGCGGATAGCGGCCAGGACCTGACCAGAGGCGAGTCACTGGTATTCCGGTTGCACTTCTGCATGGCACGCAACGCCAGTCGCAGGAGACGCCAATGGCGATGTCACAGACCAGAGCTTCACAGATGGGCGAAGCCGCGCTCGCAGTGATCGAGCGACAGGAGTGGCTCGACATTGTGGGAGACCGATTGCAAAAGGCGGTCGGGGCGGCATTTCAGGCCGGCGGTGACATGGGACGTCGCGTCAGAGACTTCCTCCACGGCACGTGGCTAGGCCACCCTCTCCATCCGGTTCTGACCGACATTCCGCTCGGCGCCTGGACGGCCGCCCTGGTCCTCGACGCTGCCTCCACGCGGGACAGAGGGCTCGCGCGGGCGGCGGATGCTGCGATCGGCGTCGGGATCGCCGGCGCGGCGAGTGCTGCAGTCACCGGTCTGGCGGACTGGCAGCACACGTCCGGTGGCGATCGACGCGTCGGTATGGGGCACGCGCTGCTGAACACCACCGCGCTCGCTCTGTACGCGGCGTCGCTCACCCTGCGACGGAGCGGAGTCCGGGGCCCCGGGCGCGGCCTTGCCGCCCTCGGCTTCGTGCTCGCGACCGGTGCAGCCTACCTCGGCGGCTCGCTTGTGTTCAAGAAGCGCATCGGCGTGGACCACGCTCCACGCCCCGAGGCCTGGAGTGATTTCGTCCGGGTGCTGGCGGAATCAGATTTGCCGGAAGGTGCCATGCGAGCCGTGGACGCGCAGGGAGTCCGCGTCGTCCTGGTGCGCCGCGGTCAGCAGGTCTATGCCTTGGCGGAGAGCTGCGCGCACCTGGGCGGGCCACTGTCCGAGGGACGCCTCGAGGACAACGCCCTGCGCTGCCCGTGGCACGGCTCGCTTTTTGCCCTCGAGGATGGTCGCGTGCTGGAGGGCCCGTCGACATACCCGCAGACATGCTTCGAGGTCCGCAGGCGGGACGGCCAGATCGAGGTCCGCGCCCGCGGCTGACCGCGTCATCAGACCGATGAAGACATGATGGTATTCTCGCCCGCGAGAGTGCGCAGCGGGAGGGAACCTGATGAGCCACAAGATCTTGTTCGTGGGCGCAGGCGCGGTGGGGAGCTATCTGGCGTCGTTCTTTGCGCGGGCGGGCCACGACGTGACCGTCATCGACTCCTGGCCGGAACAGGTGGAGACCATTCGCCAGCGCGGAGTCGCGGTCACCGGGCCGCACGAGCCGTTCACCGCGCGCTTCAAGACCGTGCACGTGTACGAGGCCCAGCAACTCGGCACGGACTTCGACATCGGGGTCGTGGCCATGAAGTCCTACGACACCGCCTGGGCCACGCACCTCCTGGTGTCGCACGTGAAGCCCTCGGGCGTCGTGATCTGCGCACAGAACTGCTGGAACGACCCCCTCGTGGCGTCGATTGCCGGCCCGGAGCGCACGGTGGGGCTCATCATGTCGGGCATCTCGGTGGCGATGTGGAAGCCGGGGGAAGTCGAGCGTGGAGCGGAGCGCGGCTCCGGGCACGTCGTCTTCCGGGCAGGCTCTCCCGACGGCACGAGCACGCCGCATCTGCAGGCGGTGGCCGATCTCCTCTCGGTGGTCGATGCCGCGCAGACTACCGACAACTTGTGGGGCGAGCGCTGGGGCAAGCTCTGCATCAATGCCATGGGCAACCCCGTGCAGGCCATGACCGGGCTCGGCGGTCGCGATGTTGCCGCGGAGCCACGGGGCCGCGAGATCACCATTCGGCTGGGCTCGGAGTCGGCGCGCGTGGGCCTGGCCCGTGGCCATCGCGTGGTGAAGTTCGGGGTCGGCACGGCTGAGCAATGGGCCGACGCCGAGAGGAACACCGATACGTACAGCGCGATCGACACCGCCCTGGTTCCCAAGGTCGGCTCCCGGCGGAACTGGCGCTCGTCCATGGCCCAGGACGTGATCAAGGGCCGCCGCACGGAGATCGAGTTCATGAACGGTTTCGTGGTGGCCCAGGGCAAGGAAGTAGGGGTGCAGACGCCGGTGTCTGCGGCGGTGGTCGAGATCGTGCGCGAGATCGACGCCAAGCGCCGGAAGCCGTCACCCGATCACATCGAGGACGCACTCCGGAGCGCGGGGTACTAGAAGCTCGACAGAGCTAGTCCTCGTCCTCCAGGCGCGCGAGAAGGGCGGCGACGGTGGCGTCGCCGGCGGGTGGCCGCCAGTCGACGGCCACGACGGCCACGCCCTGCGCCTCCAGCGCGTTCGCGAACAGCTCGAGCCCGACGTTGATCGCGCGCAGCTCTTGGCCGAGGATGTCGGAGATCATGGAGCGCCGGGCACGAGGCGATTAGCCAGCTCCGGCCGGAGGAGCAGGGCCCCAAAGCGGCAGGCCTGGGCATTCGACGGGAGCACCTCGACCCCCGCGCTCTCGAGGGCGGCGGTCTGGGCGTGGAGGCCCTGGGGGTCGGCCTCCGTCCCGACGACGGAGGCGATGACCGCGAGCGAGCGCCCCGCGCGGGCGGCGGTGGTCTGCGCGTCGCGAATCGCCGCGGCGAGCGGTTGTGCGGGATCCGGGTGGACGGCGCGGCCCAGTACGAGGTCGACGAGCAGCACGCCGACAGCCGGCGCCGCGCCGGCGGCGCGGATGCGCGCGGCGCGCTCGGAGGGATCGATCATGGGATGCGGCCGGCCGACGGTGAACTCGTCGCTGCCGAGATCGATCACTTGGTGGGCGGCCGCACCCGTGTCGAGCGGTCCGAGGAGGGGCTCCAGCAGCAGGCGCGCCTCATGCGCCAGGGTGCCTCCGGTGTAGAGCCCGAGCAGGGCAGGTCCGCGCCCCTCTCGAGGCGCGATGCGCGCCAGGCGGGCGCGCACGCCCGCGGGGTCGGTGAACGCGGGGAGGTCGAGGGGTCGGCCTCGTGCCAGTGCAACCGCGGCCATCGCCGCCGCCTCGAGCGTGTTGACGCGACGGCCGGCGGCCGGACCGTCCGGGCCGGCCCTTAGACCGCACACCACGACCGGCTTGGCGATCGTCCGGATGATCGAGTCGAGTTCCGTCATGACGCGAGGCGCGGGCGGCTTCGAGATCAGGACGATGACCTGGGTGGCCGGATCTGCGGCCAGCAGCTCGAGGGCGAGCGCGGTCATCGGCGCGCCCACCGCTTCGGAGAGGTCGCGCCCGCCCACCCCGATCCCGTGGGAAATTCCCTCGCCGAGGGCGGCCACGTGCGAGGCGACGGCCTGCAGGCCCGTGCCGGATGCGGCGACGCAGCCGATCCGGCCGCGCGGGACCACGTTGGCGAAGCCGAGTCCGACGCCGTTCAGGTACGCGGTTCCGCAATCCGGACCCATGCACAAGAGCCGGCGGCCCGCGGCGAGGCGCTTGAGTGCGATCTCGTCCTCGATGCCGACGTTGTCGCTGAAGAGGAACACGTGGAGGCCGTGGCGCAGCGCCGTCATCGCCTCGAGCGTGGCGTGGGCCCCGGGTACGGACACGAGCGCGAGGTTGGCCCGAGGGAACTGACGGAGCGCCGACTCCAGGCCGCGGGGACGGATACGGCCGGAGGCCTCGCGCTCGCGCTGCTGCTGGTCGAAGAACGCCTTCGCCGCCGCGAGGGCCGACTCCGCGGCCTGGTCGGTCTCAGCGTCGATCGCGAGCATCAGGTCGCCGGGCGCCGCGTCCTCGAGACCGCGCGCCGCGAGGCCGGCGCGCGCGAGCAGTTCGCGGTTCGCCGTGGTGCCCATGAGCGCGGCGGACTGACGCACGCCGGGCCGCTCGCTCAGGGTTGCCGCCAATCGCATCAGGACCACGGAGTCCTGATAGAAGGAGCGCCAGACCTCGATCCGGATCGGCACGATCCTCAGCGCGGACCGATCACGGGTGGGCGGCGCCGAAGGCGACCAGCGCGTCGACGAACGGCTGCGCGGGGGGCGTGGCGATGCCCGCGCCGATCATCCGGGCCGCCGTGTGGTGTGCAATGGCAGTATTGATCAGGGGCACCGTGCCGCTGCGCACCACCTTCCGGATATCGATGCCCGTCGGCGTGCCCTCGCCCTCGAGAGGCGCCAGCGGAAAGAGCGGATTGCTGCCGACGCAGATCTCTGCCATGTGGCGCGACGTGGTGACGGCGTCCGCGAACGACTTCGCGCCCACGATCTTCTGGACGGCCGGGGAGGCGGCCATGGCCATGCCGCCCAGTCCGTACGTCTCCATGATCGCGGAGTCGCCGGTGTCGCGGTTGGCGTCGGCGGCGGCGAAGCCCGGGAAGTAGAGGCCGTCGACGGCGCTGGCGGGGCCGATGAACCAGCGGTCGCCGAGGCCGGCCACGCGGATCCCGAACTCCACGCCGTTGCGCGCCATGGCGGAAACGACGGTGGAGCGCTCGAGCCCGTCGATGGCGCGGGCCGCCGCCTTGGCCGCGCCCATCGACCACGCGAGGAAGAACTGGTCGTTGTCGCGGGTGAGGAGCCGCATGATCGCCTGCAACTGCTCGCGATCGGCCACGACGCCGACGAGCGGAGCCGCGAGCCGGCGCGCGAGCAGCCCGGTCGCCGCGGCATTCCGCATGTGCATCTCGTCGCCCATGGCGAGGGCCTGCGCCATCAGGCTCGCGAGATCGACCGGGCCCTCGCGCTCGAGGACGGCCTGGAACGCCGGCGCTACTACGTCGCGGATCCACGCCAGGCCGGCAAGCGTTTCGGGGCCATGCGCCCCGAACCTGAGCTGGTGTCCCCAGGGCCCGTCGGCGATGAAGGTGAAGGCGCTCGTCCGGTTCACGGGGTCTTCGATCACGAGCAACGGCGTGCCCGGTGAGATGACGCCGGCCATGGGGCCGACGGCGCCGCGGTCGTGACACGGGCCAAACGCGACGTCACCCGCGGCGGCGAGTCGCTGCGCCTCGTCGGGGCTCTTGGCCCAGCCCTCGAACAGGACCGCCGCGGTCACCGCCCCACGCATCGGACCACACATGCGCGCCCAGGTGATCGGCGGCCCAGCGTGCAAGAGCGCCTGACCGGTGAGGCCGAGCGCCTCGCGCGCGGTGGCGACCTTGGTCCACGCGGGTCGGGCCCGGCAGAGGCGCTCCACGGCCTCGCGGTTCGCCGCACCGATGTTCAAAGCCATGGATGACGCCGCGTGGTCTGGGCCGCCATCAGTCGCGGGCGTCATTATAGGGAGTCGGGCGCGCGCCGTCTCGGCAAACCAGGTGGCAGGCAGGACGGACCATCGGCGGGGACGGGCCCGCCATGGGACTGAGGCTCGGCGAACGCGCTCACCATAGCTTCCGAGGGCAGCGCGGGGGCGTCGCCGTGGAGATAGCAGGCCACCGCTCGGTGGCGGTCCGACTGGAAGAGGGGGGGCGCGGCCTCCAGGCAGCGCGCGACGACGGATGGGCAACGCGCGGCGAACTTGCACCCCGCGCCGCCCCCGTCTTGGACCGCGACGGGTGCCGTCGCGCTCTCCTCGATCCAGGTTCGCTCGGCGCTGGCCAGCGGGATTGAGGAGAGCAGAAGCTGCGTGTACGGATGTCGCGGCTGCTTGACCACCAGCTGCACGTCGCCCGCCTCGGCGACCGAGCCTCGATAGAGCACGACGATGTTATCGCTGATCTGGTAGGCCGTCGCCAGGTCGTGCGTGATGTAGACGATGGAGATACCGAGCTCCGCGTTCATCCGGCGCAGCGAGGCCAGGATGGTGGCGCGCAGGGAGGCGTCCACCATCGACACCGGCTCGTCGGCCAGGATGAGACGAGGCTTCATCAGGAGGGCCCGCGCCACCATCACTCGCTGCCGCTGGCCGCCGCTCAGCTGGTGCGGGAAGCGGCCCAGGGTTTCCTCCGGACGAAGGCCCACCGTCCGCAGCACGTCCTCGATCAGGGTTCGTGCGCCGGCCCGCGACGCAGCGAGGTGGAACTTCGACACGGGCGTCGTCAACACGTGGTCGACCCGGTAGAACGGGTTGTACACCTCGTAGGGGTCCTGGAAGATGACCTGCACGTCGCGGCGGAACGCGCGCCAGTCGGCGCGGGACATCGTCCGGAGGTCGTGCCCCTGGTAGAGGACCTGTCCCCGCGTCGGCGCGGTCAGGCCCAGGAGCACACGGCCCAACGTGGTCTTGCCGCTCCCGCTCTCTCCCACCACGGCGGTGATCGAAGGCCGATCGGTGTCGAAGGCCAGAGAGAAATCTTCGAGCGCCCGGGTGGAGGTTCGGTCGAAGAGGCCCCCGCCGAAAAACTTGCTAACCCGCCGGGCCTCGACCAGGGTCGTCATGGCCGGCAGCTCACCGCAGGTGGCACGCGGCCCAGCCGTCCGGGCGCGCCTCGCGGAGGTGCGGCTCCTCGGCGCGGCAGCGATCGAACGCGTGTGGGCATCGAGGATGGAACGCGCAGCCAGGTGGGAGGTCGCGCAGCAGCGGGATGAGGCCCGGAATGCCGCGAAACGTCCCCTTCCGGTCGAACGAGGGGAGACTGGCGATCAGCATCTCGGAGTAGGGATGCAGCGGCTGGACGAAGATGTCGCGCACCGGAGACAGCTCGACCAGCTTCCCGGCATACATGACGCCGAGCCGGTCCACGAACTGGGCCATGAGCCCCATGTCGTGCCCGACCAGGATCACCGAGGCCCCCAGATCCTTCTGCACCCTGGCCAACGTTTCCATGACCTGCTTCTGCACCACCACATCGAGGGCACTCGTGGGCTCGTCGGCAATGATGACGCGGGGACGGAGGCTGATGGCGATAGCGATGCAGGCGCGCTGCTTCATACCACCGCTCAGCTCGTGAGGGAACATGTCGGCGACCTCCGGCCGGAGACCGACGGACTCGAGCAGCTCACGGACCCGCTCGCCCGCCCGCCGCCGCGACATCTGGAGACCGTGATCCTTCAGCGCATCGGCGATCTGCTCCTTGATCCGCATCACCGGGTTCAGCGAGTTCATCGAGCCCTGCGGGATCAGGGCGATGCGCGCCAGCCGCACCTGCCGCATCTCCTCCTCGGAGAGGGTGAGTAGATTGACGCCGTCGAGCCAGACCTCGCCGCCCTCGATGCGGCCGGGAGGCTTGATCATGCGCAGGATGGCGAGGGCCATCGTCGACTTGCCGGAGCCCGATTCGCCGGCGACGCCGAGGCGCTCGCCGGCTCGCAGGCTGAAGCTGATGGTGTCGGCCGCCTTCACCGCGCCGAGCGGCGTGCCGTAGTGAACGAGCAGGTCGCGAACCCGGAGGACGTCGGCGGTCAGATGGCTCTCCTGAGCCGGGGGTTGGCAATCTCATCCAGCCCCACGGTGAGAAAGAAGAGGCCGAGGAAGACGACGAGGATGATCGCCAGGGGCGCTGACCACCACCACCACCAACCGTTGATGAGCGCCGCGTTGAAGTTCACCCAGTAGAGCGTCATGCCGAGCGTCGGCGAGTCGATCGGTCCCAGCCCCAGCACCTCCAGACCGATGGAGGCGAGGATCGCCGACGACACGGCGTTGACCAACGTCGCCGCGAGATACGGCAGGAGGTTCGGCATCAGCTCCACGACGATGATCTCCGGTCCGCTCATGCCGGACAGGCGGGCCACCTCGACGTAACCGCGCTCGCGCAGGCTCAGGACCTGGGCCCGGATGGTGCGCGCGGGATTGAGCCAGGCCAGCGAGGCCACGACGATCGCCATCTGGTCCACGGTCAGCCCCTTCTTGAGCGAGACGGCGATGATGATCAGCAGCAGGAGCCCCGGCACGGTGAGGCCGATGTCCACGACGCCCCGGATCATCGTGTCGACGGTGCCTCGGTAGTACGCGGAGACGAAGCCGAGCACGGCGCCGATGCCCACGCCGAGGAATCCGGCGATGAATCCGATACGCAAGGTGAGCGGCGTGCCGGCCACCATGGTCGCCAGCAAGTCTCGGCCTTGCCGATCCGTGCCGAAGGGATGCTCGGCGGATGGGGATCTGACGGCGGGCGCCGAGAGCGGCCGGCTCTTGCTGGTGTCCACGACGAGGTGGCCGATACCCACGAACAGCGCCAGCGCCAGGAGCAGGACGAGCCCGACGACGAGGGAGACGTTGCGACGCATGTAGCGCAGCGCCGTCCTGGTCTGCCCCATCGCGACCTTACGTCCTCCGGTAGCTGATACGCGGATCGAGCAACGGATAGAGCACGTCGAGGATCAGGGTGGCAACGCCGAGCGCTACGATGACGGTGAACACGATGCCCTGGATCAGGAAGTGGTCGTTCTCCCTGATGGCGTGGAACAGAATCGTCCCCACGCCGGGGTAGCCGAAAATGACCTCCACCAGCACCGCGCCCGACAGGATGTTGCCGAGGGCGAGGGCCAGGGCGGTGGTCTGCGGGAGGATCGCATTCCTGACGCAGTAGCGGAAGAAAATGGTGGCGCGCCTGAGTCCCTTGGCCTCGGCGAAGGTCACATAGTCCTCGCCCTGGGTGGTGACCATCATCCCGCGCATCCCGAGCGCCCAACCGCCCGTGGCCACCAGCACGATCGACAGCGCCGGCAGGATGGCGTGGGCGATCACGTCACCTGCGAAGGTCAGGGTCGGCCCGGGGAAGGCGCCTGCGGTGTAGCCGCCGAACATGGGCAGCAGCTGCATCCGGAAGGCCAGCACGTACATGAGGATCAAGCCGAGGAGGAAGAAGGGAATGGCGTGCAACGCCCACAGGGGCGGCATGAGGAGGCGCATCCAGCGCGGGGCGCCTGGCCACGCGAGCAGAGCGCCCAGCAGGGTGCCGATGGTGAAGGACAGCGCAGTGGTGACGCCGAGCAGGCCAACCGTCCACGGGATCGCCTCGGCGATGATCTCGTTCACCGTTCTCGGGTAGCTCGAGATCGAGTAGTTGAAGTCGAACCGGGACACGTCGCGCAGATAGGTGACGTACTGCTTCCAGAGCGGCCGGTCCAGGCCGAAGCGCTGCTCGTATTCCTTCACCATCGCCTCCAGACCCGCCTGCACGTGGCCCCCGAGCGACGCTTGTTGCAGCAAGGTGGCGCGGACCGGATCCTGCCCGGACAACCGGGGCAGGAAGAAGTTGAGCGTGGCGGCCAGCCACACGATCAGCAGGAAGACGCCAATGCGCCTGGCCAGGTAATCAGCGCGCACGACGGCTCCGCGCGGGCCAGAGAGGCCGGGGGGACACCGGGGAGGCCGGCTCGGCTACTGGGCGGGCTGCAGGTTCCAGAGGACTATCGCGTACGTCAGGTGCCAAAAGGCGCCGTTGACGTAGGCGTTCTGCTCCGTGGGCCAGTTCGTCCAGTACGTGGTGTTCATCGGGATGCGGTGGAAGTTGTGCACGAGCGGGATGTCCGGCAGCTCGGGAATCCAGATCTCCATGGCCTTGTGGAACAGCTCGGTCAACCTGGCCTTGTTGTTCATGTCGGTGACGAACACGTCGTCCACGATCTTGTTGTAGGCGTCGTTCTTCCACCGCGCGAAGTTGACGAGATGGGCACCCGGTACCGCCACGCTCACGCTCTGGTAGAGCCGGAGCGTATGGTACGGGTCGTTCACGCTGCCGCCGTGCCCGTAGATCGCGCCGGTGTATTGCCCCTTCTGGAACCGATCGTCGAAATCCGGCGGCAGGCTCAGGCTGGCCTCGACGCCCTGGCGCTTCAAAAGCTCGGTCAGCACAGGACCGATAGCCGGCCCGCTGCCCCCGAAGCCGATGATGTCGAGCTTGAGGCGATTGCCCTGAGCATCCACCCAGAATCCCCCGCCATCCTTCTTCCAGCCCTTGCGGGTGAGAAGCTCGTCGCCCTTTTTGGGATTGAACTCGAGCGTGTTGTGCTTGGCCAGCAGATCCTTCACCGACGCGATGTAGGGACGCAGCGGAGGGTACTCGGGCAAGGGCAGCGGCGCGGCGAGCGACGCGCCGACGTAGCCCACGTCGATGATCTGCTGGCGGTCGATGAAGTAGCTCAGCGCCCACCGGACGTCCTTGTCGTTGAACGGAGGCCGCTCGTTGTTCACGTACAACGAGATCGGCCACCAGTCCATGTACCCGAGGGGAGGCTTCTGCCCGGTGTGCGTGACGATCTTGGCGTTCTGTCGGAACATCGTCGGGAAGGTGGCCGGCTGCATGCCTTGGCTGAAGTCGACCTGGTTGGTGATGAGCGCCTGCGCCAATTGCTGCTCGCCGGCCGAGGGGAGCCAGACATTGCGCTCGACCTTGGGCATCGGGGCCAGCCCGGCCTTGGCCGCCCACCACTCGTCGCGCCGATCGATGACCTTCTGCTGGGGGGACGAGAACACCACCTTCCAGGGGCTGGTGGTGACGGGCCAGTCCTTGGCCAGATCGAAGTGCTTGAACGAGGTCCAGTCCTGTCCCTGGAAGACGTGCTTGGGGACGATGTACACGCCGATGTCGTACTTGTAGGTCATGAAGTAGAAGAAGCGGGGCGCGGGCACTTTGAACCTGATGACGACGGTGTTGGGGGCGGTGGTCTTCGCCTCCTGCATGAACTGCTGCACGTCGACGCCCCAGCGCACCTTCGGCCCCAGCTCCTTGAGACTGTTCAGCGTGTAGGTCACGTCGTCCGCGCTGAACGGCGTTCCGTCGCTCCACTTGATGCCGGAGCGCGTCTTGATGGTCAGCTCCTTGAAGTCGGGGCCGTACTTGTAGCTCTCGGCCAGCCACAGGTACTCCTTGTCGGCGAACGCGCTGTAGTACGCGAGTGGCTCATAGAGGATGCCCGGGCCGTTCTGATGGTTGGAGCCGATGGCGTAGGGATTCCACAGCTCGTAGTCGATCCAGCGGCCCTCGCGGCTGCCGGACCACACCAGGGTGAGCGTCCGGTTTCGCGGCACATTGCGCAGCTGAGCGGACGCCGGGCGCGCGGGGGCCATGGCCGCCGCCCCGGCCGCCATGGTACTCGCCCTGATGAAGTCTCGCCGGCTGAATCGCTGCCGTCTGTTCCGCTCCGTCATGGCGTTCTCCGTTCCATGTGCTGGACGACTCGCGCGCGTCGGGCGCGAGTCCCACCGGCTGGAGACACTACGCGTCGGCCGGGGAGCGGTCAAGGTGATGGGGCGGGCCCACGATGCGGCGCTGAGGCGCGGCGCCAAGCGGGTGGCTTCACCTTCCTGGCCATGACCTTTACCCCGCCAATGGGTGCAAGACGTTGATCGCCCAGCCCACGTCCAGGCGCTCGCCCATCCAGCCCGGCATTGCCGTCCGCACATGGAGATGAAGCTCCTCGGCGTCGTGCCGCGCCACGGGGACTTGCACAGGATCGACGGGTACCTCGGGAGGCGGCGGAACCTCGAGCAAGAGCCTGCCGTCTGGGATCACCGCCGCGATCACGGCGGCCTTCGCGGCGCGGCCGATCGAGGCGGTGCTGGATCTTGCAATCCGGTCGGCTCCTACCCCCTGCGTCCCCTTCAGCCCTCGCGGCCGTACCGCTTGCAGACGGACCGGGCGCGCTGCCATGTCAACTGGGTGGTGCTCGACGGCGACTCGGAGGCCGAGTTCTGCCGGGTGGCCGAGGCGCACCCGATCCGATGAATTCTGTCGCACCTGCGCCGGGCGCGTTGACCGCTCGGCGCGTCTCCGCTAGGCTCGCGCCATGCTCGACCGCCCGGCACGACGTCGGAGGATCGGGCGCGTGCGGGGCGAGTCTGCCGACGCTGCGAGGGAGATGACAATGGTCAAGACACTGGCCGCCGACGTTCACCCGCCATACCTGTACCCCGACTACAAGAGCACGCGGTTGCGCGCGCCGGGGCTGCCGCTAGTGCAGGTGGCGCCGAGTCCGCTCGAGGCGGCGGGCCCGGCGTTTCCCAAGCACTTCGTGAAGGGCAGCGAGGCCGACCTGACGAGGTGGGGCAAGAGCGCGCCGCTCGGCGAGAAGATGGTGCTCGTCGGCCGCGTGCTCGACGACGACGGCCGGCCGGTGCGGCGCTCGCTCGTCGAGGTGTGGCAGGCCAACGCGTCGGGAAGGTATCCGCGCCCGGTGGACGACCACGACGCGCCGCTCGATCCCAACTTCCTCGGCAAGGGACAGGTGCTCACGGACGACGAGGGGCGTTATCGCGTCGTGACGGTCAAGCCCGGCGCGTATCCATGGCAGAACCACGCCTTCGCGTGGCGCCCGGCGCACATTCACCTATCGCTCTTCGGCAACGCCTACGCCCAGCGCCTCATCACGCAGATGTTCTTCCCCGGCGATCCACTGCTCGCGATCGATCCGATCTTCAACAGCGTGCCCGAGGCCGGGCGCCGGCTCTTGATCGCGGACCTCGACCTCGGGCACGGCGTCGAGGGGGTGGCGCTCGGTTACCGGTTCGACCTCGTGCTGCGCGGGCCGCGCGCCACGCCGATGGGGGTGTGACCATGGCGAAGGCGACGCCCTCGCAGACGATCGGCCCCTTCTTCGCGCGCGAGTTGATCTGGAGCGACGGCGGGAAGGTCACCTTCGCCGGACAAGGGGAGCGCGTCACCTTGACGGGACGCGTGCTCGATGGCAGCGGTGCGCCCGTCATCGACGCCCTGTTCGAGACCTGGCAAGCTGACGCGGCCGGCCAGCTTCCCTCGGGCAGCGAAGGCGCCCGGCCGTACGGCTACGGCCGTGTCTCGACGGGCTCTGATGGCGGGTATGCGATCGACACCGTCATGCCCGGCTCGTTCAGGGGACCGGGGGGCGAGACGTACGCGCCCCAGCTCAGCGTGACGATCTTCGCGCGCGGGCTCCTGAAGGGGGTGCAGACGCGCGTGTTCCTCGCCCCGCACGACGCGATCAAGGACGATCCGCTGGCCCGTGCCGTGGGCGATCCCGACCGGCTCCGCACGCTGATCGCGGCTCGCGATCCCGGCAATCCGAAGATCTATCGCTGGGACGTCCGGCTGCAGGGCGCCGGCGAAACGGTGTTCATCGAGATCTAGCGCGCGAGCGCCGATGAACCTCGTGGGCCGCAGCTTCGCGCGCGAGGCATTCGTCCAGGCGCTGTCCGCCGAAGCGCTCGTGCGGGCGATGCTCGACTTCGAGCGTGCCCTGGCCGGCGCCCAAGCCGACGCCGGTGTCATCCCCCAAGACGCGGCGCGGGTGATCGCCGCCGGCTGTTCGGATCTGCGCCTGTCCTCGGACGCGCTGGCGCGCGACGGCAAGAAGTCCGGCTCGCTGGCGGTGCCGCTGGTCAAGGCGCTCACCGAGCAGGTTGCTCGCGCGGATGGGAGGGCGGCGGCCTTCGTGCACTACGGCTCGACGAGTCAGGACGTCCTCGACACCGCGCTCGTCCTGTGCGTGAAGCCGTGCCTCGCCGACGCTGACCGCGTCCTCTCTACGGCGGTGAGTCACCTGGCCGACCGCGCGCGGCGCCACGCGGGCGTCGTGATGCTCGGCCGGACGCTGATGCAACCCGCCACGCCAATCACCGCGGGCCTGAAGACGGGCGCTGGGCGGCAGCGCTGCATCGCTGCCGGCTTCGCCTTTCTGCTGCGGGCGCGCGAGCGCTGTGCGTCCAGCTCGGCGGAGCCGTGGGCACGCTGGACGCCATCGGCGAGAAGCGCGCGACCGTGCGCCGCGGCGTGGCCGAGCGCCTCGGGCTGGGCGCGGGACGCTCGTGGCACGACTACCGCGACGAATTGCTGCGCCTGATGGCGGAGCTGGCCGTCGTCACCGCGACGGTGGGCAAGATCGCGCGCGACGTCGCGTTGCTCTCGCAGGCCGAGGTCGGCGAGATGCTGGAGTCGACGCCGGCGAAGGGCGTGGGCGGCTCCAGCGCGATGCCCCACAAGCGCAACCCCGTGGCGTGTCTTCAGGCGCTGGCCGCCGCTGAGCGCACGCCCGGTTTGATGGCCACCTTGCTATCAGGCGCCGTCGGCGAGCACGAGCGGTCGCTCGGCGGCTGGCAGGCCGAGCTGGCGACCATTCCCGAAATTCTGGACGCCGCGGGCGGGGCGCTGGATGCCCTGGAGCGCATCGCCGTCGGTCTCGTGGTGAACGCCGAGCGGATGAGCGCCAACCTCGAATCGCTGCAGGGGCTGGTGTTCTCCGAGCGGCTGGCCCGCCTGCTCGCCCGCGACACGGACCGGGCCAGCGCGCTGGCGCTCGTCGACGACTGGTGCGCCGTCGCGCTGCAGGAGCGCCAGCATCTCAGGGATGTCGCGATCGCCGCCCGGCCGTCGCTGGCCGGACAGATCGACGATGTGTTCTCGCTCGAGGCGATCGCGATCGAGCTGGCGCCGGTCCTCGACGAGGTGCTCGCCGAAGTCGCGGGCGACGAGCGGGAGGCAAGGCTCAGATGATGTCCTGGGCTTTGAGATCCTCCAGGTCGCGCGCGCTCAAGCCCAGCCACTCGGCATAGATCGGGGCATTGTGCTCGCCGAGCAGCGGTGAGCGGTCCACCGCGACGTGCGATTCGGACATCTTC
>JBKPAK010000301.1:0-13756 GCA_046726415.1 Candidatus Methylomirabilota bacterium
GGGCGGCCAATCGCCCCACTCGCCCCCGCGACGAAGATGTTCATATCGGTCTCCTGTGGTGTATACGGCTGGCGTAGACGAAGCGGCTCGCTTCTTCCGCGGGGTAGTTCCGGGGACGACTAAGCGGGCCGCTTCGTCTACGCCAGCCGTATACACCACAGGAGACCGACATGAACATCTTCGTCGCGGGGGCGAGTGGGGCGATCGGCCGCCCGCTCCTCGCCGAGTTGGTCCGTCACGGTCACGCCGTAACAGGCATGACCAACTCCGACGCCGGCGCACGGGTCATCGCGGGCCTCGGCGCGGCTGTCGCCCAGGTGAGCGCGTTCGACGCACCGGCACTGGAACGGGCGCTTCAGGAGTCACGGGCGGAAGTCGTCATCGATGAGTTGACGGCGTTGCCCCGGCACCCGTCGGGAATGGCCGCCGCCGCGGCCGGCGACCGGAAGTTGCGCCTCGAAGGCGGCGGGAACCTCCACCGCGCCGCGCGGGCGTGCGGGGTGCGGCGGTACCTCCAGCAGTCCAGCGGCTTCTTCCTCAAACCGGGCAGCGGGCTGGCCGACGAGTCCGAGGGCATGGCGGTCGATGCCAGCCCCCGCGTGGCGGCGAGCGCGCGCGCCTACGCCGAGCTGGAGTCGCGGGTGCTGAACACGGAGGGTATCGAAGGGGTCGCCCTGCGGTATGGGTTCTTCTACGGGCCGGGCACCTGGTACAACCCGGACGGCGCCGCCGCGGACCAAGCGCGGAAGCAGGAACTCGCGATCATCGGCGCGGGTGAAGGCGTCTGGTCGTGGGTCCACATCGAGGACGCGGCGGTCGCAACGGTCGCCGTCCTGACGGCCCCGCCGGGCATATATCATCTCGTCGATGACGACCCGTCCCCGGTCAGCCGCTGGCTACCGGCGTTCGCGCGGTGGGTCAGGGCCCTGGCCCCGCCCCGGGTGACGGAACAGGAGGGGCGAGAACGGGGCGGCGAGGATGCCGTGTACTACGGCACGAAGCTCCGCGGGGCGACAAACGGGAAGGCGAAAAAGACTCTGAACTTCACGCCCCGTCGGCTGCAATGGTTGGACCAATGAAAGGATTGTCACGGGTGTGCGTGGCTGCGCCGACCAGCCGCTGCACCTGACCAGGGCCGTCATTCCGGTTTTGCCGGGTTCGTAGCTCACTCAGGCAGCCCCGGCAGGTGAGCTTGATCGTTCGGTCGCAAATGTCGGTGGGTATTCGGCTCCACTGTCACAGTGGAGGAACACCATGAAGACAGTGGTCTCAAAAGACGGCACGCCCATCGCATATTGGCGCAGTGGCTCGGGGACGCCGCTAATTTAGCTTCATCACCCGATCCACGCTGCACGCCAACGGCGGCGGCGCAGCGGCCTGACCCCTCACGAAAGGAGACCACCATGCCCTCAGCCGAGCGCATCGAGGCGCTACACAACGCGCTGACCGTGATCCAGAGCGTCACACCACCTTTCATCCCCGCCAACGCCGAGGTGATGACGGCCATCATCGAGTGGCCGCCAGGCGATCCCGGCGCACCCCCGCACCGTCATCCCGGCGGGCCCGCGTTCGGCTACGTGCTCGAAGGTGAGATGCTGTTCGAACTCGAAGGCCAGCCGCTGCGGGTCCTCAAGGCCGGTGAGGCGTTCTGGGAACCCGGTGGCGACGTCATCCACTATTCGGACGCCAACAACCGCACCGACGTTCGGCTGCGCTTCGTGGTCAACATGCTGTGCGTGCCCGGCCAGCCGATGCTCGTCATCGTCGACGACGAGGAACTCGAAGCACGCAAGGACCGGCGCGTGCCGCGCGAGGTGTCCGGTGACTGAACTCGACGACGTGATCTGGGCGCGTCACTCGGCGCGGATGTTCCTGCCGGACAAGCCCTTTCTGCGGGAACTCCGGGAGGACGCGCCGGTGCTGGTGTGGAAGGCCCCCACGACCACCATGAATCCGGATATCCCGAGCGGCTGGTCCCGGAGGCGCTCGAACGCGACCAGGCCCGCGTCCGCGCAGAATGGCTCGCCGAGTTCCGGGACGATCTGAGCGGCTACATCAGTTCCGATGCGCTCCGGGCGGTGGTCGACACAGGCCGGGGCGGGGATGCGCCGCTCGCGGCGCCCCTCGCCGAGGGCGACTACCTCGCGTTATGCGATCCGGCGACCGGCAGCGGCACGGATTCGATGGCGCTGGCGATCGCCCATGTCGAGCAGGAGTCCGCCGGGCGATTCATCGCCGTGGTCGACCTCGTGCAAGAGGTCCGCCCGCCTTTCAATCCTGAGGATGTCACTCGCGACTTTGCCGCGCTTGTCCGGGCTTTTGGCCTCGCGATGGTTCACGGCGACCGGTTCGCTGCCGGATGGACGGAGGCGGCATTCGCCCGGTCGGGAATGAAGTACGAGCCAAGCCCGCTGAGTAAGAGTGAGATCTACATCGGCATGCTGTCGCTCATCAACAGCCGGCAGGTGGAGTTGCCGGACATCCCGCGGTTGGTGACGCAGCTATCGAGCCTGCAGCGCCGCGTGGGAAGCGGTGGCCGAGAGAGTGTCGACCATGCGCCGCGCGCCGGGGCGCATGACGACCTCGCAAACTGCGCCGCGGGCGCCGCCGTCATGGTGCACCGCCTGATTAGCACGCCCAGGCCGAAACCGGTGTTTGTGTGACTATCTGGCGCTTCCTCCGCCGTGGCGGCGCTGACCAGGGGATGCCGCGCCTGCCTCTTCTCGTGTGCGTCGGCATCGGCGCTGCACCTGGTGTGATGCCCACGACCACCGGGCTTCGGCGTGCCCCGACCCGCGCGCCTATCGCGAAGAGGCTGAACGCTTCTGCGCGATGGTACGTGCCCGTCGCGTGTGGTTTCCGGGAGATAGCTGATGGAGTGCGTGATCTTTCGCAGAAAGAAATGCCAGCCACGTCGTGAGCACCCAGCCAGGTTGGCCCGTGTGCACCGGAATCACCTCGAAAGTCACCACTGGAAGGCGAGGTCGAGGAGCTGCGCCGACTACTGGCTCAGGAGGAGGGGCATCTGGAGGAGCTCGAGGACCTGATCGCCGAGCTCGGGCGTGAGCTCTTCCCCGAGATGACGGTCGAGGAAAACTTGATTATGGGCGCTTACGCCAGGCGCGATCGCCGGCCGGTCGTCCAGGACCTCGAGCGCACGTTCGACCTGTTCCCGGAGCTTCGAGGGCGCCGCGCTCAGGTGGCCGAAACGCTGAGTGGCGGCCAGCAGCAGATCGTCGCCATCGGACGGGCACTCATGGCTCGACCGCGCTTGCTGCTCCTCGATGAGCCCAGCCTCGGCCTCGCCCCGCTGCTCGTCGGCCGGATCTTCGACGCGATCAGGGCGATCAATCGCACGGGCGTCACCGTCCTGGTGGTGGAGCAGAACGCCCACCGGGCGCTGCCGCTCTCGGAGTGCACGTACGTCCTGGACACGGGCCGGGTGGTCCTGACCGGCCCGAGCGCTCAGCTCATCGCCGATCCGCGGATCAAGCAGTCGTACCTCGGCGAGCTCTGAGAGGGCGCAGCGGCGTTCGTCGCAGGCAGTAAGACGGACGCTGCCCGCCATCGGACAGGCAGGCGTCTGACTATCGGCGTGATAGCGGCACTTTCGAGAAGACTCACCCGATAGGGCTGAATCGAGGGGCTGCCTCGGCAGAAAATCGCTTCCCATCGGCGCACGGCTGGGAGGCCGATGCGATCCCGTTGACCTATCGGTATTGCCGATTGGACCCGCGCCGGCTCATGCCCCACTCTGTGAGGCGACTACTCAAGGAGGAGATCGATCCATGGATCGACGCACGTTCTTGACGGTGAGCGCCGGCCTTCCGGTAGCCGCCGCTGCTTCACAGCTTCCAGGTCTGGCACCGGTCGCCCTGGCTCAGCACAAGGAATTCGACCCGCGTCCCGGGACCTGGCGCACCTTCGAGGTCACCACCCGGGTCGAGATCCTGAACGCACGTGGCGTGACTCGCGTCTGGCTCCCCGTCCCAGCCGTCAAGGCGGAGTATCAGAGTCCCCTCGAGAGCAAGTGGTCGGGCAACGCCAAGACGCTGCAGCTGGTGGACGACGGGAAGTACGGCGCAACCATGCTCTACGCCGAGTTCGCCGACGGCGAGACGGCGCCAGTGGTGGAGCTGGTCAGTGGGGTGAAGACGCAGAGTCGCGCACTCGACTGGTCGAAGCCGAAGCCCGCGCAGGAAAGTGCGGCGGCGCTCCGCACGTGGACCGCTTCGACCGAGCTGATGCCGACCGACGGCATCGTCAGGGAGACCGCTCTCGACATCACGCGCGGCAAGGGCCGCGACCTCGAGAAGGTGAAGGCCGTCTACGACTGGATCCTCGTCAACACCTATCGCGAGCCGAAGGTGCGCGGCTGCGGCGTGGGTGACATCAAGGCGATGCTGGAGACGAAGAACTTCGGGGGCAAGTGCGGCGACATCAACGCCCTGTTCGTCGGCCTGCTCCGCGCGGCCGCCGTGCCCGCCCGCGACATCTATGGCATCCGCGTCGCGCCGTCGGCGTTCGGCTACAAGGCGCTCGGCACCGGCGGCGCGACGATTTCCAAGGCCCAGCACTGCCGGGCCGAGGTCTTCCTGAAGGAATACGGCTGGGTGGCCATGGACCCCGCGGACGTCGGCAAGGTGGCGCGCGAGGAGACCAGCGAGTGGCTGAAGATCGACCATCCGCTCGTGGCCGCCGTCCGGCCGAAGCTCTTCGGCGGCTGGGAGGGCAACTGGATCGCCTTCAACACGGCCCACGACATCGCGCTGCCCGGCTCGACCAAGGGCGGCAAGCTAGGTTTCCTGATGTACCCGCAGGGCGAGACGGCGGATGGACACCTCGACAGCCTGGATCCGGAGACTTTCAAGTACACGATCACGTCGCGTGAGATCAGGTCCTGATCTCGTCGCCGTGGCGAACCGGTCCCGCAGGTTCTCGCGCATCGCGTTGGCAGCGGTGATCGGGGCATGGGTCGTCGGCGCCTGCCTCGTCGGGGCTGGCGCCTCGCGTGCGGAAGAGTCGCGCTTCATCCCGTGGAAGGAGGCGCCGACACCCGCGCTCGTGCTCCGCGACCTGTCTGGCCGGCCGCAGGCGCTGGCCGACTACCGCGGCCAGGTCGTGCTCCTCAACTTCTGGGCGACGTGGTGCGAGTTCTGCAAGGACGAGGTCGCCAGCATGAAGAAGCTCCAGGAGCAGCTGACGGGAAAGCCCCTGGCGATCCTCTCCATCAACTACGGCGAATCGCCGTCCAGGGTCCGCGAGTACGCGAAGCATCTTTCCGCGAACGTCGAGGTGCTCCTCGATCCCGATCAGGAGGCGGCGCGGGCCTGGCGAGTCCGCGTCATCCCATCGAGCTTCCTGGTCGACGGCGACGGTCGCGTCCGGTACAGCGTGATCGGCAATCTCGACTGGGCGAGCGATGACGCCGTGAGGAGGGTGCGCGGGCTCCTGCGCTGAACCCGCGGGCGAGAACGCGCCCGCCGGATCGTGTCGCCCGAACGCGGGCCGTGGCAAAATCATCGAGCAACGCAAGGAGGATGGCATGTCCATCAAGGTAGGTGACCGACTCCCCGAGGGAATCCTGACCGAGCTGATCGACACCGAGCGGCCGGGTTGCACCATCGGCCCCAACACCTGCTCGGTGAGCGCCGAGACCAAGGGAAAGCGCATCGTCATCTTCGCGGTGCCCGGCGCGTTCACCCCCACCTGCTCGGCCAAGCACGCGCCCGGATACGTGCAGAACTACGCCGCGCTGAAGGCCAAGGGCCTCGACGAGATCTGGTGCGTGGCCGTCAACGACGCCTTCGTGATGGGAGCCTGGGGAAGGGACCAGAAGGCCGGCGGCAAGGTGCGCATGATGGCGGACGGCAGCGCCACCTTCACGAAGGCCCTCGGCCTCGACATGGACCTCACCGCGCGCGGCATGGGCGTGCGCTCGCAGCGTTACTCCATGCTGGTCGAGGACGGCGTGGTGAAGCGGCTGAACGTCGAGGCGCCCGGCAAGTTCGAGGTGAGCAGCGCGGAGGGAATGCTGGCGCAGCTCTGAGATTCGGCGTCTCGCCCGGTCGAATAGTATTACAAGCCCGAGGCGGCGAATGACGCTCGTCAGCGACATCGCGCCTCCGACGTGGCTTCGAGGATGCGATGTCGGGCGCAGTACCCGGTGACGTCGCGCTCCGGACCGACACCTCGGCCATGGCCATGCTCCCGTTACTGACCCAAGCTCATGTTGAGCAGGTGCGCCAGCCGGACCCCGGCGCGCCCATCTTCTCAACCTGAGCCTGGGGCAGTAGCCGCTCGCTCGAGCGCAGGAGAGGAGGCGTGTCCATGAGCAGGGTAACGGGAGACCAGAGCGGATCTGTCTTCGGGCTCGCGGAGTAGAGAGTAAATATAGCGTAATCGGCACGTGGCAGATGAGCGTGCCGTAGGCCGGGCGCCGGCACTTGCCGAAAGCGTTTGCACCCGCCCTCCTCCCTGATCAGAGGGCACGCCAATCTGGTCGGTCGGTGGCAGGCAGAAGGTGTCCGTGCACAGGCTTATTCACGCCCTCCGCCGCCCTGTGGATCCCCGCCCGATGTGATCGGTCGACAGCAAAGGCCGGAGGCTGATGGCACGCCGCTTCCGCGTCGCCTAGTTGATGGTCGGGGTAGGCGGGGTGGGGACGAGCGGCCCATCAATTCGCCAGCCGCCATGCCGTCCACGCCCGGAGGATCATCGGCTTGTCGAGCACCTGATTTGTCTCCGGCGTTGGCCCCTGCTCCATCCTCCGGCCGATGATGCGCCGGGTGAGCCTGTCGAGCCTGATCCAGGCGGCCACCGGGTCGAGTGAGACTCCCAGAGACTAGGCAGGGTCCAGCGGGCGGCTTCCTCAGGGGACGAACATCAACGTATCGGACGCGGAGCCGAGGATGTCCTCGTCCCTGAGCACCCCATTTGCCAACGCGCCCGCAGGTGTCGCGAAGATCTCGATGGTGTACGGGCCGGGTGGGGCGGCTGGCGGCCACACCAAGCTCAAGAAGTTGGGGACTGCCACGTTCAGCCCCGCCGGGATCGCGAGGTTGTCGAAGTAGGGCGGGAACATGTCGGCCGGGTCAGACGCGCATGCCAGCACGAGCCCCGTGCCCCCATCGACTGCGAACACCACCGCGTCCTCGTCCGGGCACCCCAATTGAGGCCCCGCGGCCGGCGGCAGAGTGGCCAGAGGTACACGTCGGCAACAACGGAAGCCCCTGTGTTGGTTGCGGTGACGCTGATCTGCACCGCCTCGCCCGGTCGCACCGTCTCACGACTCAGTGTCGTGTCTCGAAATCTCGGATGGTTCGCCCGGGGGTGTCAAATCCGGGCTCGATTCCATGGGCGTCGCCGCGCGCGACGCCCCTCGCCTATTCGACACGGCCTTCCCGTCCTGGCGGGCCGCCAAGGCTCCACGACCGGGAATCGGACGTTCATCGTCGAGGGCAGCCGGGGGGCGCAGATCGTCGACGAGTTGAAGCTCGAACAGGGCGATCACTTGATCATCAAGAGGGGCTCGGCGGCTTTGCCAACACGCCCCTCGACACGATCCTCGGCAACCTCGGCGTGAACACGTGCGTGGTCGCGGGCGTCACCATCTACGTATGCGTCTCGACTATGATACGCGAGGGCGTCGAGTACAACTATCGCATGATCATCGTGAGCGATGCCGTCGCCGAGGTTCATCGCGACACTCATGAAGCGGAACTCAAGACGATGGCGCGGATCTTTGCCGACGTGAAAACTACCGGTGAAGTGATCGCCATGCGGGGGCAGCGTCGTTAACCGACGCCCCGCTCGCGGGACGGCGGAGGGAGGGATCATGACGATACGACGAGGAGAGCGCGGGCGCTCGGGGTGGCTCCTGCTCGGGCTCGCGCTCCTAGCCAGCTGCGCGCAGACCCTCGCCACCTCCGGCCGGGTGTCGGTGACGGCCGAAGCGGTGTGCGCGCTGCGCGCCGCGGCCGCGAAACACCCGGACCCGAAGGTTCGCAACCCGGACTATCTGGCCGAGCGTTTCCTCGACGAGCCCTTCTGGCGAGCTTCTCCGTTCCGGGACGATCCCCAACGCGCCCGGCACAATCCCAACTACTTCTACGTCAACGCGCGGACGCACCACATGGACGCCCTGCTCGTCGAGGCCCTCTCGCAAGGCGCGACGCAGGTCGTCAATCTGGGCGCCGGGTTCGACAGCCGGGCCTATCGCTTCCGCGAGCGGTTCCCGCAGGCGCGGTTCTTCGAGCTGGATCTTCCGGCGACGATCGCGGCCAAGCGCGAGCGGGTCATCAAGATCTTCGGCGCCGTCCCTGACCGGGTCGTCCTCGTGGCGACCGACTTCAACACGCGCCCGCTCGACCAGGTCCTGCGGGATGCCGGGTACGACCGCACGCAGCGGACCTTCTTCATCTGGGAGGGCGTCACGATGTACCTGCCGGAGGCGGCCAATCTCAGCACGCTCCGCTTCATCCGGTCGGCGTCGGCCTCAGGGAGCTCGGTGGTCTACGACTACGTGCTCGACGTCGCCCTGCGCCCGGACGGCGGTGGCGTCTACGGGGCGAAGAGCGGCGCGGCGTACGTGGCGTCGGTCGGCGAGCCGCTCGTGACGGGTTGGAGCCGGAACCAGGCGGCCGCGGTCGCCGCCCGCGAGGGACTCGTGGTCGTGTCCGACCTCGGCCCGGCCGAGCTCACCGCGCGCTACCTGACCGGCTCGGACGGTCAGCCCGACGGCATGATGGCCGAGTTCCAGCGGATCATCCACGTGCGGGTGCCGTAGCCGCGGACTTGCGGAAACTCTCTCCAGACCCCGAAAGGGTGGGCGAGTAAGGACTTTTCCTCCCGGCGGTATCCCTGAGTAATCCCTAGGTTCACCCAAGACTCTCGCTTGGTGCACACCTTTCGAGAAGGCGAGCCAAGCCCTCTCCGCTAGCAGGTAGGCCTCGTCGAACTCCAGCGTGACGTTGACAGGCATCCGTGGCAGGGAACGATAGCACCCGCCGGTCACCAATGATAGATGTCTCGTGTTGGCTAGTTTTGAGGAGGTAAGCTGCGACCGATTCTGGGCGGCAGGGAGGGCCGATCGTGCGGAGGACGCCGGCGACTTGCCGCGTCGCCCGCGATCCTAGTTTCCTCTAGCGAAGTGGCTCGAGCTTGGCTGACCTGGGTCCGATCGAGAAGCTTGAGCCGCGCGCGCAACTGGACTTCGCCGGAATCAGGCACCGAGCGGGCACCATTCCGCTGCCACTCCGCTGCCATTTCCCCGTCCGGAACGGGCCGTTTCTGGCCTTTCGCGGCTAGACCCACAACTCCTAGAAACGGCCGAGAGGTCGTGATTTCGCGGGACGTTGAGTGGTAGGCGGAGCAGGGATCGAACCTGCGACCTCAGCCTTGTAAGGGCTGCGCTCTCCCAGCTGAGCTATCCGCCCGTGCTTGAATTCTCGCGGAGTTGTGAGCGGCCGTCAACAACGCCGTGGGCCAGTGTGCCCGAGAATGTGCCCGCCATCTTGCGCGCCGCCTCCTGGAGGTCGGCGGGGCTCACGATGTGGTAGCGGTCGAAGACCGCGCGTGTCTTGTGCCCGGACATCTTCATGGCCACGCGCTCCGAGACGCCAGCGTTGACCATGTTCCGCACGGCGCTCCGACGGAAGTCATGGCGATGACGCCCAGCGATCCCCGCCGCCTGGCAGGCCGCATCCCAGGCCTTCCGATAGTCTCGGCGGCGTTGGCCGGGCCGCTTCGCGCCAGAGAGGTACGGGAACAGGTGCAGGAGAGGCGCGTCCAGTGGGTCGCGGCTTTGCCCTCCTTGATCCACTGCTCGGCCGTTCCGCGCTGGTTGTAGAAGTGGACGACGGCCCGGTTCGTCCCGGTGAGCGTGGTGACGATGAAGCTCCACCCGGGGGAAAAGTTCCCCGAGGTGATGCTCGACCTTGGCGATCACCCGCCGCGGCCGGTCCCAGGAGGCGGCCTGATACCGAAAGCTGCGGTAGCGGACCAGCGGGGCGTGGCTCGGCCGGCCGCGGGGCTGCTATCGACGCTCGGGATCAACATTCCGCTCCACGATGGCGGCGCGCTCCTTGATGAGGGCGGGTACCTGAGCCCGCAGCTCGTCAAGCTCCTGCTGTTGCGCCGTGAGCTGGAGCTGCTGCCGCTGTAGCTCGTTCAGCAGCATGGCCGGGAGCACGTGGTAACGCACGCCTGAGGGCTGGCCATCCTTGTCGAGCACCACCAGCTCCGGGTAGATCTCCGCCACGTCCTCGGCGATCAGGCCGTACTGGCGCATGCGCGCCCCGTCGTCGTGCTCCGCCTTGACCACTCGAGCCGTCACCAGTCGAGGGTTATGTGTCGTCGACAAGCGTGCACGGGAGCCAAGCGGCTGTTCCGAGCGCGAGCGTCCTTCCCGGCGAGACTGTCTACTTTCACGTCAGTACGACCGCGCGTTTGGCGGCTACACCATTAGTATTCGTCAGCCGAACGGCACCGAGGTGACGGGCTTAAGCGGTTTCCCTGCCAGTTTCCCCGCCTCGTCTGGCCCGCTCTTTCGTGGGCGCAGGCCGTGCCCGGAGATCGCGGCCACGCGCATGGAGGACGTCAAAGGCGATATAGACCGGACGCGTCGTAGCTACATCCGAGCCAGGCTCACCAAGGAGATCGAAGCGCGACACCAGCCGCTCGTCGAATACCGCGACCTCGCCATCGAGTACGAGGGGCATACCCGGCAGCGCCGCGTCGCCGCGCAGTCGTCCCGGCAGCTCGGCCAGCGCGGCCACCGCGGCGCGCCACAGCGATTACCATGCCTGCCGAGGGCACTGGCTCAGAAGGACATCGTGGCTCACCAGCTACCAGAACGTGCAGGTGCGCTGCCGGTGGGCCCTGCAGTAAACTCGATCGAGCGTGACCGGTCCAGGAGGGAGTCATGGGGGACTGGTACGAGAAGCGGACCATCGGGCTCCTGCCCGAGCGCGCGGCAGAGCGGTGGGGCGCGCGCGAGGCGCTGGCCTTCCATGGAAAGTGCTGGACCTTTGCCGACGTCCACGTCGGCGTCGACGCCGCCGCGAAGGGGCTGCTCCAGCTCGGCATCGCGCAAGGCGACAAGGTCGCCCTCTGGATGGTCAACCGCCCCGAGTGGCTCCACGCGATGTTCGCCATCATGCAGATCGGCGCCGTGCTCGTCCCGGTGAACACGCGCTTTCGCACGGACGACATGGCGTACGTCCTCGGTCAGTCGGACGCGGTCGCCGTGGTTCTCGGCGACCGCTCGGGACCGGTCGACTACCTGGGGATGATGCGCGAGGTCGCGTCCGGCCTGGGCGCTCGACCAGATGCGCGCTTCCCCGCCCTCCGTCATGTGATCGCACTGTCTGATCGAGCCCACGCTAATGCGATCGGCTGGTACCAGATGCTGGAGGACGGCCGGCGCGTGAGCGACGACGCGCTCCGCGAGCGCGCCCGCGCGGTCGATCCCGGGGACAGCGCCTTCGTCCTCTACACGTCGGGTACCACCGGCTTCCCCAAGGGCGCTGTGCACGACCATCTCATCATCAAGAACACGTCGGACATGGCGGATCGCATGGGCGTCACCGCGGACGACGTGATCCTCATGTATCTCCCGCTCTTCCACGCGTTCGGCTTCATCTGTGGCGCGCTCATGTCGATGATCAGCGGCGCGCGCCAGGTGCTGACCGAGACCTTTGACGCCAACGCGTGTGTCGATCTCATCGCCAGCGAGAAGGCCACGATGATCCACGGGTTCGACACGCACTTCAAGGATCTGCTCGAAGCCCAGGACAAGAACCCGCGCGACGTGTCGAGCGTGCGCACGGGCATCTGCGGCACCGGCATGTCGAGCGCCATTCCGATCGCGCGCCAGGCCCGCCGGACGTTCGGCAATTTCATGACCGGCTTCGGGATGAGCGAGATCGGCATCGTTACCCTGTCCGCCCTCGACTCGACCGAAGAGCAATGCGTGGAGGCCAACGGATATCCGCTCGCCGGCTGCGAGGTGCGAGTCGTCGATCCCGCGACGGGGCTGGACCAGCCGGTCTCCGTGCCGGGGGAGATCCTCGCGCGAACCTACATGGTCACGCAGGGCTACTACAGGAAGCCCGAGGAAACGGCGCGGGCGCTTGACAAGGACGGCTGGTTCCACACCGGCGACATGGGGGTCATGCGCCCCGACGGCCACCTGCGGTTCCTCGGCCGCTACAAGGACATGCTGAAGATCGGCGGGGAGAACGTCGACCCCATGGAAGTGGAGGGTTTCCTCATG
Organism: Candidatus Methylomirabilota bacterium; assembly: GCA_046726415.1. Taxonomy (GTDB): domain Bacteria; phylum Methylomirabilota; class Methylomirabilia; order Rokubacteriales; family CSP1-6; genus CAVWFS01. The sequence goes on from JBKPAK010000301.1 coordinate 12,278, forward strand.
AGCCATCCCGCCATCAGGATGGCCGTCGTGGTGGGGGTGCCCGATGCCCGGCTCTCCGAGGTGGCGGTGGCCTTCGTGCAGGTCGAGCCCGGCTCCACGCTGACCGAGCGCGAGGTGATCGAGCACTGCCGCGGGCGCGTGGCGAGCTTCAAGACACCCCGCCGCGTGGCTTTCGTCGACGAGTTCCCCATGACCAGCACCGGCAAGATCCAGAAGGTCAAGCTCCGCGAGCGCGCCCGGACCGAGTGGCCGGATGCGGCGCGGTGATTGCGGGAGGTCCATCATGAGTGGCTACAACGTGATCTCGGCCGATTCGCACATCGTCGAGCCTCCGGACTTGTACGAGAGCCGGATCGAGCCGAAGTTCCTCAGTCGCGCGCCCCGCATGGAACGGCATCGCACGCGGACCGGACAGGAGTACGACGCCTGGTACCTCGACGGCGTGCGAGTCGGCACGGTCGGCTCGGTGATCCAGGCGGGCCGGCGTTTCGAGGATCCCGGGTCCATTGACTTTCTCGGCATGTGGGAGGACGTCCGGAAGGCGGCCTACGACCCGCACGCGATGCTCGAGGAGCTGGAGGCGGACGGCGTCTGGGGCGCGTGCCTGCAACCGAGCCAGGGCCTGTTCTGGTATCGCCTCCCGGACAGCGAGCTGCTCTCCGCGCTCTGCCGGGCGTACAACGGGTGGATCACGGACTTCTGCCGGGCTGTTCCGGGACGGTTCAAGGGGATCGGCATGCTGAACGTCGACGACGTCGATGACGCATGCCGAGAACTGGAGCGCTGCGCAGAGTTGGGGCTGGCGGGTGCCTTCATTCCTGTGTATCCGCTCGCGGATCGACCGTATCGCCATGCCAGCTATGACCGCCTCTGGTGGACGGCCCAGGATCTCGAGATGCCGGTGTTGCTGCACGTCGCGACGATGCGGGGCGGAGTCCCCGGCTCCGAGTTCACGATCGATATCAACCAGCTCACTGCGGCCGGGCTTGCGAACAGCGACTATTGGATCCGCTACTCCCTGACCGCCATGATCTTCGCCGGCGTCTTCGACCGCTATCCGCGCTTGAAGGTGGGCTCGGTCGAGCACGAGACGGCCTGGGTACCCCACTGGCTCCGACAGATGGATTTCACCTACCGGGAGCGGCCCGCCCTCGGCCGAGCGTGGAAGTCCCGGCACGCGATGCTGCCGAGCGAGTACTGGCAGCGCAACATGTTCGTGGAGTTCATGGAGGACGATTGCGGCATTCGCCTGCGCGACGTGATCGGAGTCGACAACATGCTGTGGGGAAACGACTTCCCGCATGCCGAGTCGACCTGGCCGAAGTCACGGGAATTCCTAGATCGCATCTTCGCCGGCACGCCCGACGAGGACCGGCGCAAGATCACCGCGGACAACGCGGCGAAGCTCTTTCGCTTCTAGGCACGGCGTCCAGGCCGGGCCTCGTGGAAGAAGGACCCGCGATCAGGATCTCCGTCTTT
>JBKPAK010000302.1:0-8208 GCA_046726415.1 Candidatus Methylomirabilota bacterium
CGACGAGCTGTTCTGCGGGTATCCCACCTTTCTGGCCGAGCGCGGAGCGCGCTGGGTGCGCGCCTGGCCGGAGTGGGCGCAGCGCGCGGCCACCCGTGCCGTCAACAGCCTTCCGGCCTCGCCCCGCTACGGCAGCGTGGATTTCCTGCTGAAACAGTTCTTCCGGGGCCTCCCGCATGCGCCCGAGCTCCGGACCCAGCTCTTGCTGGGTGGACTGACCCCCCCGGAGCAGGCCGGCCTGCTTGCGCCGGGGGTGCGCGCGGCCTGCGAAGGAATGGATCCCTACGAGGATCTCTCGCAGGTGGCCGAAACCGTCGGCCTCAGTCCAATCGAGCGGTCGATCTACCAGCACTGCAAGTTCTACATGGCCGAACAGAACCTGGTCACGGTCGATCGCGCCAGCATGGCGTGTGGCTTGGAGGTTCGCGCCCCCTTCCTGGATCGGCTCCTCCTCGAGCTGACGAGCCGGATCCCCGCCGACCTCAAGCTCCGGGGATGGACGACCAAATACATTCTCAAGAAAGCGCTCCGCGATGATCTCCCGGGGGAGATCTTGCACCGGCGGAAGCAGGGCTTCGGCGTTCCCCTGAGTCAGTGGCTGCGAGGACCGCTGCGGCCGATCCTGGAAGATCGGCTGGCCTCCGAGCGAGTGGCCCGGCTCGGTCTCTTCGAGCCGGCGGCGGTCAGGCACTTGGTCCAGGAGCACCTCGACGGCCGGCGTGATCGCCGCAAAATCCTCTGGGCCCTGTTGATGCTCGACGCCTGGCGGGAGCACTACCTACCGCATGCGCGCTGGACCTGATCGGGGCCAGCTTCGCGCCGCCGCCCTCGTGGTGGCCGTCACCGCCGTCCTCGTTCTTCCCCCGCTCGGCCAGCGAGTCGTCAGCACCACCGACGAGGCCCGTTTCCTGCTCTACGCTCGCGAAGTCCTAGCCCAGCACGCGGCGTTCGATGTCCGCTTGCGCGGCAAGCTCTTCCGGGAGAAGCCTCCCCTCTACGCGTGGACCATTGCCGCGGCGTCGTGGCCCATCGGCCAGGTGACCGAGGCGACGGCCCAGGTGCCCGTCGCTCTCGCCGCCATTGGCGCCGTGATCTTCACGTTCTTGCTGGGCGATCGGCTCTTCGGCCGTCGGGTCGCGATCTGGACGGGACTTGCCCTGGCCACCACGCTGGGATTCTTCCACCAGAGTCAGACCCTGCTGCCCGACATGCTGGTGGTGTGCTTTTCGGCCGCGGCGACATACTGGTTCTGGCGGTCGGTCGACGAGCCGCCCAGCCGGGGCGCACACGTTCTCTTCTACGCGGCCCTGGCGCTCGCGGTTTACGCCAAGGGCCCGCCGGGGCTGCTCCCGCTGCTGATCGCCGCGCTTTGGCTCTGGGGTCAGCATGGCGCCCGCGCCGCGGCGGCGCGGCTCTGGAGTCCCGCTGGCGTTCTGCTCTTCCTCGCCGTCACCCTCACGTGGCTGGTGCCGTTTCTCCGTCTCGGGAGCGGCACCTTCGCATATACCGTGCTGTGGAACGACTGGATCATGTGGTTCGCAGGCGGGCCCGGGCGCCGCGCCCTCCAGATCGTCCGCGATGCGCTCGGCTTCTACCTGCCGTGGACGTTCGTCGCACCGCTGGCGCTTGCGTGCGCGGTGCGCAACCGCAAGGCCCCCGCCGTCAGCTTCGCCCTCCTGCTCTTCGTCGTGCCTCTGGCGACGGTCATCCTGGCCGCGCACTATCGCTATCGCTACCTTGTCTACGCCACGCCGGGGTGCGCGCTCCTGGCCGCCTGGTGGGCCGATCGGCACGGGAGATCCCGGACGCTCGTCGGGCGGGTGATCGCGTGGGGAACCCTGGCAGCGGCAGCGGTGGCCACGGTCGCGGTGAGTCACCCGTACGGCGCGAGTCGGCTGGATCTTCCCGCGCCGCTGGTACTGGTTCCCCTGTTCCTCGGCATCTGGGTGGTGGCGCTCAGCGTGTGGGCGGGTCTGCGCAGGGGTCAGCCGGCACTGCTGGTGGGGGGCGTCATCGCCGGTATGGTTGCCGTGCTCGGCTATGGCACGTGGGTTCAGAATGCACGCGAGAGCCACAGCCGAGACGTTCCGAGGCTGGCGGCGCGACTCGAGCAATACGCCCACGGCGGAGGGGCGGGGGTGCTGTTCGAGTCAGGCTGGCTGGAGGTCGACTTCTACCTCGGACGCCCCCTCCACGAGATCTGGCAATCCCAGGATCTCGAAACGTACCTGGCTCACAACGGGCAGCCGGTCCTGGCCAGCGAGCGAACGTGGGCGACGATCCGGGGCAAAGTGTCGCCGCGGGTGCGCGTGCTCGAACGGTTCACCGCCAACAAACGACCCTTTGTGATCCTCGGATGGGCACCAGAGTCCTGAGGCCCGGCCACTGCTGCCGGAGAGCCCCATAGGGTCGGGCGTCTCCGGCCTCCCCTGGCGGGAGCTCGCTCGCATCAGCCTGGCGAACCTCGCCCGTGGCCGGCCGCGCGACGCGGTCTTCGTGTCGCGCATGAAGCACGTCGGCGATCTCGTCAACGTCTTCCCCCTCGTCGAGCAGCTCGCCGAAGTGAGCCCCGTAGAACTGGCGACGGGGCCAGACCCCTACCGCGCTATGGCCCGCAACGACCCCTGGGTTCACCGCGTGTGGGCGCCCTTCAGGTACCAGCGCCGGCGCGCCTCGCACGTCCGGCTGATCGAGCGCGTGCTCCGGCCGTTCTACCGGCGGGTCATCCTGCTCGATCACGTTGATCCCGATTGGTGGAGGGCCAAACGCCACCTCGTCGAGATCCTGGCCGAGCGGTGTGGGGTGCCGGCGCCGGTGCAGGGCCGGATCTACTTGTCCGAGCGCAATCGATCCGACGCCGCTCGCTACCTTTCCGCGCGGCGGCTGGGCGCGTTCATCTACGTCGCCCAGGTGATTCGCCACTCGCGCCCGGGTAGATCATGGCCGCTCGGCCATCACCACCAACTCTACCGGCTTCTGCGCGAGCACTTCCCGTGGGCGCTCCTGATCGACACGGCTGGAGCCGATGAGACCGACGTCGGCCCTCACGCGAACTCGGCCGGACGGCTCGATCTCCTCACCGCGGCCGCCGTGATCGAACGGGCACAGCTCTTCGTGGGCATCGACTCCGGCCTGACTCACGTCGCCGCCGCGCTCGGGGTACCCACGGTGTCGATCCACGTCGGCTATCCGCCGGAGTGCTCGCGCGCGCTCGGCGCCAACGTGACGGTGGTCCGGCAGCGGGTGGCATTCGACGATCCAGCGCTCACCTCGCCCGAGGAGGTCTTCGAAGCGGTCAAGACGGCCAACGCGCTCGGGAGATGATGGGACGGTTAGCGCCTGTGCCGCCCCCTCCGATGTTTCATTCGCCGCGGAAGTGAGGGAGGCGTTTCTCCAGTATGGCCCGGACGCCTTCCCGCGCGTCAGTGCTCTTTCGCGCCCGCGCCGCCAGCGCGTCGAGGTCTGCGTGCTCGATGCCGTCGCGCCCGGAGATGGCGCGCCGGATGACCGCCTTCATCCCCGCCAGCGACAGCGGAGCGTTCTGAGCGATGGTGCGTGCCATCTGGTGGGTAGTCCGTTCCAGGTCTGCCGCAGGAACGACCTGGTGGACGAGGCCGATCTCGTAGGCTCGCGCGGCGCTCACCGGCTGGCCGGTCAGCAGCATCTGTCGCGTGTGAGCCGGCCCGATGATCTCGACCATCTTCTGCCCGAGCAGGAATGGCACGACCAGACCGATCTTGGCCAGCGGCATGCAGAAGCGAGCGACGTCGGCCGCGATGCGCAGGTCGCAGTGCAGCGCCAGTTCACAGCCTCCCGCGAAAGCGTCACCCTGCACCATGGCAATGGTGGGATGCCGCGATGCCTCGATGCGGCGGAGCACGATCGTCACGAGGCTCTCGGGGTCGGCGGTGGCCGCCTGTTGCTGCTTCATCTCTTGGAGGTCCATCCCCGAGCAGAAGGCCTTGCCTTCACCGCGAACGACCACCACGCGCACGCTGGGGTCATCGTCGAGGCGATCGAAGAGGGTTCGGAGTCCGGAGAGAACGGCAGTGTTGAGGGCGTTGCGACGGTCCGGCCGGTTCAGCCGGACCGTCGCCACCCCATCTTCAACGACAGTCAGGATCTCGTCGGACACGCGCGAGGGCTAGACCATCCCCGGCACGAAGGCGTCGCGGCCGGTCTGGTACGTGGCCTGCCGCTGCGCCGCGTTACGGTTGACCATCGGGCGCATGTACATCGGGTGCGTGAAGCTCCGCACCTCGTGCTCGATCTCGAAGATCTGCTCGCCGCTGTCCGGATCGATGATGACCTCGAAGCGGTACTGGACCTCGTTGCTCTCCTCGCTGAGCAGGCCCCGCTCCTTCAGCTTCTTGTGTGGCCCCGAGAAATCGGTGACATAGATGGCGATGTGATGGCCGTCGAAGGCCGGGATGGGCGCCGTCGTCTCGCGGAAGACCAGCTCCTGGCGCCCTCCCACCCGCACGCGCGCAGCCTTCCCCTCGGGCTCGGCGGCCACGCAGGCCGGCGCGCCCATGATCTCGCGGTAGAAGCGCGCGATCCCGTCAGCCGTCCCTGGCCGCACCGTGAACTCCACGTAGGCCATGCCCAGCGAGATGTTGCCAAACCGCGGCGCCGGGCCGTAGAGGCGGAACGTGTTGCCCCACGGGGAGGTCGCGGCCACGTACTTGTCTTCCAGCGAGCAGGTGAACTGGGTTCCCTCGAGCTTCGGCTTGACCGCGAGCAGGCGCTGCACCAGCGCGTCGAGATCCGGGACCACCAGCCCGCAGTGCCCGCGCAGGACGTCGGGGTCGCCGGTCGGCATGTGAAACTGCTCCTGGCCCATGTTCACCCACATGTTGGCGTCGTCGACCATCAGGTACGGGTCGCGCGTGAACCCGAGCCCGGCGATGTAGAAGAGCGTGGCGATCCTCTGGTCGGGGATCCGCACGTTCACGTGCTCCAGGGCCACGATGTTGCCGACGTCCTGGGCCGCTCGATTGAAGCTCTTGCTGCCGTCGTCTCGCCGCCGCATCCTGTACTCCATCTCGATCCCCCTGTCTCAGTCTGTGACCTGCACCTGGCTCCAGCGCCCCTATGATGCGCGCATCCGCCTCCCGTGCCAAACCACCTCCCGAAGTCAGGACGCCCCGAATCCGTAGAGCTGCGCGGCGTTGTCGCACACGACCTTGCCACGCGTGGCCTCGGGCAAGTGTCCCAGCTCGCGCTGGATGAACTCCTGCGAGTCGGGCCAGACACCGTCGGGATGTGGAAAGTCTGAGCCCCACATGACCCGGTCCGCGCCCAGCTCGTCCAGGAGCTTGACGCCGATCGGATCGGTCTGGTACGTCGCCCAGCACTGCCGCCGCCAGTAGTCGCTCGGCGCCATGGTGAGGGCGAGGTCCTTGAACTGGTCCTCCCACTCGGCGTCCATGCGCCAGAGGACGTAGGGGATCCACCCAATCCCCGCCTCCCCGAGCACGACCTTCAGGCCGGGATAGCGCTCGAGAGCGCCCGAAAAGATCATCGACGCCAGGATGTTGGCCATGTTGATCTGGAACTGGGTGATGCTCGTGGCGAACGCCGCCCGGGCGACGGGCAGGGCCACCGCCGGCGCATCGGGGAGGGCGGCGCGCGACGGATCACTGCCCACGAACACGATCTTTCTGATGTGGTCGGGGATATAGCCACCCACCGTGTGGAAGTGGAGCGGCAAGCCGCAGGCGTTGATCACCTCCCACAGCGGGTTCCAGTACGGGTCCCAGAGGGGCGTCAGGTCCGGCGAGTTGGCGATGTCGAGGCCGGGCAGCACGCCGCGCTTGGCCACGCGCTCGACCTCGGTGATCGCAAGGTCGAGCGGATGGTTGGGGATGGAGGCCAGGCCCGCGTAGCGGTCGCGATGCGTGGCGCAAAAGTCGGCCAGCCACTCGTTGTAGATGCGCATCACCTCGACGGCCGCCTCGGGGTCGTTCATGCGTCCCGTCGTCCCGAGGATGCCGTACAGCACCTCTCCCTGGACCCCGTCGCGATCCTGGTCCTTGAGGCGCAGCTCGGGATCGCTGATCCGGCGGATGCCGCGCTTGCCGTCCTCGTAAAGGCCGGTCTCCGCCATGCGGTCTGCGCGGTGGATACGTCCGGGGACGTACTCGCGCCCTGCCGAACCCATGCCGCAGGCCAGCCCGAGGCTGGCGCCCTTCTTCGTCACCCAGGTCGGCCCCTTCGGTCCGTCGGTGACGTAGGGCATCCGGTCCTTCAGCGCCGACCCGGCGTTCGACACGAACAGGTCGGGTGGCAGCCAGCAGAGGTCGAGGTGACAGTCGGCGGAGATCACGCGATAGTCCATGAGCGATCCTCCCTTGTCCAGTCCGCGGCCGAGCGAGGCGGAGCTACGCCAGCGACCAATATCATGCGCGAATCGCGATGTCTTGACAAATGGGGTTGCGCCGAACTTTGACCAAGTGGCGATTGACCGCGCGGATCTCGTCAGCGTTCCGCCCGCCACTGCTGCTCGGTTAGGTTCCAGCCACCCCCGAGGGCCTTGTAGAGGCTGACAAGCGCGACGAAGCGGTCGCGGCGGACGCGGGCCAGGAGGTCCTGGGCCGGGAAGAGCAGCTGCTGCGCTTCCAGCACCTCGTAGTAGCTGGCCAGGCCCCCCAGGTAGCGCCGGTTCGCCACGCGCACGGACTGCTCGTAGGCCGTCACCGTGCGCGTTTGCTCCGCCTCGAACTGCGCCAGCTTCTGCAGGGCCACCACTGCATCCGACACCTCCTGAAAGGCGCGCACCGCGGCCAGCTCGTACTGCAAACGCGACTGCTCCCACGCGGCCACCGAGGCTCGATAGGACTCCAAGATACGCCCGCCCTGGAAGATAGGGCCGGCCACGGAGCCGGCCAGCGCCCACACACTGGCGGTGCCGCCCGTGATGGCCGAGAGTTCCGGGCTCACCCCGCCGACCAGGGCGGTCAGTCCAATGCGCGGGAAGAAGCTCGACTTGGCCACGCCGATCTGGGCGTTGGCCTTCGCCAGCCGCTGCTCAGCCTGTCTCACGTCCGGCCGGCGCTCGAGCAGGGCCGACGGCAGTCCGGGGGGAACAGCCGGCGGTAGCCGCTGCTCGGCGAGAAGACGTCCCCGTGGAACCGCGAGTGGATCTCGTCCGAGCAGAACGTTGATCTGGTTTTCCTTGACCGCGATCTGCCGCTCGATGTCCGGCACCGCGGCGGCGGCCGAGGCGAGTGCCCCCTCGGCGCGCGACGTCTGCAAGGTGGAGACGACGCCGAGCTCGAAGCGGCGCCGGAACAGCTGGTAGGTCCGCCCGAAGGAGTCGGTGGCATCGCGGGCGATGGTGAGGCGCCAGTCGAGGGCCAGCAGATCGAAGTACGCCTGGGCGACATCGCTCACCAAGCTGAGGAGCACGCCGCGACGGCCCTCCTCCGTGGCGAGCAGCTCGGCGCGCGCCGCCTCGTTGGATCTCCTGATACGTCCCCACACATCGATCTCCCAGGTGGCGGCCAGCCCGCCCAGAAACAGGTTGTCAGTTCCGCCCTGGGGCAGCTCGAGGTCCGGGGTGAATTTGAAGACGCCGCGGTCCCGCTGCACGCCCGCCTGGTAGTTGATCCACGGAAAGAACTCGGCGCGGGCCACGCCGGCCAGCGCGCGGGCTTGCTCGACGCGCGCCACGGCGATGCGGAGGTCGTAGTTACCGGCGAGTGCCTCGCGAATCAAATCCTGGAGGGCGGTATCCTCGAACACCTCCCACCACGGGAGATCGGCGAGCGAGGCAGGATCCAACGGCCCCGTCTCTCCGCGGAACGCCGCGGGCGCGCTCACCACCGGCCGATGATAGTCGGGACCGACGGCACAGCCGACCACGGCGAGCACTGCGACAGTGGTGAGCACGCTGGTCGTCCGTCTCATGAGGGTGTTCCTCCTTCGGTCACCGGCGGAACGGGTGGCGTGTCCGGGCTCGCCCGACCGCGCGCCAGGCGCTCGACCACGGCAAACGTCACCGGGATGATGAACACCGCGATCATCGTCGCCGCCAGCATGCCGCCCACCACGGCCGTGCCAAGGATCTGGCGGGCCACCGCGCCCGAACCGGAGGCCATCACCAGCGGCAGCGCGCCGAAGATGAAGGCGAAGGCGGTCATGAGGATCGGCCGGAAGCGCAGCCGCGCACCGCTGAGGGCGGCCTCGGCGATGGGTATCCCGCGC